>CAZKMS010000100.1:14061-21617 GCA_964553805.1 uncultured Verrucomicrobiaceae bacterium
CCGCCACTCATCGGCGTCTTCATTGATCCCGGGCGTCGTCCGAATCAAAAGCCGGGCGAAAAAGCCGCCAACCGCGGTTTCGAATACGATTCGCTCGGCGACGCCTACGTGCGCTTGCTGCTGGAGGAAATCCTGCCGGAAGTGCGCCAGCGTTACCAGGCCGGGTGGCTTGATCACCCGGAAGCCTGTGCGATTGCAGGCGGCTCCTCCGGCGGCATCTGCGCCTTCACCGCCGCTTGGGAACGGCCGGATCGCTTCCGCAAGGTGCTGTCCTGGGTCGGCAGCTTTGTCGATCTGCGCGGCGGCCACGCCTATCCCTCGCTCGTGCGCCTCAGCGAGCGCAAACCCCTGCGCATCTATCTGCTCGGCGGCGAAAATGACCTCGACAACCCGTTCGGCCACTGGCCCACCGCCAACAAATTGATGGCCAAAGCACTCGCCTACCAGGGCTACGATTCCCACCTCGAGTGGACGCCCTGTTTCCACGGCACGCGCGGCATGGCGCCGCGCCTGCCCGACGCCCTGCGCTGGCTGTGGCGCGACTGGCAAAGCACCCTCAAGGTCGCGGCCAAATAACAAACCTCGTTTTCAGTCCAGCGTCACAAAACGCACGCACACCGGCGCGCCCACCTCGTGCTTCTGGCCGGTGAAGCTGAGTTTGCCCGTCTCCTCGTCCACTTTCAGCACCGCCACGCTGTTGGATTTCTGGTGCGCCACGAGCATCCAGCGCCCGCTCGGATCCAGGTTGAAATTGCGCGGGGTTTGGCCTTCCGCCGGCGCGTTTTGCACCAGCGTCAATTTGCCCGAGTCAGGATCACAAGCAAACACGGAGATGGTGTCGTGGCCGCGATTGGAGACATAGACGAAGCGCCCGTTCGGATGCGCCACCGTCTCCGCCGTGCTCAAACCGTCGCCTGGTCCTTCACCCTCCGGCAGGGTGGAAACGGTTTGCCGCTCAGTTAAAGCGCCGGTTTCCACATCGCGCTCAAACACCGTGACCGCCATCGACAATTCATTGTTCACAAAGACGAATTTGCCACCTGGGTGGATCGCCAAATGCCGCGGTCCGCCACCCTGCGGCGTGCGCACAAAAGCGGGCTCATTCGGCGTCAACGCACCGGTGGCCGCATCCACCTTGTAGATCAACACCTGGTCGAGCCCGAGATCACAGACATAAGCGAAGCGATTGTCCGGGCTGAAATTGATCGAATGCGCATGCGGCCCGGCCTGCCGGCGCGGATTCACACTGGAACCCGCGTGCTGGTGAAAGCTCACAGGCTCGCTCAAAGCGCCATCCGCTTGGATCTGGTAGCTCACCGCGCTGCCGCTGCCGTAGTTGGCAATGCCCACCATTTTGCCTGCGCGATCCGTGTTGATGTGGCATGGCCCCTCTCCGACGGCGGTGACACGGTTGAGCGGCGTCAACTCGCCAGCGGGCAGCGTCAGCCGGTAGGCCGACACGCCCTTGCCGTTTTCGCCCGCGACCTCACCCACCGCATAAAGAAATTCGCGCGAAGGCGCCAGCGTCAAAAAGCTCGGGCTGCCCGCCGCCGCCGCCAGCACCGGACCGCCAAGCTCGCCCGTCTCCGAATTGAAAGTCGCCCGGTAGATGCCTTTGCTGGGGCTCTTGCCATTGGTGTAGGTGCCGAGGAAAACCAGGTGCTGGTTGCCGGCGAGGGCGGTTGAAGTCAGCGAGGCAAAGAGAAAAGCGATTTGGCGTGGGTTCATGGCGGCTTGATCGAATCTGGGAAAACGGGTCACCACTGTCAACGCTGAGTCTCGCGCTGTCTTTTCTTCCCGCAGTCTTGACCCTTCGGGCGATTTCGAGTTCAGTCTGGCTGATCCGCGGACTGACAAGGCCGCGGAAAACTCGCAACGCCATGTCCGCAGCCACTGCCAGCGCCAGTCCCGCCCTGCCCGCCAATGACTTTCCAGACTGGCTCAGCCCCATCGTCGTCAAGGAACTGCGCCAGGGCTTGAAGAGCAGGGCATTTGTCGCGATTGCCACCCTGCTGCAAGGCGGCATGGCCTTCATCTTCGTGCTCGCCGCGCTCAGCGGCATGCAGCCGGGAAGCGGCGGCGTGGACACCTTGAGCGGCTTTTTCTGGTTCATGCTCTGGCTGCCGCTGGTGTTTTTCATGCCCGGCCGCGCCCTGCAGTCCGTGGTGGAGGAAACCAAGCTGCAAACGCTCGAACTGGTGCAAATGACCCGCATGCGCTCACTGCGCATCGTGCTGGGAAAATGGCTGGCACTGAGCGTGCAAAGCCTGCTGCTCGTGCTGGCGATCCTGCCGTATTTTGTGCTGCGTTACTTCTTCGGCGGAGTGAATTTGGCGGGCGATCTGACCAACCTCGTTTCGCTGCTGGCGCTCTCCCTGGTGCTCACCGCCGCCGGACTTGCCGCATCCACGCTCAAACCGGGCCTGCGCATCGTGATCGTGATCGTTTCCGTGCTGTTCATGCTCTCGGTGGGGCAAATGATCGCTCTGATGTCCGTCTTCGGCGGCCGCGGCCCCTTTGGCGGCTTTTCCTGGTCGGGTGGCATCGGTCCTTCACTTGCCGCCGGTTTCATTCTGCTCGCGGCCCACTGCTGGTTCTTCCTGTTGCAGGCCGCCGGTCATCTCTCCACCCAGGCGGAAACCTACACCCCGCAAAAACGCGCGCTCGCCCTGGGCACGGTGGTGGTGATGCTCGCCGTTTGGCTGCTGCATCAGACCACCGGCATTGATTTCCGCATTCTCGGACTGCTTGCGCCGCTGGTGCTTTGGTCCGTGGCGGAGGCGCTGGTGGAGGCGCAGGAAGCCAATGGCCACGTTTTCAAGCGGCGCCTGTGGTTCTGTTTTCAACCCGGCTGGGCCAGCGGCCTGTTCTTCGCCCTGATCGTTTTCGCGCTGATCTACCTCGGTGCCGCCTATGGCGTGCCCTACGCAGACCCGGAGGACTTCGCCACGATGAACCGCGGCTTTGTGATTTTCATCGGTGCGGTGCTCACTCCGGCATTGATCCTCACCCGCTTCAACCGCATCCGGCAGCGCCTCCTGCTGTACTGGCTGCTGCATCTCCTGTTTGCGCTCGCCTTCCTGGTGGTGCTGCTGACGGCCAACCGTCCGGGAATGAATGAAAGCGCAGCCTTGCATTGGCTCGCACCGCTGCCCCCCAGCGTCGCCTGGGCTTGTGTCCAGCAGGAGATGGACGCGGATTTCATTCGCTCGGTCTTTCCCTTCACGGCCACCGTGAGTGCCGGCGTGCTGCTGATCCTGCTGATCCGGGCCGGAAAGCTGCTGCGCCGGCAGCCAAGCTGGCCTCTGTGAGGCCGGCCGCCCCGCACGCCGCACCGCCCCCATCTGGCCGGATCAAAAGCACAACCATTGATCACCACCTTCATTCTCGAAAAGGCATGCGGGGGCAATAAACTTAAAACGGAAAAGAGGAAGGCAGGAAATCAAGAAAAGGAGTGTGAATCCAAGCGCCGGCGGACTTTCCGCCCTTCACTCAAAAGGTGAGTTGGCAACTCTGCCGGGCAAGTCCGTTCCATCACCCTTATCCTGCATTCCTGTTTTCCTTATTCACGAATCCAGGATAAAACCTCACTCACACCACCCGCAGCGCCTTCAGCAAGCCATAAACCCCGACCAGGCTGATCGCTGCAATGCTGAGCCAAAGCCAGGCATCGTAAACCCAACTGGGTTGGAAGGCGGATGGCAGCTCACGATAACGAAACCAGGCCGCGGCAAAGGCGACGATGAGCAGGATCACCACCGTGGCCAATCCGCCGACCACCACCATGAAAGCGGGGTCCTTATAAAAGAGAAACGCGGTCGCCCAGCACAGCGGGATGACGAAGGCCAGCACCGTGATCAGACGTGTACGCTGGCGGCGATCCGAGAAATCGAGCAAACCAAGCTGAGCGAAAGCGTCCGAGAACATGCGGGTCCAAGCGCCGAGGGCGGCAATCACAGTGGAAAACAGCACGACGAAAGCTCCGGCCAGAAAAATGCCACTGGCCCCCTTGCCCAGCGACTCCGTGTACATCTTCGACAGGGTGCCGACAAGCTGGTCGCTGGCGGGAATCAAACCCTGCCGGTGCAGCACCGCCGCGCCGAGCAGGTAAAATACGATGGTGACGAGGGTGTAGATCAGCATGGACACGAGCGCGTCCCATTGCATGACCTTGATCCAGCCCCGCGCGCGGCGGCGCCACTGGTCGTTGTCCTGGCGCGGGCCGGTGTGACTGGCGTAGCCCTTTTCAATCAGCCAGTAGTTGTAGGCCATGATCTCATCACCACCGATGCCGGTGATGCCAAAGGCGCCGAGCGCCACCATCAACGTCCCGGCTGGCAGGGTGAAGGTCAAGCCGCTGGCCACGTTCGACCAAGTGACGGCATAAGGCGTGAACTGTGCCGCCACCAATGAAGCGACCGTGAACAGGGTGAACAGGCAAATCAGCACCACACACACCCGCTCGATGAGTTTGTAACCGCCTTTCCACACCAGCAGCGAGGCGCTCAATCCCACCGGCCAGACCATCCAGCTCGTGCTCGCACCCGGCCACACCTCACGCAGCACCAGAGCGACCCCGCCGACGATGCCGCCCACTTGCAGCATCTTCGGCAGCATCAGCAGCAGCCACAACCAGATCGACCAATTGGCTTTGCCGAACTTCGGCCCCGGCAAACCGTTGAGCGCGAGCATGGTGGGACGGCCGCTGTAGATCGCATTTTTGCCGAACTCCACCTGCACCGCCACCTTGACCAGGCAGCTCACCAGGATGACCCAGAAGCAGACGAAGCCCGCCTGCGCGCCCAGCAGCGTGGTCGTGATCAACTCGCCGCTGCCGACGATCGACGCCGTCAAAATCAATCCCGGCCCCAGAAATTTGAGGCGCTCCCACCAATGCACCGGCGGCTCCAGCACACGTTCGGCGGTGATGACGTAGGGATTGTCGTCGGCTCTCATGGGCGCGCATCTTGCGGGAAGCAGCGGCGCATGGGAAGCCAAAGTTCAGGCGAATTCCACCCTCAATGACGATGCACGTGCAAGAATAGATTCACGCCTTCCGGCTCCCAGCGCACCTCGATCTGGCGCTGGGCAGCGCCGGCATTCTCCGCCAAGCGCTGCAGGCGCTCCTCGCTGCGGTGCTCCAGATGCCAATCCCCCATCAATTCCATGTAGTCACGGCTGGCGTTGAACTCCGAAAAATTGCCGATCACCACCTCGCCGCCCTCTTTCACGAAAGGCTGCAGCGAGCGCAGCAGCCGCACAAACAGCCGGTCTGTCAGGTAGTCAAAAAGCCCCGCCGACCAGATCAGATCGTACTTGTCCAGCGGCACAAACTTGAGCGCGTTCTGGTGATGAAAGGTGATGCGATCCAGATAAGGCGCGCACAAATGCCGGGCGTGAGCGATGGCCTTGGTGTCCAGTTCGATGCAATCGAAGTGGACAGCCGAACCGGGGTTGGCGTCGAACCATTCGCGCAGGTCGCGAGCGGGGCCGCTGGCGATGTTGAGCACTCGTAACGGCTCGCTGCGCGCCGCCACACTGCGAAGCAATTGATGGAAATAGGTTTTGCGGTTGCGCACCGCGCACGGAGCCGCCTGCGCATGAAAATAGAGATCCCAGCGCCGCAATGCCGGATCCTCCGCAATCCGCATCTGGTAGATGTCGTCAATGATCTCAAAATCACCGCTGTAGCCATGCTTTTTGAGAACGGAGGCGGCCTGCATGGTGCCTTGAAAGCGCTCCAGAGCGACCTGCTTCATGATCCGGCGCACCTCGGCGCCGGGCACCACCCCGGCCCGCACCTGATCCCCGAGCCTGCGGATCGCCCGGTTCAGCGTCGCATACTCCTGTGGCCGCGGCCCCCCTTGCGCGATCCATTGCTGGAGCGCCGACTGGAAGTCGAAGAGTTCGACGCCGCCCTCGAGAAGGTCGGGACTTTGCGGAGTGCCTTGGGAGATCATCATGGTGTCAGGAGAAGTTGTGAGAAAAACCGGGCGAATTTGTCTGCCACATCAGAACAGAAACAGGGTCATTTCATAATTGCAATGCAATTGAGATAAAATTTATATTTTTGATAATTAATTAGCTCTTATTTATTGGAATCCTTTGGTCAAATATAAACTATCTTTATCAAATTGTAAAAACATATATTCAATCTTTCCAAATTTTGAAAAAATTCAGCTCGCCCTGCCGGGCAGCTTGCTTCTGCTTGCGCTCCGCGCCAGTTGTGGAATGATCCGCCCCGGCTCCTGCTTGAGCCGCTCCCCGTTTTGGGGCCGATGTTCATGACTGGTTCTGCGGCTGCCGCCCGCTAGGCGCTGCCGAGTTCAAGGTACGGAAGATGATCGCAGGGCCTCCGGCCGGTTTTGGGCGGCCGTAATAACGCCGCATTGACTCCGAACACGCATCCTCCGCCCCCTCCTCATGGATAAACAAACCTTCCCCGAACTCGGCATCTCACCCGACCTCCTCAAAGCCATCGAAGCGCTCGGCTTCGAGCAGCCCGCGCCGATCCAGGCGCAAGCCATTCCTCCCGGCCTCGAAGGCCGGGACGTCGTCGGCCAGTCGCAAACCGGCTCCGGCAAGACCATGGCCTTTGCCATTCCCGCCCTGCAACGCCTGAATCCGCAGAAACGCGGCGTGCAGGTGCTCATCCTTTGCCCGACGCGGGAGCTGGCGATCCAGGTCTGCGAGGAGATTCACAAGCTCACCGCCCACATGATGGGCGTGAAAGCGGTTCCGATTTACGGCGGCGCATCGTATGACCGCCAAATCCGCGCGCTCCAGCACGGCGCGCAAATCGTCGTCGGCACGCCGGGCCGGGTCATTGATTTCATCGAGCGCGACCTGTTGCGGCTCGACGCCATCCAGACGCTGGTCTTCGACGAGGCGGACGAGATGCTGGACATGGGGTTCAAGGACGAGATCGACCGCGTCGTCTCCGCGCTGCCGCATGATCGCCAAACCATCTTTTTCTCCGCCACCCTGGCCGGGCCGATCAAGACGCTGATCGACAATTACACGAACAATCCGGTGTGGATCACCATCGAGCACAAGGCGCTGACGGTGCCGACCATCGAGCAGCGCTATTACGAAGTGCATAGCCGCTCGAAGCTGGAGGTGCTGTGCCGCCTGCTGGACATGGAAGACCCGCGCCTCGCCATCCTGTTCGCCAACACCAAGCGCATGGTCGATGACGTGACCGACGCGCTGCTGGCGCGCGGTTACAGCGTGGACCGGTTGCATGGCGACCTCAACCAGACGCTGCGGGATCGCGTGATGAAAAATTTCCGCAGCGGCAACATCGAAGTGCTGGTGGCCACCGACGTGGCGGCGCGCGGGCTAGACGTGGATGACGTGGATCTCGTGGTGAACATTGATCTGCCCTATGACGAAGAGGACTACGTCCACCGCATCGGCCGCACGGGCCGCGCCGGACGCAGCGGCAAGGCGATCAGCCTGGTGAGCGGGCGCGAGATTTTCCTCATGCAGCGCATCCAGCGCTACGCCAAAGTCCGCGTCGAGCGCCACAAGGTGCCGACGCGGGAGGAGGTGGA
>CAZKMS010000101.1:0-21531 GCA_964553805.1 uncultured Verrucomicrobiaceae bacterium
CTTCGCGCCCTCCTGCCACCGAACGGAAAAAACGCACCCACTTCCCGGACGAACCAGTAATCATCCCCCGCCGATGTGTCGCTTACTCAGGCATTTGCGCGCTCCCTGCGCACTTCAAAGCTGCTCAATGAACGCCTCCACCGGCACACTGGCTTGCTTCAAGATGCCGGACAGCGTAACCCACTCGGATTTCCGGGTGATTGGGCACCACGCAGCCCGACGCGCCCCAGCGCATCACCACATGGCTGCCCTTTTGGCGGACGATCTCAAAGCCCATCCGCTGCAAAGCCGCGATGCACTCCCGGCCGCTGATCCTGGGCAGCTTAGGCATGGGCCACCTCGAACGTCGTCATCAGCGCCGGACCCCTCGCTTCAAAAGGAAACTCCTCCAGAAACAGCTCCGTCGCCTCCTTCAGGTTGGCCAGGGCCTCGGCCACGGAATCTCCCTGCGTGGTGGTGCCCGTCTCGGGATTGTGCGCCACGTAGCCTCCCTCGGGATCCGGTGTCAAAACGGCGGTCAAGGTCATGCTCCCAGCCTATTCTCTGCCGCCGCCAGGGCAATCCTTTTCTCTCCCCCACCTTTTGACAGAAGGCTTAAGCCCCAACCCCCAAAATCCCCACCAGAAAACCGCCTCAATATCCGAATACTCGATATTGAGTGCGCTAATGACACTGTTCGGCTGAAAACTTAAGATCCATGGCACACAGCATATTCATTAGCGTTGGGAGAACCGTTTGTCCTGAACAAGGGGCTTTCGTGAGCGCGTTGGCACTGTGATCGTGGCATTCGAAAGGGTTCGCGTTGTCGATGGAATTGAGAGAAGGGGATCTCCCGAAGAGCAGAAGATTTCGAACCATATCCTGCCGACAGTTTGGAATCAAATCGAGGCAGCAATGGCTTACGTTCTGGGGCATCCCTTACTGGTGATTGTCGAAAATGGCGCTCGTGACGAGGGACTCCTGGAAACCGGCTATGACTGGTATGTTCAGCGGGTCGACCTTGATCCCGCCACTTTTGGGAAGAAGCAGTTCATTGGTGTTTTTGCCGACTGGAAGCGCAGGGTTGGAGGACACCGCGACGCGGCAACGCAAAATTGATGTAGCGAGTCTGACTGTTGGCGAAATATTCACCTCCATGAAGCCAGCCCAACTTTGGACAATTCTGGGTGCTCTGGCGGCGATTACAGCGGGAGCGTTCGCGCTTGGAAAGTTGATCGGGTAGCCGAACAAGACGGCCCCGGACAACCCGCTTACCCGCCCCGTGCAGATTTTTTCAACCCCAACTACAACAAAGGAAGATGCCTGGCATTTTCACGTTGATGGTTCGTTCATGGGGCTTCTTGGACCTTGAACTCTATGGGTGGGGCTTTCAAAATGACGCGTCCGCCCCCACGTAGAACGCCGCTGTAGGTAGCGGTAAGCCGAAACTCCCCCAACGATTCAGTTCTGAATGCTTTTTGAAGTCCCGTCAGGTCCTTCTTCAGTTCTTCATCAGGTTTCTTTTCTGCCATAGCCTTCTTGGCTAGCTGAAGCACTAATGCAGCCTGAATATTCGATGAACCGGGAAAGACTTCGATGGTAACATCGGCATCAAGACGCTCCAAATTCGCTCCACCACCATGCGATGAGGCACGGAATGGAACGGACTCCCAGCCTCCGTCTCTCTGCTTGCGCTCCACATGGAGAATGACATTGGGTACTCTGCCGTCGGAAAAATAGTTCGGCTCGTCATATCGCCAATCGTCCACGGTCAAGCGCTCCAGTGCGTTCTGATCCTCTACGCTCTTGGTGGTCACCACGAGGTTGAATGTGATCAAATCGCGAAGGCTGAATACTGCATCGGATTTGGACTTCGACAGTTCAATCTTCATGGAGCGCTCGGCCTGTTGAGCGTGAACAGCAAAGCTCAAGCAGGCTAGCGAGAGAAAGAGAGCTGCTTTCATAAATTGGCAGAACTAGTTGATGGGAAACAAAGGTGTCAAGGGCGTCAAGAACGTGGTGATTGTCCTGTTTGGAGCCTGGATGCTCTGCGTTGGATTGGTGAAGCAGGGAACGGCATCTTAGCAAGCGCGCTCCCTTCCGGTGGCGTCAGCGCTGGGGGAGGTGGGGTTTTCCGGGTTGGTCGAGGGCTTTGGCGGCGGCGTTTTGGAAGACGCGGCGGACTTCGCTGGCGTCGCTGTTGGGGAAGTTGGCGCGCTGGACCATGAGGAGGTAGATGCGCTGCTGGACGGGGTCGATCCAGGCCTGGGTGCCCCAGGCGCCGCCGTGGCCGAAGCTGCCGGGGGAGAGGGCTTCGGGAGCGCCGGGGTGCGGTTCCTTCAAGACGCAGGCGCCGATGCCCCAGCCGTAGTGGTCGCCATAGTGGCCGAAGGTGTCGTTTTGGAAGAAGCCGGTGGGGAGGTCGCCGGTGTGGACGGTGGAGAGCGTTTTGACGGCCTCGGGGCTGAGGATGCGGGTGCCGTCGAGCTCGCCTTTGTTCAGCAGCATCTGGCAAAAGCGGAGGTAGTCGGGCGCGGTGGAAAAGAGGCCGCCGTTGCCGAGCGGGGGGCGCTCGCGGGTGCTGAGGTCGAAGCGGGCGGGGGCGGGCTCGAGGGCGCCGGTGTCCTTGTTTTTGGCGTAGCCGGTGGCGAGGCGCTGCATCTGGTCGGCGCTGGGATAAAAGGTGGTATCGGGCATGCCGAGGGGCTTGAAAAGCCGCGTCTCGAGAAAGGCGTCGAAGCTCATGCCGCTGACGACTTCGACGACGCGGGCGGCGGTGTTGATGCCGGACTGGCAGTACTTCCACTGGCTGCCGGGCTCGAACTGCATGGGGTCGGCGAGCCAGGTGGGGACGAGGTCGGCCAGGGTGCGGGCGCGGTCGGCGGCGGGACCTCTGCCTTCGCCGAGACCGGAGGTATGGGTCATGACGTGGGTGAGGGTGAGGTTGGCGGGCTTGCCGGACGGCGTCTTCAAGGCGGCGAACTCGGGGAGGTAGTTGGCGACGGGGTCGGTGACCTTGAGCTTGCCTTCGTCCTGCAAGATGAGCAGAGCGGCGCCGGTGACGGGCTTGCTCATGGAGGCGATCCAGAAGAGGGTGTCGGCAGTCATGGGGCGGCCAGTGGCGAGGTCGGCTTTGCCAACGGGGCCGTAAGAACTGCCGCCAGTGTTGCCGACGGCAACTACGGCTCCGGTGATCTCATTTTGCTTGATCATGTCTTCCAGGACTGGGAAACCTGCATGGAGGGCGAGACCGCTACTGAAGTCTTTGATGTCGTCAGCAAAAACGCTGGTGGCGAGCAGGGGGAGGAGGAGGTGGCGGAGTGTCATGGCGGGCGGATGGCTGGTGTTTAGCCTTTAGGCGATGGGGAGGAAAATGTGAGTGGGTTTGTTTGATTTGATCGGCTGAAGCCTATACACCAGCGGGGTTACAAGGGGATGGTCCTGGCGCCGTGCTGGGGGGAGAAGCCGAGGGTTTGCTTGCGGTCGCCATCGCGGAATTCGACGAGGTTGATCTGGTCGGCGTGCAGCTCGCAGAAGGTGCGCTGGTGCAGGGTGAGGGCGCTGGAGGTGGCGGGCAGGACGACAGCGAAGTGGAGGAGGAGGGTCTGATGCGCGGGGTCGGCGCCGGGCTCGCGCCCGACCCACTCGAGCGGCAGCGCGGTGCCTTGGTCATCGCGTACGCGGAAGGCGGCGGCGAGATAGGCGAGGATGCGGGGGTCGAGCGCGGCGGGGTCGTCTTTTTCCAGGGAGACGGGGAGTTGGGCAGCGGCGCTGAGGGCGCGTTCGAGATCGGCGGCGTGGACGCTGAGGGTCACTTCGAGGCGCTGGCTGTCGCGGTTGAGGGTGGCCTCGGCGATGGAGTCGTGGGCGTCGTGGGCGCGCGTCAAGGCTGGCAGCACCAGCCAGCAGGCGAGCAGGAGGGGAAGGCGGCGGCTAAAGCCTGGACACCAGCGACTGTGATTCATGGCAGCTCTTTCGCGGCCTCGGGTTTGGGTGCGGGCTCGGCTTTCTTTTTCAGCTCGCGCATGGGGTTCTTGGCCTGCTCGTCTTTGTAGAGCTGGAAGCGGGTCTTCACCGGGCGGCGCGGCCAGAAGTTGTTCTCGATGTCGCAGTCCACCAACTCCTGGCGCGGATCGAAGACGATGGATTTTAATTCTTTGCTGGTCATGATGAGTTTGCGGGCTTTCTCCGTGTTGAAGCGCCAGATTTCGGCGGGCAGTTTCATTTCCTCTTTGCTGCCGTCGGTGAACTCGAGCGCCAAGATCAGCGGGATGACGAGGCCGCCGACGTTGGAGAACTCGATGAGGTAGAAATTGCGCCCGGTCTTGAGCAGGGCGGGGTCGATCTTGGCGTCGCGCAGCTCCTTGAGCAGGCCGTCGTATTTCTTTTGGTCGCTGGGCAGGACGGTGGCCTCGTCGTAGTCGTCGTAGAAGTCCTTCAAGGCGGGGAAGGCATTGATGCGTTTGGGCACATCGGCGTTGAGCTGGCGGGTGAGGGTCTGCGGCAGGTCGTCCTTTTCTTTTTTGGCCAGCGGTTTCTCCACGGCGGGGTCGCGGCTGTCGAGCTGCAGCCACTTCACCTCGTCGATTGCCACATCGACGTGATCGACGCTGTAGAACCAGCCGCGCCAGAACCAGTCGAGATCGACGCCGGAGGCATCTTCCAGGGTACGGAAAAGGTCGGCCGGCGCGGGGCGTTTGAACATCCAGCGCTGGGAGTAGATTTTGAAGGCGTGGTCGAACAGCTCGCGGCCAAGCACGTGCTCGCGCAGGAGGTTGAGGGCGACGGCGGGCTGGGTGTAGGCGTTGTTGCGCAGATCGAGGATGGACTCGGAATTCGTCATGATCGGCACGCGATCGTTGAGGCGCATGTAGGCGGTGACTTCGCGCTCGTTGCGGCTCTGCGGGTAGTCCTGCTCCCACTCCTCCTGCGCGAGGTATTGCACAAAGGAGTTCAGGCCCTCGTCCATCCAGGTCCACTGGCGCTCGTCGGAGTTGACGATCATGGGGAAGTAGTTGTGGCCGACCTCGTGGATGATGACGCCGATGAGAGCGTACTTGGTGCGCTCGGGGTAGGTGCCGTCGTCCTCGGGGCGCGGGCCGTTGAAGCAGATCATCGGATACTCCATGCCGCCGACGGGGCCGTGGATGGACCAAGCCACGGGGTAGGGGTAGTCGAAGGTATAACGCGAATAAACCTGGATGGTGTGGGCGATGGCGTGGGTGGAATATTTGTCCCAGAGCGGCATGCCTTCTTTCGGATAAAGCGACATCGCCATGACCGGCGGGCGATGCATGCGGTCCTGAATGCCGCCGGGGCGCTGCGGTGTGGGCGGGTGGGTGTGGCCTTCGACGGCCATGGCGTCCCAGATGAACTTGCGGGAGGAGGCGAAGGCGAAGTCGCGCACGTTTTCGGCGTGGAAGGCCCAGGTTTTTTTGCCCTTGGGTTTGCCTTTTTCCGCGGCGGCGGCTTCCGCGGGCGTGACGATGAAGACGGGCTGCTTCGTTTCTCCCTGAGCTTGCTGCAAGCGCTCGCGCTGGGTGGCGGTGAGGACTTCATCGGCGTTCTGCAAGGTGCCGGTGGCGGCGACGAGGTGGTCGTCCGGCGTGGTGATGCGCACTTTGTAATCGCCGAACTCGAGGGTGAACTCGCCGGTGCCGAGGAACTGCTTGTTGATCCAGCCGGCGTAGTCCGTGTAAGCGGCGAGGCGCGGGAACCACTGGGCGATGGTGTAGATGCAGTTGCCGTCCTTTTCGAAGAACTCGTAGCCGGTGCGCTCGTTGATGCGCTTGGCGTCGTTGATGTGGTAGGACCAGGCGATCTTGAAGGTGAAGTCGCCGCCGGGCGCGAGCGGCTGCGGCAGATCGATGCGCAGCATGGTTTTCACCAAAGCGTGCGACAACGCGTTGCCGTCGGCATCGGCGAGGCCGCTGATCTTCATGTCGCCCTCGTAGGTCTCGACCGCGAGCAGGCGGTCGAGCGCGCTGTAGCTGAACTTGGAGGGATCAATGCCGCGTCTGGTATTGGGGATGGCGCGGGAATCGGCGTTGTGGGACTGGTAATTCTGATCGAGCTGCACCCAGAGGTAGTCGAGGGTGTCAGGCGACTGATTGTGATAGGTGACGGTGGCTTTGCCGCTGAGCGCGCGCTTTTCGTCGTCGAGTTCGACATCGATGTCATAGTCGGCGCGGTTTTGCCAATAACCGGTGCCGGGCGCGCCGCTGGCGATGCGCTGCGCGTTCGGGGTGGGCAGCATTTGGTCGAGCTGTTGGAATTTGCCCACCGGACTGCCGGGCTGCGCGGCGGGGAGGGGGCAGAGTGTGAGGAGCAGGAAGAGGAGGAGGGAGCGCATGGGGGCGGCTGTTGGAAATTGAAAATTGGAGATTGGAAAATGGAGATTGGGGGGTTAGTCGGCGAAGACGGCGATGTGCGGCTGGCCGTCGGCGCCCATCCAGGCGCGGAACATGCCGCCGGCGTTGAAAGGCGTGCTGACATTGCCCTTGGCATCGACGGCGATGAGACCGCCGCGGCCGTTTTGTTTTTTGAGGCGATCGTTGATCACGCCATCCGCGGCGGCTTCGAGGCTGGCGTGGGCGTGTTTGACGCGGGCGGCGACTTCGTGGGCGACGACGTTGCGGATGAAGAACTCGCCATGACCAGTGCAGGAGACGGCGCAGACGCCATCCTCGGCGTAGGTGCCGGCGCCGATGATCGGGGAGTCGCCGACGCGGCCGGGCATTTTGTTGACGAGGCCGCCGGTGGAGGTGCCGGCGGCGAGGTGGCCGTGCGTGTCCAGGGCGACGGCGCCCACGGTGCCGATGAAATCGCCCGGGCTTGAGGCATCGGGGCCGCCGCGCAGGCCAGTCTGCTTCTGGGCGCGTTCGAGTTTCTTTTTCTGATCCGGGGTGACAAACCAGGCGGGTTTTTCGAAACGGAGTTTGTGCTCCTGGGCGAGCGTCTCCGCTCCGGCGCCGATGAGCAGAACGTGCGGGGTTTGTGTCATCACCACATGAGCCAGACGGATGGGATTGCGCACGCCATGCACTCCGGCCACCGCCCCTGCGGCCAGGGTCTGGCCGTCCATGAGGGAGGCGTCCATCTCGACGATGCCGTCGGCGTTGAGGACCGCGCCGCGCCCGGCGTTGAACAGCGGCGAGTCCTCCAGGATGACAATGGCGGTCTGCACGGCTTCAAGCGCGTGGCCTTTTCTGCTGAGCACGGAATGACCTGCGCGCAGGGCCTCCTCCAGCACCTCGCGGCAGCGCGCTTCTTTTTCAGCGGAAAGGGAGTCGCGTGTGACGCCGGCGCCGCCATGAAGGACGAGGGTGGGGGGCGAATCGGCGCGGGCAAGCAGGGGCAGCAGCAAGGCGAGGATGGCGCTTGGTTTCATGGTGATGAGCGGGTTTATCGCCGGTATTAGACGAGTTTCACCCGCCAATGACAAGAGCGCAGTGAGGGTGCAGCCTTTAACGGCGCTGCATCCAGACCCAGTCGCAGGCGGGGCCTGGCCCGCCAGATGGCGGTTGTTCGCGCCGGACTTCACGCCATTGCGCGGGGTTAATGGGTGGAAACGCTGCGCCGTGACCCAACTGATCCGCCACCCGCGTCAATACCAGTTCATCCGCCCGCGGCATGGCCTCCGCATAAGCGCTGGCGCCACCGCAGACCCAGAGCTCCTGCGCTGCTGCCGCTTCAGCGCGCTTCACCGCGTCCTCAACCGAGTTCACGCCCGCGTTTTGCCAAGGCGCGGGAAGCGGCCGCCGGGTCAGCACGAGCGGGTGATGATCATCGCGGAACCAGCCGCGCATTTCCTCAAAGGTGCGCCGCCCGAGCAGCAGCCATTTCCCGGCGGTGAGGCGGCGGAAGTGCGCGCGGTCGGCGGGCAGATCCCAGGGCACGCCGCTGCCGGTGGAGATGAAGCCGTCGGCGGAAACGGCGGCGATGAGGATGACGCGCAGGCGCGGCACGGCGGTCAAAACAGCGCGGACTCGCCTTCATCAAGCACGCGCACTTGCTGCTCGATGCGGCGTTTGCGGGCCTCGCCCGTGAGGCGCTGCACGGGCTCATGCAGCGGTTCGCCGCCGAGCGGAAAGGTGTCGTGATGCATCGGCACAAGAGCGCCGCCGGAGAGCATCTGGAAGGCGTCCAGAGCCTCCTCCGGGTTCATGTGGACCGGGCGGCCGGAAGGCGCTTCGTAAGCGCCGATGGGCATCAGGGCCACATCCACTGGGGAGCGTTTCCCAATTTCGGCAAAGCCGTCAAACATGGCGCTGTCCCCGCAGTGGAAGACGGTGCGCTCGGGGCCGCTGATGAGGTAGCCGCCGAAGTGGCGGTGGGTGTCGTGAATCATGCGCGCGCCCCAGTGCCGCGCCGGGGTGAGGGTGATGTGGAGATCGCGAAAACGCGCGGATTGCCAGGTGTCCAGCTCGACGACCCGGCCGAAACCGCAGCGCTTCACCAGGGCGCCGACACCGCGCGGCACAATGATGGGCTGGCCGGCCGCCAGCTTGCGCAGGCTGGGCAGGTGCAGATGGTCGAAGTGCGCGTGGGTGACCAGGATCAGATCGACCGGGGGCAGGTCGTGCGGCCAGAGGCCGGGATGGCGCACCCGCTTCACCGGGCCGTGCCAGAGCGCCCAGTTGGGATCCACCACCACATTGACGCCTGCGACCTGGATAAAAAAACCGGCATGCCCCAGCCAGGTCACCCCGGCTTCCTTCGGCCCAGCTTGCGGGACTGCCTCAAAGGCGCGCGCGATTCGCCGGGGGCTGAGCAGGGCGGGGATGAGCACCTCACCAAGAAATTGCAGATTGCGTTTGCGCCAGCCGGGCGTGGGCAGCAGACCCACTTTGTTTTCATTCTTGTCATGCCGCTGAAACAATCGCCGCGGCTGGTGGGCTGCGGCTCCCTCGGGGGAAAAGGAGTCTAACGGCATCAAAGTGAATCAATTTGGCTTATGAGATTACGTTTCTGCCGCCGTCGAGACAACCCAAATCCAACGCTTTATTATCATGTTGTTGGCCGCGCTTCGCCGTTCTGTCGGAGGCATTTGAACAGCGGCTTACAACGCGGGCCAAACGCCATCGACGATGGGTTTGGTCGCCAGCTTGGCGGGATCGATGACGACGTGTTTGATGAACACCCGCCTCCAGGTGTAGGTGAGGTGGACGAGGCCGTCGCTGGTTTGAATGATGGCGGGGTAGCTGAACTCTCTTTTCGGCTCGTCCTCCAAAACCAGCGCGGCTTCCCAGTTTTTGCCGTCCTTGGAGACGGCGAGATTGAGCGGGGAACGGTAGCCGCTCGGGCGGTCGATGTCGTCACGGTTGCCGGTGTGATTGTAAACCAGCAGGTGGCGGCCGTCCCGCAGGGTGACGGCGTCGGTGCCGCTGTTGTTGTTCGGCAGGTCCATGAGCGTCATGCCGCCCCAGGTGAAACCGCCGTCTTCGGACCAGATTTCAAAAAGACGCCCCTGCTGGGTGCGTCCGAGCGCCTGCAGGCGGTTGCCGGGATGGAACAGGATGCTGGGCTGGATGGCTTGGATCTCGTGGCCGTCGTTCACTGGGCCGATGTATTCCCAGGACTGGCCGCCATTGGTGCTGCGCTCGAAATGCACGCGCCAGCAGCGGCCCTTGGGAGAGGGGATTTCCACGCTGGTCGGGCTGAGGATGGAGCCGTCCGCCAGCAGCACGGGTTTGTTTTTCACCGGACCGAACAGGCCGTTGTAAAGCCGCTCCGGCTTCGACCAGGTCGCGCCGTAGTCGGTGGAGCGCTTGACGTAAGCCCACCATTTGCCGGTTTTGTAAAACAGCAGCAGCGGACCTTCAGGCACCTGAAACAGCACGGGGTTGAGGCAGTTCACCCGCGGGTCCTCCGTCTCCGCGCCGTTGGCGACTTCGACAGGAGCGGTCCATTTGCCGTCCACCTCGCGTGTGAGCCAGATGCCCACATCCGGATTGCCCTCCCGCGTGCCGCCAAACCAGGCGGCGGCCAAGCCTGCCGGCGTCTCGACGATGGTCGAGGAATGACACTGCGGATGCGGCGCGGGGTCGAAGAGGAACTCCGACTTCAGCACGACGGGCTGGTCGGCCCAAAGCGCGAACGCATGAAGGGTCAGAATGGAAAGAATGAGGAGAGGGAGTTTCATCATGGATTGGAACCTGGGCTGGCCGAGGCCAGAATCAATGGAGAAGTCCTTCGTGTCCCGAAGCAGATTCGATTGGCAATTGAATCATTCGTTGCTCGGCGCGCGGAAAGTGGCGCAACCTTCCAGGTTGCGCGAACGGGCAACCAAGAGGGTTGCTCCACTTTATGGACGCTGGAACAACACCTCGCCGGAGAGCCTTTCGTTGCTTGGCGCGCCGGGCAGGGCGGGCAGCAGGAAGTGGCCGTCACCGATGACACTGTCCGCCGCCTCCGCGGGCTGCCGGAGCACCCCGCTGAATGGAACCTTGCGCTTTTGGCCAGCGTCCAGGAGTTCGAAACCGCCGGTGAACGTGCCATTGGCCGCGTTCAGCTTGGTCTGCCACTTCGTCGCAGCCGGCGGCGCTGTGGCTGACGTTGAACCCAGCGTCCGGCAGACCGAGCCGCGCCGCCAGCGTATCCGCTCCAGCAGGCCGCAACCAGGGATCGATGAGAAGCACCGTTGCCACCGGACGAAAGGCGGGCGTGCCGGCGATGGGCCGCGTCGTAGCACAGCCGTCCCGGCTGTGTGTGTTGCGAGCGTCTCGCTCGCAAACCGGGAACGGGTGAGGGGCGCGCTTGACGCAACCCGCCGGGATAGGCTGACCGCATCAACCCGACCCCCATGCCTCCGGGACGACAGAGACACCGCCGTTAGCGACCCTCTTTTGGCGTCCCGTTTCAGTCCCCCCGGTTCCTTTACGGAGAGCCTTGCTGTATCGGGTGTTTGCCGGACTTTTTCCCCGCCCGGCCAGCGCGGATAAAGGGGATATACTTGAAGTGTGGGCCGCAATCACGCCAACTGCTCCGTGAACGGCAGGAGCTGCCAAACGCTCGGCCTTCCTGAACTTGCGCGCGGGAAGGAGGCGTGGCAGGTTCGGCGGCATGAGCGCGCTGACCTCCCCGCCTCCAAGCCCCGAAGAACTGCGCCCGCTGCTGCACGCGGAGATCGACCGGCTGCCGGATGAGCGGCTGGCCGACGCGCACCGTTTTCTCCTGGAGCTGGAAATCCAATCGCTCATCGACTCCGTCGGCGAGGGGGCGGAGGTCGCGCGGGCGGCAGGCCAGATGACCCCGGAATCCATCTAAGAATCCATCCTGGAGCACCGCCGCAAGCATCCGTATCGATGACGGTAGTGATCGATACGAACGTGCTGCTGCCGATGCTGTGTCCCTCGCATCCAGACCATGCCATCCTGAAATCTTGGGCTCGCGGGGAATTTGCCTGGGCGCTGACGACCGAGATTCTTCTGGAATACGAGGAGATCATCCGGCCAAGAATCGGCGAACCACGCTGGCAGTTGTTTCTGCTCTTGATGGAGCAGGTGAAGGCGCTGCATCAAAACGTGCTTCGTATCGCCCCCAGCTTCCACTTCCACCTCATCACCGCCGATCCTGATGACGACAAATTCGCCGACTGCGCAATCACGGCCCACGCGGACTATATGATCACGCAGGACAAGCACTTCCAACCCTGGCGGAGGCGGGCTACAAATCGCAGCCGGTGACGCCAGAGGAATTCATCCGGCGGCATTTGGACGGAGATCGCTGATGCAAAGCTCGGATTCGATTGCCAATCGAATCTACTGGTGCCGGATCACCTGTCCTTGCTCGACGAGCAGCGTTTGCAGCGGCTCGTCGAGCGCCTTTCGCGGCTCGACCCGTTTGGATCGCCAAGGTGGAGGGATGCGGACATGTTGTGTTGGTTTAAGCTTGGTTGATTGAGCGCGCTAGAATCGACATGGTCTCGCTCTGACGCTGCCGGACAAAGGCGCGCGCTTTGGCAGCCTTGACCTTTGCAGCCTCCGGGTCCTGCGCGATGGCGAGCGCAGTGGCAGCGACCCGGGCGAGTTCGTCCGGCTTGTCGAGATCGAACAACCAGTCCTGCAGGCCGATGTCGCGCCACATGAAGCCTTTGGTCGTTTGTTCGGCGAAGCGGCAGACGATGGCGGGCACGCCATTGCCGAGGGCCATGATTGGGCTGTGCATTTCGTTGCTGACCAAGCCGGCGCTGCGGGTGTAGGTGCTGATGGCTTCATCGGTGAGCCAGAACTGCCCGCGCCAGACGGTTCGCGCCTTCACGTCCTCAGGCAGCGGATCGTAAAGCAGCTCCTTGCCGGTTTCCATCTGCGTGGCGTCTTCCGGGCAAATGAGCGCCTTCATGCCGGTTTGCCGGGTGATGGCGATGATGGCCTCACGCAGAGGGGCATGGTCATGCTCCTTCATCTCCTCGTTGCGGCGATGCTTGTTTTCGTCGAAGGCGTAGTTGGGCTTCACCTTCCAATAAGGCGCGTTGCGCAGGTTGGGCAGAAAGCACATGAAGCGGCCCTCTTGCAGGTCATGCGCCTTCAGAAAGGCGGTGGCGGCGGCGTCATTGCGCACATCAGCGGCAAAGGCGCCGTCGGGGCCGAACTCGATGACAGGCGCTTTGACACCCGCATCCTTGACGACCTGGAGCGAAACGCCATCACGCAGGAAGACGAAGCTCGCGCCATCGAGCAGGTCCTTGCAGTAGTCGTCGAGACCGTTGTTGCGCATGATCTTGAGACCGGGATCGCCGGCGGCGGCCATGGTGATGCCATACACGCCGTAGGGTTTTCCGGTCTCCTGTTTCCAGGCGGCGACATCGCGATGCGCGGTGAGATACGGGCCGGAGCCGTGCAGCAGGAAGTCATAGGCGAAGGCCTCCTCTTTGCTCTTGAGCAGGCGCAGCTTTGGAAAGCGGCGCAGCAGCATCGCCTCAACGCCGTTGCGCACATCCATCGGCCACAACGCCACCTCCGCCTGCGGGAGGTGCTTTTCGATCAAGGCCAGCACCCCAGGCGTGTGCCCGATGTCACCAATATTCACTGTCTGCCAGGAGGATCGCAGCACAATGCGCGGGGTTCTGCTCGCGGCGGCAAGCGAGGCGCCACCCAGGCCTGAGGCGAGCGTGGTATGGAGAAAAGAACGGCGGTTCATGCGGCGGTCCAGTAGGATCAAGCAGCCAGGCGCCCAGAGTCAAGCAACGTGCCCAGCTTTCGGCGACTTTTGAAGCGGAATCGCCCTCACGGTCGAAAGTTGCTTCTTGCAGGCTTTGGCCGACTAATGGCAGTACCTTTATGATCGAAGTCAGTCAAACCATTCCCGTCCTGCGCATTTTCGACGAGACCAAGGCGCGTGAGTTTTACCTCGGCTGGCTGGGGTTTGCGGTGGACTTCGAGCATCGTTTTGATCCGGCTGCACCGCTTTACATGGGAGTGAGCCTGAACGGAATGAGCCTTCACCTTTCCGAGCATCATGGTGATGGCACACCCGGTTCGCATGTTTTCATTCGCTGCCAAAATCTGCGCGCTTGGAACACCGAATTGCTCGCCAAAGGCTACGGTTACAACCGGCCTGGCGTGGAGGACGCGTTCTGGGGAGGCATCTGCATGACGGTGACAGATCCCTTCAGCAACAAGCTCATCTTCAGTGAAGAGACCGTGGTTTGAGGCGTGTTCTCGTCCCCGGTCATGAAACGTCGCCGGCGAAGAGGTGGGTGGTGGCGAAGGGTTACTTCACGGCCGGCTGCGGCGGCTCCACCGCCAAGTCTTCTTCTGGAACGAGTTCGATCTCGACATCCGCATCTTTGAGGTGCTTGTCGAAAAAGGCCTGCATGAACTTCAGCACGGCGGGCTTGGTGAAGGCGGGGCCGCCGTGGCCGGAGCCGGGGAGTTTCTGCAGCCAGACCGCCACGCCTTTTGCCTTCAGCGCGGCGGCGAGTTCCTCGCTCTGGGCGTAAGGCACCAGGGCGTCGTGGGTGCCGTGCAGGATCAGGAAGGGCGGGTTGTCCTTGCTGACGTAATAGACCGGGCTGACGGCTTCGGTTTTGAGCTGGTTGCCGAGGTTGGAACCGATGAGCGTGGAATACGGGTCGGAAGGCGAATTGAACTCGAAGATGTTTTTCACGTTTTCGTCCGCGGCTGCTTGCTGCACGACGGTGGCAAAGTTGGAGGGGCCAAAAATATCGCATACAGCCTGCACGCGATCGGACTGGTCCTCATTGCCGCCGATGGCGGGGAAGGCTCGCTTGCCGCCCGAGGTGCCCACAAGCGCGGAGAGATGCCCGCCCGCCGAGGCCCCGACGACGCCGACGTGTTCGCTGTCCAGATTGAATTGCTTTGCCTGCGCGCGCAGCCAGCGAATGGCGGCCTGGCAGTCCTGAATCTGCGCGGGAAAAACCGCGTTCTGGCTGAAGCGATACTCGATGCTGGCGACGGCGTAGCCTTGCAGCACCATGGGGGCCACGGGGCAGGGAAACTTGCTGCCGGCACGCCAGCCGCCGCCGTGAATATGCACGATGAGAGGCAGCGGTTTTTCCGCAGGGATCTCAGGAAGGTAAAGATCAAGCTTCTGCGCCTCATCGCCCTCGGAGATGTAGGCGAGATCCCGTTCCAGGCGGATGCCGTCCGGCAGATTCGCTTGCGCCTTTGCTTTTGGTTTGGGCTGGGGCAGAGGCGGGGATGTGACGGTCTGCGCCGTGAGCTGGGCGGCGCAAAGGGTGAGCAGCAGCAGGAGCGGTTTCATGGGGGAATGGATCGGAGTAGAGATGGTGGAGGGGTCAAGGCTTGGCGGGAAGCAGTTGCACCGCGTCGGCGCCAACGATGCCGTCGGTGGTTTCGTTGCGGATGATGATCACGGCGGGCTTGCTTGGTTCGAAGTGGAAGGTGCCGAGAGTGAGAAACGGATCCTCCTCAGGAAGCTTGCGTTTTTGATTCACCGTGGTCTTTGCGGTGCCACCTGCATGCTGAATCTCCACCGGCACGTTGCTGGCGCGATTCGGCGCAGCGGCGTAGGAGACGCGCACCGCGTAGCGGCCACTGGCGGGCACGCTGAGCTTGTAGGCGACGCTGAGATGGCCTTTCCCGGCGTTGGCGTCATGGATGCTGGCGCCATCGACGGGCGAGCCATAGCTGCTGCCGCTCCAGTGTCCGGTCTTTTCGGCCTGGTTGTCGTCCATAACGATGCCGGGCAGTTTCACGGACCGGATCATGCTGGCGAGTTCAGCAAGCTCAAGCACCGCCTTTTGCCCGCGTAACTTTTTCTGCAAGGCGGCCACGTCAATGGCCTGCACGCTGGTGTTGCCGCGCAGCGCCTGCACGGCGGCCAAGCCGGAGGCGTGGCCCATGGCCATGTAAACGGGCTCCATGCGCATCGAGCAATAAGCGATGTGGCTGGCGGAGAGGCAGACAGGCACGAGGAGATTTTCACACTCGGCGCGCTTCGGAGTGAGGCTGCGGTAGGCAATGTGGTAAGGCAGCGCGGGGGTGTCTTGAAAGCTGCCCTCATCCCGCACGGTGCCATCCTCGGCGAGGATGCGCTGCACGATGTGGCAGTCGATGACAAACGAGCCCATGCCGACGCTGTCTTCTTTGAAGATGTCTGTCTGCAGGTCTTTCTGCGTCATCACGTGCTCGCCAATCATGCGGCGGCCTTCGCGAATGTAGAGCGCATAGGGCCAGTGGCCGTTGTCGGCGAACTCGTCTTTGCAAAGACCCCAGGACTGCGCCTGCTCGCGCAGCGTCTGCGGCACGCGCTCGTCATGGCTGAGGAACCAGAGCATGCCCTGGATGAAATCGGTGTGGTCCTGCCAGATGCGGTCGCGGGTGGCGGCATCGCCATCAGGATAGCCGAAGTTTGCGCCGGGATAGTCGGTGGAGAACAGGCCCTGGGCGTTGAGGTCGAACTTGCCATGCGAGGTCGAGCCGATGTGAAAGAGACGGCCGAAGCGCACGCCGGGGAAGGCTTCAATCAAACGGCGCAGCAATTCGTAGCGTGACGGGTCGTAGTTCGCGGGTTTCGGGAAGGGCACATAGATGTCCGGGCGCTGGGTGACGCAGAGGCGGAAGTTATAGGACTGCGTGCGGTGATCGGCGTCGCCGGGTTGGAGCCGCTCGTCCGCCGGGAACACGCCGTAGATGGGCTTGCCGGATTCGTCGAGACCGGAGATGGCCGCCGGGGTGCCGTGAACGTAGGAGGGTCCGGTGCCGCCGATGCTGGGGCAGTCGCTCTCCATCACCTCGACGGTGCGCGGCCGAATCTCCATCGGATGATAACCGGCCAGCGGCTCGCCATACTGCGCACGGCTCTCGCGTCCGACGATGTGACTCACTTTTGCCGCCGCCATCAAATCGCCTTCATAACTGGCGTCGATGAACATCGCGCCTTGATGGGTTGAGCCATCGCTCGTCGTCAAACTGGTGATGCGCGAAGTCTCTTTCCCGATGCCTTTCAGGCTTTGTCCGGTGATGATTTTCACACCTGCCTCCTCCAGCATGGTTTGAAAAGTTGCCAAGTTCACCGAAGGCTCGGCATACCACATCACTGTGTCTGGCTTCACCGTGGCGGCGCGGGTAAAGAACTCGCGCGGAAAGCCGCCAATGGTCTTCTCCTTGCCCACGTCCGTCCGGCTCAGGCCGCCCGTCACCATGCCGCCGATCCATTTCGTCGGCTCAATGAGAACGACGCTGGCGCCCTCGCGGGCAGCAGTCACAGCGGCGGCGATCCCGGCCGGCGTGCCGCCGTAGATGACGAGATCTTCGCCGCGAGTTGAACTGCAAAGGAGCGTCAGGAGTGTTGCTGGAAGGAAAAGGTGTTTCATCGGTGTTCAGCGCCGGGGTTGAATGCCTTGCTCAACGGCCACGGGCAGCGCTTGGGCGAGATCATTGACGAGTGGAAAG
The DNA here is from genome assembly GCA_964553805.1 of uncultured Verrucomicrobiaceae bacterium. Classification (GTDB taxonomy): domain Bacteria; phylum Verrucomicrobiota; class Verrucomicrobiia; order Verrucomicrobiales; family Verrucomicrobiaceae; genus JAGRPD01. The sequence goes on from CAZKMS010000101.1 coordinate 16,860, forward strand.
TTTACCCCGGCCGCAAACTGGCGGCGCAGACCTTCCGGAGACTCATCGTGATAGTAGTTCACGAGCACGCCGGCGGCGCGCAGTTTTTTCACCGCCTCAACCGGGACGTCGCCTTTGCCGCGCAGTTGAATGAAGGCGGCGTGCATGCTGATGGTGGCGTCGGCGTAGGCCATCGAATCGTCCTGGCGCTCCATGTTGCAGATGAGGATGTCCGGCACCGCCTCACGGGCCGCCTGGGCGGCTTCCGCGGTCGCGGCGAGGAAGGCCTGATGTTTGCGGCCGCTCTTTTCAATCACCTTTGCCGCGGCCGCGCCGGGATCAACGCCACCCTTGAGGTGACAGTTGAGCCAGACGTTGTTCGGGAACACCGCCAGCGCTTCCTCGAAGGTGGGCGTGCGTGTGCCGGCAAACTTAGCATCTATCTTCACGCCGGCATCGAGCGCTTGGATTTCGGCCAGCGTGAGATCGGCAACCTTCCCTTTGCCATCGGTGGTGCGATCCACCGTGGCGTCATGCATCAGCACCAAAGCGCCGTCTTTGGTGAGCTGGATGTCGAACTCGATCATGTGCGCGCCGAGCCGAACCGCCTCCTGCAAAGCCGGGATGGTATTCTCCGGGTGCGTGCTCATGGCCCCGCGATGCGCGCAAAGGCCGCGATCGGGCATAACGATTTCTTCAGCGTGTGTGCGGGCAGTCCAAAGGCCTGTGAGGGCCATGCAAAGGAGAAGGTGATGTTTCGTCATGGTGGGTAGGCTCATTGAGGCAGGTGGTGCGCTTGGGGGGAAGTCATCTTATCTCGAAAAACGCCGTCTTTTTCGCCGGAACAGGCACTTTGTCATAAAGCATGGGTCCCAGTGGGACGGGAATGTCAGTTTCGATGATGTCCGCGCCACGTTCCAGAAAGGCGCGATAATCGGTCTCGATCTGCCGGATGTCGGTGATCTCGCCCGCAATCAGTCTGCGGTCGAGATTGCGCGAGGTGCCAATCATGCAGCAGGCTTCCTTGCGGTGGATGTGTTCATACAACGCGCGGTCCACCGGGGGTGTGTGGCCGACAAACGCCACGATGTTTTTCCAAGGCACTCCAAGCCGGTCGAATTCCTCGGCCTTCGCCAGGGTTGGAATCATCACTTCCATCGTGATGTCCGGGTTCAGCCGGTGAACATCCGCCACGTCTTTGAAGCTGGAGACGATCAGCATCACGAAGGCTTCCGCCTTGTGGCGCGTGACGATCCCGGCGCGCTCAACAGCGGTGAGGTCCTTTTGATCGAGCACCAGCACCGTCTTGCCGCGTGCCCATTCGATGGCTTCATCGAGCGTCGGCATCTGATAGGGGGTGACGGCGCCCGCCGTGTCCTTCAAACGCAGTTGTTTCAATTCGGCGAGCGTGGCGTCAGTCACCTCGCCACTGCCGGTCGTGGTTCGCTCCAAGGTCGCATCATGATGCACGACGATGGCGCCATCCTTGGTGCGCCGCGGGTCGATTTCCAACATGGCGAAGGTGTGCTGGAGGGTGTGTTCGAAGGTGGCCAGGCAGTTTTCAGGAAAACCTGCAGCCGGACCGCCGCGATGCGCGCTGACAAAGGGTGTGGCTTCCCGGCTAAAACGCAGGAGCCTCTGCAAATCTTGTGGCGTCCGCGGGACGAGGCGGTGGAGCTTGGCGGAGACTGTTTCCTGCGCTGGCAGGAGGCAAGCCGCCAGTTGAAGCAGGCAAACGGCAATGGTGGTCTTCAAGATCATTTCGGGGAGCGCGCAGAATTTCATTTCTCATTACGTCGGGAGGCGCCATTTGCTTCAAAAGCCAATCAGTTGTCCAGGGAACAGGCCTCAATCTCTGAGTTCGTGCCCAGAGAGACGCTGTAGCGTCATGGCGTAATCTTGCGCGGAATCTTGGATTTCGCCACTCACTCACGCATGACATTCCCCCTCACATGTTTCGCCTCTTTGCCATTCTGACCTTCGTTGCCGCCGTTGTTTCTCAAGTGGACGCCCAGGAAAAGGCGCACCTGGAGCTGGAATCGCCGTTCGCCTCCTTTGTCGAAACGGACTTTCCCTTCTTCAGCCAGACGTTGGATGCGCGAAAGTTTGGTGTGTCGCCTCAAACCGAAAACCTCACGCCGCGCGGACTCATCATCGCGGCAGGGAATGGCGTGTTTGGCTGCTTTGATCCCGACCTGCTGCGCTGGGCCTTGATTTGGAGGGCGAGCGATGAAGGCGAATACCTGTCCATGGATGGCATGGCCACCGGCAGCTATCGCCTGCCGAACCGCAAGTCGAATTCCGGCCAGAAAGAACTGCCGCGTCCGCTTGGCTCACCCTTGGTGGCGATGCCTTTGCGTCCGGGAGTGGCGCTCGGGGAGGCGCCGCTGCTCACGGATCCGCGCGACCGTGGCCACGCGGAGGCTGGCGAGCTGGGCCTTGGCCCCATTCCGGTGAAACTGGGACGGTTCTCCGGCATCCGGCTGGTGCAGGGCGGGGTGGAATTGGAATACGTCATCGGCAGCGCCAAGGTGCGTGAACGATTCGTCGCGGATGGCGAAGGCGCGATGCGGCAAATCGAAGTGGGACCGCATGAGGACAAGCTGCATCTGCGCATGGGTTCGGGTGACGGGGACTGGCTCAACCTGCCTCCTTCGAAGACAGCCACCGCCCATCGCATCGTGATTTCGGCGAGTGGTGCGGTGTCCGGAGCTAAGATGGATGTTTTGGCGGAAGCCAAAGCGCCCGCGCGTCGTTGGAACGGACCGGTGAAAACGGGTGCGATCATTCCGCCGGCCAAGGACGCATCCTGGGTGTTCGACGACCTCCCGTTGCCGGTGCCCAATCCATGGAAGCGCAATGTCCGGCCCTGCGACCTCGAGTTTTTTCCGGATGGACGCGCCGTCATCCTCACTTTCGATGGCGATGTGTGGCTCGTTGAGGGGCTCGGCACAGATGCGGCGGCATGGAGCCGTTTCGCCTCCGGACTGCATGAGCCGCAGAGTCTCTGCCTTATCGGCGAGGTCATCCATGTTTTTGACCGCAATGGCATCGTCAAACTCATCGACAGTGATGGCAACGGCGAAGCGGACTGGTATGCAAACGTGTCGAACATCGTCGCGCAGTCTGCCGAGACACGGAATTATCCAATGGACATCATTCCCGCGCGTGAGGGCGGCTTTTATCTCGCGCTCGGGGGGCAGATCGGCTCCACGATTGGCAAATACAACGGTGTGGTCGTCAAAGTCGCGTCGGACGGAGCGCGCTTCGATGTCATCGCCACGGGTTTCCGCCAGCCCTACCTCGGCTACGATCCCGAAACCGGCATTCTCACCGCCAGTGATCAACAGGGGAACTGGAAGCCCGCCACGCCAGTCTACCGTGTTGAGGAGGGGCGTTACTTCGGCTTTCAGCCGGAGAAGTTCAAAGGCAAGGTGAGGCATCCCGCGCCCATTGCTCCACCGGAAGTGTGGATACCCCATTTCATCAACCAGTCCGGCGCGAGCCAGGTATGGATCAAACAGCGCGATGGCAACAAACCCAGCATGGGGGCGCTGAACGGCTCGCTCATCCACATCGGCTACAACCGTCCTGAGATCTTCAAGGTTTACCTCGACGCAGAAGGAATCCAGGGCGCGGTGATGCCGCTGCTCTCCGGCTTCCCCGCGGGATTGCTCAACGGCCGGGTCAACCCGCGCGACGGGCTGCTCTACCTCACCGGTTTTCAAATCTTCGGCAGTTCCGGCAGCCGTGTCAGCGGGCTTTTTCGTGTGCGTCCGGGGGCGGCGCCCAACTGGCTGCCGCGTGAGATTCGCGCTGAAAAACGGGGCATTCTCATGAGTTTTGACGCGCCGCTTTCCGGGGCCCTGGTGAACGAACTGGGACGCTACACCGCCGACCGCTGGAACTACCATCAGACGCACCAATACGGCTCGGGCAATTACCGCACCGACAACGACCAGCCGGGCCAGGAAGCCATTCCCGTCTCCAGCGCCAAACTGTCCAAGGACGGCAAGTCGCTCTTTCTCGGCATTCGTGACATGCGCCCCGCGCATTCGCTGCGCCTCACCTATCGCCTGCCGGTGCCAGAAGTGACTGCGGTGGAAAACGCCTATCTCACCATCCGCTCGCTGCCCGCCTTCGATCTCACGAGCCTCGGCTTCGCGACGAACGACGTCGATCTCAGTCCGCGCCAAGACCTCGCCGCCGCCGGTCCCGCCATCGAGCCGACAGCCGCGCTCGGCAGAGAAGTCGCCATGCGCTTCGGTTGCATTGCCTGCCACGCTACTGGCGATGCCTCGCTGCCTGCGCCGCCTCCCGCTGCCGGAGACGCCAAAATCGCTGTCGGACCGCCTTGGACCGGCCTCTGGAACGCATCCCGCATCTTTGCGGACGGCTCCGAAATCAAAAGCGTCGATGCCGCCTACCTCCGCGAATCCATCCTCGATCCTGCGCGGCGTGTGCAGGCTGGTTACGAGATGGAGCGGACCGGCGTCGGCATGCCGTCCTACCTCGGCGTGCTCAAAGATCATGAAATCGATTCCGTGATCTTGTTCATCGAGACTTTGAAGAAGTGAGGCGGGTTGCCGGCTGTAGCTGGCCTCTGTGAGGCCGGCCGGCCGTGCGCCGCACCCGCCTTCAACCGGGGTCACAGACCCCGGCTACAGCGGAGTGCCGTCCTCATTTTGGACTT
>CAZKMS010000102.1:0-20688 GCA_964553805.1 uncultured Verrucomicrobiaceae bacterium
TGCTGCTGAAACGGTTGCTGCTGAAACGGTTGCTGCTGAAACGGTTGCTGCTGAAACGGTTGCTGCTGAATCCTCCACCGAGGAGCAAGCCTGAAAAAAACGGTTGATTTGAGTTAACAATCCCGGATTATACCCGCCCCCTTAACACCCCCCTAATATTATTCCATGGCCGTAGTCATCCGTCTCCGCCGCGAAGGCAACCACGACAACCCCGTATTCCGCGTCGTCGCCGCGGACAGCCGCTATCGTCGTGATGGCCGCTTCCTGGAGATTTTGGGCGTTTATGACCCGAACAAGGAGAAGGACGGCTTGACCTTGAACCTTGAGAAGGCCAATGCTTGGGTCGCCAAGGGTGCCAAGCCCTCCGAAACGGTGCGCAGTCTGATGAAGCGCGCCGCGCTGGCGAAGGCCTGAGTGTTGCGTTAAATCATCGCTGTTGTTTCAAAACGCCTGGAGGAAATCTCCAGGCGTTTTTTGTTGGTGGCGTTTGAAAAGGCTGGGCGGCCGCTGAATTATTGCGCGCACGGGCGCTTTTCTTTGAAAAGGTCCAATCACTCGCCAATCTCCGCTCATGGACGCTCCTGAAGCTCTCTTGGAATTTCTTTCTTACACCGTGGCTCAATTGATTGAGCATCCGCAGCAGGCATCCATTGCCATTGGCACCAACGCCAACGGCGCCATCGTGTATCGCGTGCAACTGGCGCCGGAGGATGTGCGCCGGGTGATTGGCAAGAGCGGCCAGACGGTGAGTTCGATTCGTTCGCTGATGGCAGTGGCAGCGGAGCGTCATGGTGTGAAGATCTCCCTCAAAGTCGGAGCCGCCCAGGATTGGGAGAGAGAGGAGACGGCGGAGGAGGAGGAAGCGCGCGAGGCCTTGGAGGCCGCCCGTGAGACCGAGGCGGGGACGGGTGGAAATTAAGAGCCGCCAGCGCCTTTGAGGTGCTCGGGAATGTCGAGTTGAGCGCTGGGAATCGGCTCGGTTTCGCCTTTCCAAATGAAGCCGGCGTCCTCGAAAGCGGAGCGATGGGCGCGCAGGTAGGCGAGCAGGCGCTGGCTGAGGTGGTGGCGGGGGGAGTCCTTGCGGACGGCGAAGGGCTGCACGGCTTTGGAGAAATCATCCGGCAGCGGCACGATTTCAAAATGCTTTGCCACCTGCTGCACATTGACTCGGTAAACGATGGTGGCGTCGAGCGCGCCGGCTCGCATTTGATTGACCAGGAAGTCAGCCGTCGGCACCTGCACGACGACGTTTTTCATGACACTGTCGAGCAGGCCGGTGGACTTCAGCATGGCATTGGTCATGAAGCCGAGAGTGGATTGCTCGGCGTTGCAGATGCCCAGTTTGAGGCCGGGTTGGGCGAGATCGGCCAGCGTTTTGATGTTTTTTGGATTGCCCGGCAGGGTGGCGATGACGATGGCCGTCTCGGTCAGCAGGACGGCTTCGGGGAAGTGGTCAGCCACTGGCGGGACGAAGCAGACATCGCAGGCGTAGTAGGCGTCCGGCATTTTGGAACCCGAAGACTCGTCGAGCGCTTTCATGGTGGCGCAGAGGATGCCGCAGCCATTGAACACGGTGGTGACTTCGACGCCCTCGCGATCGGCGAACTGCTGCACCAGTTTCTCGATGGCGGGCCGGTTGACGCCGCCGCTGTAGAGGGTCAATTCGGGCTTCGGCGTCCAGGGATCGCCGCCAGCGGTTTGAAAACCAAGGCTCGCAAAAACGGCTCCGCCTTTGTCTGGCGCGGCGAGGTAACGCGCAAAGCCGAGGGCGGCCTGGCTCTGGACACAGGCGTTCAAAACGGCGGCGCTGGCGGCCTCACGGTGTGCGGTGAATTCGGGCACCTCGATGGCTTCAAGCTCCTTGAACTGCGGCACCGTGGCATCCCAGAGGATGGCGGCATCGACAGCGCCGATGGTGACGTCGGCGGCGACCTCGGAGACGGTGGGCTTCATCACGGCGGCTTTCGCGGCCAGGGTTTTCCAAGCAGGCTCGCCCATGAGCCGGCGCGCGATCTTGCCAATGCTGGCCGCTTCGGGATTGGCCAAGCCGGTTTTGACATCGTCACGTTGCAGGTCGGCGAGCGTCTGGATGGCCTTGGGATTGCCTTTTTTGACGGCGATCACGGGATGCTGCAAAGCCAGTGGCAGGCTTTCGTCCACAAGCTTCAGGCGACGGGCGTCGGTGAGCGCTCCGTCGTCAGCGGCAATGAAAAGATCGCCGCGTTTGGCCACTTGCAACTGGCTGAGGAGGGTGCCGGTGCCGCCGTATTGCAGCGAGACGGGCGTGCCGGTTTCTTGTTCATACTGGAGAGCGACTGCTTCCACCGGCTTTTTGAGGCCGGCGGCGCAATAGACGATCAGGCCGGTTGATGGGGAAGGTTTGCAGGCGGGCAGCAGAAAGGCGGACGCAAACAATGCCAGCGTTTGAACGATCCATCGCGGCATCGAGAAAGTTCGGTTGTTCGCCCGGGGCGGGTCACGCTCAATTCCCTGGCTGATGACTGATGGAGGAGAGAAAGGATTCATGATCGATTAAAGTACCAACACAGTCCTGCGATGCACAGAGATAGAAGCAATGTAAAGACAGCTATCGTTTGCCAGGAAAGATAGGTTGCGGAACTCACCGAGCCTCCGAGTGAGGTCGAGTGGGTTAGCTTGAAGCCCACTCCATATTCTTTGTCGAAAACAAGCTCGGAACTGTTTTGAGGTGCGGAAGACACGGGTGTGGCTTTCACACTGACAGGCTGGGTTAATTCTTTGGCTGTTGGCGGAGAAGCGATCTCGGGAGCAGCGGATGCCGCATTTCTCAGCGCGCGGTCCCAATCGACATTCATGAGGATGTCCCAGCCGGGGTTTTGATCTTTGACGCGGCAGGAGCAGCGGCCGATGAGGAACATGCTGGCTTCTTCCAGAGCCTGATCGTCGAGTTCGTTGAGCGCCCAGGAGCCGAGCACGCGGCCGCGACCGAAGACGGCGGCGGCGAAGCTGGTGGCGCCGGGATCAAAGGTCGCGCTCGGACCGGCGAGCATTTTGAGCAGCAGTCGCTCGGCGGGGTCGTCGCGGCGCAGGCGCAGGGTGGTGAATTTCAACAGCAGCGGCGGACCGGGGCCGAGCTGGCTGTCAGGATCGTTCGGATCCTGGATCGGCAGGGCGGCGACTTGCTCCAGGAAGCGCAGGCGTTTTTCGACGCGCTCCGCTTCCGCCTGCCCGGCCTCAGAGTCGTCGATGGCGAGCACCCAGATGATGGAATCACCGGCGAGGATTTGCTTCAGCAACTGCTGCCGCGCGGGTGAGTCAAGCAGGGCGGAGAGCGCGGCTTGATCGAGCGCGCCCGACCACAATGTCTGCCCTCCGAGACGGGCGGTGCGCAATTCGGCTTGTTGGGGACCGGGTTCGGTGGCGGTGGTGATGCTGAGGTTGGCGATGCCGTTGGCCCGCAAGGGACGCAGCAGATCACTGACCGCCTTTTCCTTGGCGACTTCCTCTGGCAGCAGGAGCTGAAAACGGTCCGCCTCCCAGCGATCCAGGGCGTAACGAAAAACCGGGATCGTGCAGGCGCAGGCGTCGCCGGCCAGTCCAGCAAGGGAGGGCAGGGTGAGCAGGAACGCCACCCCGGCGGATCGGATTCGCATGATCATGGAGGAGGGATGAGAAAACGCGTTGTGGAAACGGAAGTTGCCCGCATTTCCCGCCTCAATCCGCAGCGCTCCGCGCATGGCGGAGAATGAAGTCGATGATCGGTGCGGGATCGTCGAGTCCGTGCGGGTGATGGCCGACGCCGGGCTTGCGGATCAGTTCGATGGGGCCGCCGAGCGCGGAGTAGCGCTCATGGATCAGCTTGGTGTTTTCCTCCCAGGGCACCACGTCATCAGCGTCGCCGAAGACATGGAGCAGGGGGATGCGATGCGGGGCCAGCCGGTGCATTTGGTCCACGGGATTGCCTGGCCAGGCCAGAGCGGCGGCTTCGTCAGGGAAATTCCAAAGGCTCAGGACGCGCGCCCAGTTTTTGGGATCGCCTTTGCCTTTGCCCTTGCCGCCGGGCCAGCTCTTGAAGTCGCACACCGGCGCGTCCGCGTAGATGCAGGCGACGCGCTCCGGGTGGGCGAGCGCCCAGTGATAGCAGTAAAGGCCCCCGCGGCTGAGTCCGACAAGGGCCGCTTTTGTCGCGAAGCCATGTTGCAGAGAGAGATACTGGTAAAACAGGTCCCAGTGTTTCATGGCCTCCGGGCTGCCGAGCAGGTCGGGAACTTTGAGATAGACGATGTGGAATCCATGGCCGAGCAGGGCAATGTCCGGCTCGGGGCGATGCCCAAAAAACTCGCCGTGCCAGACCCAGGGTTTGCCGGGGGCGGCTTCCTTGGGTTCGACGATGATGACGTGGGTGCCTCTTCTCTCAAATTCGTGTTTGATGAAGCCGTGCCAGTCGCTGGTCCTGCCAGGCAGGGAAGTCGATCGTATTTTTGTAAGCACGCGCGTCAGATGGTCCATTTCTTCGGCTTTTTCGCAGGCATCATGGAAGGGCAAACCCTCTTTCACACCAGGGCGCTGGTGGCCGGTTCGGGTGAGCCAAGCGTCGCGCAGGAGTGCCTGCTTCTGTTTGACGTTGGCAAAGATGGCGTCGCCTTTGGGGTGGTCTTGCGAGCCGTCCGGGTTCACCGACAGATTCCATGCCTTCAACAAGGGCCGGGCCATGATCAAGTGCCCAGCCGCGTCCGGATGGACCCCGTCCTTGGCAAACGTGAAATCAGGATCTTCGCGCCGCTTCCCGGCGAGGGCCTGGTTCATCTCGCCGTGCACGTCGTAAACGGTCCAGCCTGCGTGCTTCGCCTGATCAAGCAGCCAGTCCGAGTAACGGTTCAGCACGTCGTTGTAGCCCTCAAACGGCCCGGGGTAGGCGTCGAGGCCTGCCGGAAGCGTCCGCTCCCGGATGGGAAGAGGGTCGAACACCGGCGGAGTGAGATGGATGATTTCGGCGCCTGCCGCGAGGACTTTGTCACGGAGGCGTTGAATGCCGTCTTTGAAGGCGGCAAACCGTTTCTCGGAGAACGGGAAATAAATGCCGTCGTTCATGCCGTAGCAAGAGACCACAAGATCGGGCTTGGTTTGAGCGAGCACGCGGTCGAGGCGCTCGTGCAGGTCAGGACGCGGGAATTGGCCGTTGGCGTGGCCTTCTTCGGAGAGGCCGGACACCGTTTCGCTGGCTAGGCCCAGGTTGAGAATTTCGATCTCGAGGTCTGGATACTGCGCGATGAATGCGGCTTCCAGGATGGTGATGTAGCCGCCGTTGTAAGTGATGCTGTCGCCCAGGAAAACGATGCGGCGGGCTTCAGGAGGCCCAGCCGGAGGCCCGGCCTTCAGCGAAAGGCCGAGAGTGAGGACAAAAAGTGCCAGAAGACGGGCCGTCATGGTTTGACCATTCAGCACAAAAAACGGCCCGCTGTCCAGTTCTCCGTGGGCACGGATATTCGGACCTGCGGGCCGTGGGGGATAAGATAAGGGCGCGCTTAGTTGGCAGCGGCGGTTTCGGCCTTGCCAGCTTTCGCCAGAACGGCATCGAGCTTCTTGGCGAAGGCTTCGGGGCTGTTGCCGCCGACCTGCTTGTCGAGCTGCTTGCCAGTGGCATCGACAAACTGGATGTGCGGGATGCCCTGCACACCGTATTCTTTGGCGGGTTTTTCGTTGTCGTTGTCATCGACATCGAGATAAGCCCACTCGAATTTGTCGTGATAAGCCTGGATTTCCTTGCTGGGATAAACCTCGTTCTTCATGGACTGGCAGGGCGGGCACCAGGAGGCGGAAAAGACCAGGACAACGGGCTTGCCGCTCTTTTCAGCGGCGCTCATGACCTGGCGGTAGCTGTCTTTGAACTTCGGGCTGCCTTTCGGGAAATTGCCGGCCAGCGCAGGCAGCATCAGCAGGGCGGTCAGGGCGAGAATCAACTTTTTCATGGCGTGTGGTGGATGGATCAGGGTTGCGGCTCCGAATGGTCCGGGGCCGTGGATAGGATACGCAACTGACGGAAAAATTCAGTTTTTTCTTTTCGCTGCCCGGGCTTTTCCGTTCTTTGGCGGAAGGCCTGCGCCGTGCTTTCCAAAAATATCGTAGTTCTCAGTGTGCTGGCCGCGGTGCATGCCACGTCATGGGGAGCGCTGGAGGCTGGCAAACGCGAAGCCAGCGGGTGACTGCACGCCGACGCGAGTCCGCTGCCGCCTGCTGGCGGGCAGGGGACATTTTTTTAGCGGCAAGCGGGGGGAGTCGTGCTTGCAAGCGCGGAATCGAAGCGTACTATCCGCCGCGATGCATCGTTTTCCCCTCCTGGCGGTCTCAACGGCTTTCATTTGGTTCATTTTGACGGACTTGTCACCGGTTCTTGCCCAACAACCCGGCGGGCAGCCGGCAACCCAGGCGCCTGCTGGCGCGCAGGTGACCTATCCCGTGAACACGGCGCCTGAATACACCAATCCCTATGCTGACGTGCTGACTTTGGAGGGCTTCATCAAGCGCACCGGCATCATGGCTTACCCCTTGATCGCGCTGTCGCTGGTGGCGGTGTTTCTTCTGGTGTTGTACACCTTCACGATTCGTCAGGGAACGGTGGTCAGCGATGCCTTCATGAACTCGGCGGACTCGCTGATTCGCAAACAGGATTACCTGGGGCTGCTGGCGATCTGCAACCGCCGCAATGAGGCGATTGCCCGCATCACCTCGAAGACACTCGACTTCGCCACCCGCAATCCCACGGCCAGCTTCGAGGAGGTCAAGGAGGTCACCGAGGCTGAGGGAAACCGCCAGTCGAGCCTGTTGCTGGCGCGCATCGCTTACCTGGGCGACGTGGGTGCGGTGGCGCCGATGCTGGGCCTGCTCGGCACCACGCTGGGCATGATCACCACCTTCCACGAGATTTCGGGCAAGGAGTTTGGCGGCTCGAATCAACTCGGCCTGGCACAGGGGGTGTCGGAAGCGCTGCTGTGCACGGCCTCCGGTTTGGTGATCGGCATTCCGTCGCTGATCGGCTATGCCATTTACCGCGGCAAAGCCAACCGGCTCATCTCTGAAATGGAGGCGGCCACGACGCACTTGATGGCGTTGCTGGCGGTGCAGTACAAACGCGCGGCACGCGCGGTCGCCGGGCGGCAGCAGCCGGGCGCGCCTTCCGCCAGTGCCGTGGAAAGCCAGGCCATGTGAGGCGCGTCTTCCTTCTACCAGCCTGCGACCATGAATTTCCGAAAACAAAACACCATCGAACCGACGCCGGTGCAGCTTGCCCCGCTGGTTGATGTGCTTTTCCTGCTGGTGATCTTTTTTGCCGTGACCTGGCACTATGCGCGCCATGAAACCCTGATGGACGTCAGCGTGCCGGCGGCGGAAACGGGTGAAGACCGGCCGCGCTCGACCGTGGGCGAGATCATCGTCAACGTGAAAAGCGAAGGCACCCTTGTCGTCAACGGCCAGGAACTGACTGAGGACGAGCTGCTGGTGAAGCTGCGCAACATCGCCGAGATTTACAAGGATCAGGCGGTCATTCTGCGCGGAGATGTCGAAGCGAAATACGACCACATCATCCGGGTGCTCGACACCTGTCAGAAGGCCGGCATTTGGAACGTGGCATTTGCGGCGCAACCGAAGGAGGAGGCGTCAGGGAATTGATGATGAACGGGAGCCGATTTGCGAAGTCCTGGGTGGGGGCGTTGATGGCTGTGCTGACAGCAACGCATGGCATGGCCCAGCAGAGCGTGCCGCGTGCCCAGGTCGTGGAGGACGGGCGTCCGGTGCCGCGGGCGGTGCCAGTCGCGCCGGATGGCAGTGTGCCGCGGGCGGCGCAGGTGCGGGAGCCGCAGCGCAAGGGGCCTGACGAGGACTTGTTCAACTACGGCACGATGCTTTATGAGCGCGGCGAGTTTGGCCTGGCGGCGAAATCCTACAGCAACTACATGCAGGCCTATCCGGGCGGCGGGCACATTGGCACGGTCTTGTTTCGCATCGGAGAATGCATGATCAAGGAGGGGCGGGAAGCTGAAGCCGCCCGCTATTATGAGGAGGTTGTGCGGCGGCATCCCCAAAGCGACGGGGCGCCGTCCGCTGCCTACCGCCTCGGCGCCATGCGCTTCAACGCGCGTGATTTTCAGGGCTCGATCAATTTTTTCAACTTTTGCGAGAAGAACACCAACGCGCCACAGGTGGCGTTGGCCGCGGCCTACAACGTGAGCCGGGGTTATCAAATGCTCGGCAAAGAAAAGGAGCAAATGGCGGCGCTCCAGCGTGTGATTGCGGTCAAATCCGACAATCCCTACCGCGACACGGCTTTGCTCAGTCTGGCCAAGAACGAGATGGAGGCGAACCGGCTGAACGAGGCTCTGAAACTCTACCAGGATCTGATGACCAATGCGGAGGATCCCGTCATGCGCGCTGAAGCCACCGTGAGCGCCGCTGTGCTGCTTGGCGAGTTGAAGCGTCCTGAAGAGTCGTCGGCCCTGTTTGAGAAAGCGCTCACCCTGCCGCAGACCTCGCCGGAGAAGCGCGGCATCGCCCTCGTCGGCACAGTGCAGGCGCTTTACGACAAGGGCGACTACAATGCCGTCATCGACAGCTACACCCGCAATGCCAGCGTGCTGCCGCCCGGCAGCGCGCGCGGCAAAATGCTGCTGCTGGTGGGCAACGCTTACCGGATGAAGAAGACCTACTCGCGCGCGGTGGAGGTCTATTTGATGGTGGAGCAGGATTATCCGGGCGATGACGTGGCCTTTGAGGCGGGGTACTGGAAGCTGTATTGTTTTTACCTGCTTGAGGACAAGGACTTGGGTGAGTTTGCCACTGCCTTCTTGAGCCGCTGGAGCAAGCCGAAAGCCGGGCATGAGTTTGTGGCGAAGGCAGCGCTGATCCGCGCCGATCATTACTTCAATCGCGGCGAATACGAGAAAGCGGCGTCAGCGTTTGCCGATGTGGAGATGGACAACCTCAATCCAGACTTGCGCGCCAGTGTGCTCTACAATCAGGGCTACTCGCTGAGCCAGGCAGGGCGTCATGCTGAGGCGGTCGGCAGCTTTACCCGGTTTTTGAACGAGAACAGCAATCATGAACTGGCGCCGAACGCGCTGACGCACCGCGGATTGGCCAACAAAGAGGCCAAAGACCTGACGAAGGCCCGCGCGGACTTCAAACGCATCACGGAGGATTTCAGCAAAAGCTCGTCAGCCGAACTGGCCTGGTATCAACTGGGATTGATCGCGGGCATGGAGCGCGACAACGAAGGCAAGATCCAGGCTTTTGAGAGCCTTGTGAAGTTGTTTCCGCAGAGCCAGGCGGTGCCGCAGGCCTGGTTTGGCATCGGCTCCGCTGCCTTTGAGAAAGAGGACTGGCCGAAGGCGCAGGAGGCGCTGCGGCGCGCCATGCGCCTCGATCCAAAATCGTACACGGACAAGGCGGGGCAGATGCTGATCACCAGCTACTACGCCCAGGAGGACAGCGAGGGTCTGATCACTGTGATCGATGACTTTTTGGCGCGGCGGCCGGAAAGCGAGGTGTCGCCCAACATCCTGGGCTGGCTCGGCCTCACTTTGTTTGCCCAGGACGACTTCAAGCGGGCCGCGAAGTACCTCGGGCGGGCGACGACGGAGGATCCGGTCCACACCATTCCGACCATTTGGAATTACCTCGGCATGGCCCGGGTTGAAAACGGCAGCTACAAAGAGGCGATCTCCAGCTTGCAGCACTTCCTGGATGTCACCACCCAGCCCGGAGCGGAGCGCGGCAAGGCTCTGCTGTTTCGCGCGCGGGCGGAACTCGGCCAGGGCGAGCACGACACCGCACTGGCCACCGCCGATGAGGCGCTCGGCTTCATCAAAACCGGTCGTTTGCACGCGGAGTTGTTGATCCTGGAGGGCGACATTCACTACGACCGCGCCCAGAAGATGGAGGCGAAGGGGCAAACCAATCTGGCCATCGACGAATATCGCAAAGCCGCCGCCAAGTACATCGTGCCTGGCCAGTTTTTTGTGGATCCCAAGATCACTCCCGAGGCGGTTTGGAAAACGATTCGCGCCTTGGAGAAAGCCGGTGACGTGGATCGCGCCCGTACTTTGCGCAAAGAGCTGTCGGACAAGTATCCGAATTACAAACCGGCGGAGTAGGACACGGCTTCTGTGGGTGGCGCGAGATTCCAGCCATGGGCGGCGGTGTCGGGAAGCGCTTTGAGGAAAAAGGCGCCAGCAGCGGGAAGCAGCATCGTGTTGCCATGGTCGCGCAGAGTGGCATCGCCCAGCCCGGCCCAGCGGTGGCCGCTGCCATGGCGCAAGAGCCACAGGCCGTTGTAGCCATTGCCGTTCCAGAACTGAAGGTGGTCTGCCAGGATCGGGTTGGTGGAGGCGGTGAGGCCGTTGGCGGGTGTCAGCAGCCAGCCGTTGGGCGTGCCATCGACCGGCCAGGGCAGAGCGAGCAGGTTGTAACCTTCGCTCAGTTTGCGCCGGAAGGGATTGGTGCGCACATGCCCCGTGAGGAACCAGGAAGTCGCGGGACCGTTGACTTTGATCATGACGCCTGAGCCGGGCGGGATGATGGTGGCACTGGTGTTGGTGAGCGTGGCGTCTCCCGCGCGCACCCAGCGGTTCAAGGAGCCGGCTTTGAGCAGCCAGTGGGTGTCCCAGCCTTGCGCGGCGGTGTAGAAGAGGACCTGATCCGCCAGCGCCGCGGAGGAGGCGCCACGGAGGTGATTGTCAGGAAGCACGGCGCTCAGGTGGAGGTGCTGCCTGACGGTCATGCGGGCGCCGATGAGGTTGGCGGGCAGGGTTTTGAGGGTGCTGTGCTCTGAACCGAGGTTCATGGTGAAACGGCCGGGAGCGATGTCGGCAATGGCGAGGCGATGGCCGGCGTGTTCGCCATCCTGGATCTCCATGTAGTAACGATGGAACGAGGCCTGTGGGTTGAAAGTCATTGGAAAGGTGACTTCCAACACGTCATCGGCGGCGACGGATTGAAGGTAGCCTGCATAGAGGGGTGGTGCGAGGAGCGGGATGCCGAGGGACTGAATGCCAGGGACAAGATCGATGCGCTGCCAAGCCTGAGGCTGCGTGGTGGCGGAGGTGCCGCCCTCCTGGGTGACCCGGATGCGGACGATGCCGAGATTGCGTTTCAGACCGGGATGCGCGGTCACGGCTTTCCAGATAATACCTTGAGTGCCGCCGTGGTAGGGAGTCACGCTGGGGGTGATCGCCACCGGAGTCCATGTCACCAGATCCGTCGAGGTTTCGAGGGTGTAACTCATGTCGGTGATGCTGGCCACCGTGGTTAATCTGACATTCAGTTCCTCGGCCTGCTGCTCAATCCACCAGCCGGCGTCGGGGCGGCTGGAACCGATGGCGTATTCGATGAGGTCGTTGACACCGTTGCCGTTGAGGTCGGCATCGAGGGTGGTGAGTGACCCCGGAGGGGCGGTGGTGCCGGGAGGCAGAGGGGACTGTGTGCCGCTGATCTGGACGTTGTCAAAGGTGGCGGTGCCGAGCACGTAGGAGGATGAGGAGGTGACCGCGAGTCCGATGTAAACGGAGTCGGGCAGGCCGGCCAGGGTGGTGGAACTGACGGGTGTCCAATTGACGCCGTTGTTTGAGGCGTAGCCGGTGAGGGTGTCGCCAGCGCGGACGAGGCGGACCCAGTTGTCCGGCACGGGATTCAAAGCGGGACCGCTGGCGTAGGTGGTGGAGCCGTCAAATACCGGACGCCAGACCATGCCGAAGCCGTTGGCTGCCGCGGATGGCGTGGTGAAGATCGTTGCGTGGCGTGAGCCGCCGGAGAGGGACTCGCGGATCATGACGCCTGCCTTGGCCCAGGGGTTGGTATTGGTCTGGGAGGTGACGCGGGCGCGGATCTCGCCATCACCCAGGAGTTGGGTGGCGGCAAATTGCAGGCTGTCCGAGTTGAAGAAAATGTCCGCACCGGCCCCGCGCAGGGTGTAGGTGCCGGCGCCGTTGAGGGTGACGCCGCTGACGATGGTGCCGCCGACGTTCAGGCCGGTGAGCGTGTGGGCATCCGGAAGGGGCGTTTTTTGCCGGATGCTGACATTGTCAAAGCTGGCGGAAGCGAGCGCGGCATTCGTGCTGCTGGTGAGGGCGAGGCCGACGTGCAGGGTGGCGGCGAGGCCGGGCAGGGAGGCGGCATGAACAAGCGCCCAGGTGACGCCGTCGCTCGAAGTGAAGCTGGACAGGATCTCCCCGTCACGAACGAGGCGGAGCCAGTTCTGCGGGGCCGGGTTGAGGGGGCCGCCGTCTGCATACTGCGTGGAGCCGGCGGTGACGTCGCGCCAGACCATGCCGAAGCCGTTGCCAGCGCCCGCAGGCGTGGTGAAGACGGTGGCGTGACGGGAGGGGCCGGTGAGGGTCTCCCGCATCATGAGACCGGCCTTGGACCATGGATTGTCGCCCGTGTGGCTGCTGACGCGGGCGATGATTTCGCCATCGCCCTCCAGCGTCTGCTGGGCGAAGCGGAAGCCGTCCTGCTCAAAGAAAATATCGCTGCCGGAAGCAGTCAGGGTGTGGGTTTGAGTGGCGTTGTCGAAAACGGTGGAGCCCGGGAGAGCAACAGTTCCGATGTCGTTGCTGGCCAGATTCAAATCGCCCAAGGGCGGGGCGAGCGGACGGATCGTGACTTGGTCGAAAGCGGAGGTTGAAGAGATGAAGCTTTCGCTGCTGGTGACAACCAGGCCAAAATAGAGGTCGGCGGGCAGCCCCGAGAGGGTGGCGCTGCCCATGAGTTTCCAAGAGAGGCCGTCAGCCGAATGATAAGAAGTGACGACGGAGCCGCTGCGCACGAGTTTGACCCAGTTGTGGGGGAGGGCGTTGAGCGCGTCCCCGGCGGTGTAACCGGAGGCGCCATCCTGCGTCTGACGCCAGACCATGCCAAAGCCGTTTTGGGCTTCTGCAGGCGTGGTGAAGGCGAGGGCATGGCGCGAACCGGCGGTGAGATTTTCCCGGATCATGACGCCTGACTTGGCCCAGGGGTTGGCGGCGTCCTGCATGAGCACGCGGGCGACGATTTCGCCGTCGCCGGTGAGGCGCTGATAGGCGAATTGAAACCCGTCAACATTGAAATAAATGTCCCGTCCGGCGCCTGAAATGTAATGCGTGCCAGTGGAGGGAATGAATCCCGCCTGGCCCATGTTCGTTGCGATGGGCTGCAGCGTGAGCGGCGAGGCGGAAAGTGCCTCGGCGGGATACTTGGGCGGACCTGGAGTCTTGCTGAGTCCTTTCAGATAGATCTCGAGGAGGCGTAGTTGAGAATCATTCAATGTGGATGTGGAGTGAGCACGCACCGCGTCGGCAAGGGTCGCTGCCGAGCCGTCGTGAAGGTAGGGTCCCGTCTTCCAGACGCCGAGCAGCGTTGGAGTATCCAGGCCAGGCAAAGCTCCCCCCAGACGTGAGCCGGTAGAGGCCTTGGTTGTGCCCACATCGGCAAAAACGCCGAGACTACTGCGGGTGAATTCCGGGCCTGAGTGGCAGGTGGCGCAGTTGTTCTGAAGAAACAGCATCCGGCCCTGTTCTGCCTCCGCAGCGTCTTCGGGGTTATACGAGGCAAAAGGACTTTCTTCCGCCAAGACCAGGCTTTGCAGGTAGGCGGCCAGCGCGTCCAGGTCCGCGCTGCGTCCTGCATTGGGAGCGGCGAGCGTGGCGTGGGGGGAGCCGGTGGAGATGAGGCCGCTGCCACCGGCGAACCCGCGGATTTGATTCTCGAAGTCCTGGACCTCGTCGAAGTTCCCGGTCCAATGGAGGGGGCCTTGTTTGGTGCCGCCGTGGCCGCGCAGAGTGATGGTGTTGCGCAGGCCCTCGCCAAAACCGGTGAAGTCCCAGGTGCGCCCGTCCTGGTCGCCCTCGTTATGGCAGGCGGCACAGGAGATGTAGCGTTGGAGGGCGAGGCGGGGGTCGAAGGCGTCATAAAAAAGTTGTTTGCCGAGAAGGACATCGGGGGGGAGCTTCTCGTTGACGGTTGTCGCGGCGGTGCCGGTCAAGACAGGGGTGAGGGAGGAGCCGTTGACGATGGGGGAGACGTCAAAGATGCTGATGCTGCGGTCCATGAAGTTCTGCACGTAGAGAGTCAGGCCGTCGGGGGAGAGGGCGAGGCCCTGCGGCGCGCGGCCGGCGTCAAAGCGGGCGATCTCCTCGTTGCCGTAGGGGTCAACGATGGCGACGGCGCGGGTGCTTTCGAGGGCGACGTAGAGGTGGCTGCCCCATTTATCAAAGGCGGCGGCGCTGGGCATGCCGGCGTCATCGAAGTCGATGCGGGCGGGGTGATCTTCGGACTGGGTCACGAGGTCCACCCGGCTGGCGATGGCACGAACCGTCTGGTCATGAGTGAGCGAGTGTCCGTCACGCAGGCTGCCGCGTTTGATGTTGTCCTGTTTGGAGGGAACCCAGGCGGAGGCGCCGTCTGGCGAAATCGTGACGGGGCCGAGGTAGTTTGGCAGCCCCCGCGCGGAGGTGGGGGTGTCCTCGGCGTTGCTATGGGCAAGGAGAATGGTGCGTTCGATCTCCAAGTTTGAGGTCTTGAGCACGATGATCTCACCGCCGCGGCCTGAGGTGTCCGGATTGGCGGTGTGTTCGCCCGGCACGGGGGGGGTGATGAAGCGGCTGACATAGACCCGTGTACCGTCGGCATTGACTGAGAGGTGGCGGGCATGCAGGCCGATGTCTTTTGAGGCGATCTCCGCACCGGTGGTCGGGTTCAGCTTCAATAGGCGGCCGCTGTTTTCCAAGGTAACGTAAGCGGCACCGCCGTTCGGGTCGAAAGCGATGCCGAAAGGGCGGGAACCTTGCGGCATTAGGACGGTTGCCTCTCTAACAAGGCTGTTGGTGTTGATGATGGAGAGACTGGAACTGCTCGCGGCGACGACCCAGAGACGACCATCGGGTGCCAGGGCTAGCGAGCGCGGATTGTTGCCGGCGAAGATCTCGGCAAGACGCGCGCCAGTTGTGGCGTCGAGGGCGGTGACGCTGTCATTGTCCGGGTTGACGACCCAGACACGGTCGCTGCCGCTGGTGCGTTTTTCACAAAGAATGCTGGTGGAGGACGCTGGTTTGGTTGCCGTGAGCGGCGCATGCACGATTTGAGTGAAGGTCTGGGTGAGCACGGTGCCGGTGTCGTCGGTGACGTAGAGCGTGACCGTGTAGTGCCCGGGCGCGGAGTAATGGTGGCTGGCGCTCGGCGAGGCGGAGTATTCCGTGGCCGGGCTGCCATCGCCAAAATTCCAGCGGTAACGCACATTGGCGCCGCCTTGGGCAAAGGCCGTGAAGGCGGCAATCGCGCCGTTTTGAACGGGCATGCCATTGAGCTGGGAGAGCGTGAGCGGCTGGTTGATGGTCCAGGTGAAGCTCTTGTTCACGGAGCTGGAGCCGTCGCTCGCTGTGACGGTGACTTGGAAGGTCCCGGTCGTCGTTGGCGTGCCGCTGATGACGCCGCTGGCGCTGTTGATTTGCAGACCTGGAGGCAGGCTGCTGGCGGTGTAAGCAAGCGCGTCGTGATTGGCGTCGCTGGCCTGGATGGGGAGGAGCACGTTCTGTCCGGTCACGCTGAACTGTGCCGCAGGCTGGGCAAGCACGGGCGCGGCGGGCAGGGCAAAGGCATTGGCCCAAAACGACCAGGCGAGCACCTCATGCGCGTTCGTGGCGCCGCCGGTGGCGCCGGTGAACCCGATCCACGTCGAAGGGCCGAGCAGCGCCCGCAGGTCCAGGCCAGAGTGTGTCATGACGGCGCTGGCCGGACGGGCAGTGACGTTTCCTTGCGCCAGGTAAACCCGCAGGATGTCCGCCGGGCCATCGTACTCGACCCAAAGCGTGTGGGCGCTGCCGTTTTCCAAATCGAAGGCAGCGTTGTGGGTGGCGAGATGGGAGCTGACGTTGCCATTGGTGAGCAGACCAAGATGATTGGCGTTGGGATCGCCGGGACCCGCGTAGGTGTCGATTTCAATGGCGAGGCTGGGAGTGATGTTTTGGTAACCCAAGCCGGAGCCGCCGACGCCCAGCGCGCTTGCGCCTTGACTCTGCAAGACAAAGGCCATGCCGTCCGCGCCGTCGCCACTGCCGCTCATGCGGAACACGAAACGGGTGCTGAAGGAGGTGTTCGCTGAAACGGGAAGCGGGGTTTTGAGAAAGACCGCGCCTGCCTGGTTGCTGGTGTTTGGAGTCAGCCGCAAAACATCGCCGTTGATGCCGGCGGTGCCGTTGAACTGGAACAATGAAGTTTGGCCGCTGAAGCTGGTGAAATTAGAATGAAAGCTGGGCGGCGTGATGGTCCAGGTGAAGCTGCTGCTGGCGAGCGTGGCGCCATCGGTGACGGCGAGTTGAATGGAATAGGCGCCGGTTTGGGCAGGAGTGCCGCTGATCAGGCCGGTGGCCGCGTTGATTTGCAGGCCGGGCGGCAGGCCGGCGGCGGTGAAGGCCAGGCTGCCATGGGCAGGCGCGCTGGCGAAGACGGGGAGATGAACGGGTGCCGAGACGGCACTGGTTTGCTCCGCTGGTTTGGTGATGGAGACGGTCGCTGCGGGATCAACCTGGATGATGCGAGCCTCCGACCAGACGCCGCTGGCATTGAGCGCAAACAGCATCCAGTAGCCCGGCGTCATCACATTCAAATTGGCGTGGGCGCTGAGGCGGTATTGGCCGGGGGTGGTCTCGCTGAAAGGCAGTTCGAGAAAACGCAGGTCGGTGTTCACCGAGTGCGTTTGCGAGGAGAGCTTGATGAAGGTGAAGCGTGAGACACCCGGGCTGGCGGCGACATTGAAGATCGTTCCGGTGCCGATGTAGGCTGGCACCTGGGTGATTTGGGGTCGAATGGCGGGCGAGCCGGAAGCGGTGTAAAGCTGCGGCGGCGTGAAGATCTGAGCGTCGCGGTGGTCGGCGCTGTTGCCGGAAAGGCCGCCCCCACCCGACCAAACACGGCCGTCCGGCAGCAGGAGGGCCAGCGAGTGGTAATTGCGCGGCACGTTCATCGGGGCCACCGCACGCCACTGGCGTGTGCCCGGATTCCAGATTTCCGGGGTCAGGATGGAGCCGGTGTCATTGAACTTGCGCCCCGTGTTGCCACCGATGACGATCACCTCGCCATTGGGCAGGATGACGGAATTGCAGAACTGGCGCGCGTATTGCATCGAGGGCGCGGGACTCAGCACGGGCGAGCCGGAGCGCAGGTCGATCGTGAAGGCGGCGCCGGTGCTGGTGCCGGTCGTGCTTTCGAAACTGTTGGAGCTGGTGGTGGATGAACCGCCGGCGACGAGGATTTGCCCTTCATCATACATGGCGAAGCAGCCTTCTTTGGGATAGAGCGCGCCAGGCACGTCGATGCCGGCATAAGTCAGGCTGCCGTTGTCCTCAGCAGTGACCCAGTTCATCTGGCGCGTGGGCCCGCCGTGAAACAACCGGCCATCGGGAGCGACCACAACGAGCGGATGCCAGCGCGTGACGTAACCAGGTTGATTGACCACGTTTTGCCAGGGAATGCCGGTGAGCCTGGCCCAACCATCAACCTGCGTCCAGCGTTCGGCGGTGTTGCTGCCGCCATCGCCGGTGACGGTAAACACGCTGCCGTCGGTGAGGGCGACGGTGGTGTTGTACCAGCGCGGGTCATTCATGCCGGGCAGGGCGCTCCATTGGCGCGTGCGCCAGTCGAAGATGCTGCTCAGGCGAGTGGTGCTGCGGCCGCCGTTGATGACGACGCGCCCGTCCGGCAGCATGGCGGTCCCGCCGCAGAACATGTCATGGCGGTTGTTGTTGATCTCCGTGAACTGGCCGGTGACGGGATCCCACACGGCGGCGTAAGTGAATTCGGGGCCGGCAGGGAAGGTGGTGCGCTGGTTGGAGGCAAAGGTCAGCAGGCGGCCGTCAGGCAGGGTGGCGGCGGTGACGGGGATGTGGGGTGTCCAGGGGATGATGCCGCCCCACTCGCCGAGGTTGATGCGTGCCGTCGCCGTGGTGGCGGCAGGCGCGGGAGCGACAAAGGCGGGCGCGAGGGCCTCGGCTTCGGCAATGAGTTGATCGGCGAGAATATGCTCGTTCTCGTCAGCCTGGATGAGGGCCGCGAAGCAGGCGGCGAAGCCGGTCAAAAGGGCGCGTGACTTCATGGGCGTGAGGCGAACTCGGCAGGTGACGCGATGAAGGCGTCGTCGGTGAGGGTTTTGAGAAAGGCGACGAGCGCGCGCTGGTCTTCAGCGCTGAGTTGCAGGCCGCTTGCGGGGTGCTTGGCGAGATTGGGGTCAAGCGTGTCGGAGCGGCTCAACGGGCCATTGTAGTGGGCCACGACTTCCTCCAGCGTTTCGAAACGTCCGTCGTGCATGTAGGGCGCGGTGACGGCAATGTTGCGCAGGCTGGGCGTTTTGAATTTGCCGTGGTCGGCTGTTTTGCCGGTGACGGCCATCAGTCCGACGTCCTCCGCGACCAGATCCAGGCCGTTGTTCTTGAATTGGTGATCAGTGAACAGCGTGCCGCCGTGGCAGTGGAAGCAATCCGCGCCATAGAGACCGCGGGCAGGGTCGTGTTCGGTGACGAAGAGCTGCAGGCCGCGCTTTTCCTCTTCGCTCAAGGCGCCGACCTTGCGCGCCGCCTGATCGAAGCGGCTGTCCTGGGAGATCAGGGTCAAAAGGTACTGCTCCAGGGCGCGGGCGACGCGCTCAGGGCTGACTTCAGGTGTGCCAAAAGCAGCGGCGAAGGCGGCTTCTTCGTCGGCGAGCTTGGCGGTGACGCGCTCCAGGCTTTCGTTCATTTCATGCGGGTCCTGGATCGGCATCAAGACTTGCTCGCGCAGGCTGGTGGCGCGGCCGTCCCAGAAAAACGACTGCGACCAGGCCAGGTTGAAAAGCGGCATGGACTGGCGGCTGCCGGTTTGGCCCTGCGCACCCACGCTGACGCGCCGGCTGTCGCTGAAGGCGAGGCTCCGGTCATGACAGGAGGCGCAGGATTGGCGGTTGTTGATCGAAAGCCGCGGGTCGTGGAAGAGTTTTTCGCCGAGCGCGACGCCCTCAAGCGTTAGAGGATTGTCCGCGGGCAGGGGCGCTTGCGGCAGGCGGTGGCTGATGTCGAGCCGGAAAGGAGCCGCGCCAGCCGGGGGAGTGACGGCGACGGCTTCAGTGCCCGGCGTTTGAAACAAATCGGGATGCAGCGAGACGACCCGGAAAGCGCGGGCGAGGTTGGTTTGCAGACGGCCGGCTAAAGAATCGCCCGGGCGGCTGTGGGTGCCGGCGCCATCACGAGCGAAGTCGATGCCCTCCAGCAGACGGCTGGCATCGAGCGCGAGACGGACGGTGAGCGGTCCGCCGCCCTGAAAATCCAGCGGCAATTCGACGGTGGTCAGACGCTCGTCCGTGGCCAAATGGAACGAGAAGCCGCCGAATTCCCCGTCTGCCTGCCTCCAGCGCCCCTCAAAAGCCAGAAAAACGTAGCCGCCCTGCCAGCCCCAGTGCAGGCCATTGATGCTTGGATGCAGGGGGTGCCCCGGAGCCCACTGAACCGGATCCCCGCTGTTGAGAGCTTCGGGCAGCCCGACCTGAAAACGCAGGGCGCGGAAAGTCTCGCCGGGAATGCCATCGGCTGGTGGAATCTGTGAAGCCTTGCCGAGACTGGCAAAGGCCTGCCAGTCATCGGACTCAAGCCACGTCCCGTCCGTGCGCTGCAGAGCGAGGCCGGAAAGCAGAAGGTCGAGACGCTCAACCCGCAGTGCCGACGAGAAGTCGGCCGGAAGGCGGCTCCCTTGCCATTCCGCCTGCAATTCGAGTTGCAGAACGCCGGTGCCGTTGGCCTGAACAGCGGTCACACACAGCCCACCGAGGAGGAAGCCAAGTGTCAAAGCGTTGCTCATCACGAGATTCATAATTGAATATATTTTCAAAAATGAAGCTCATTATTATAATATCCATAGCATATATGTAAAAACAACGTAATTTTACTCTCAAATGATAAAATATAATCATATTTGAAATAAATGGTTTCGGTATTGCCAAAGTGCTGGGCCTCCGATTGGATGGGCGATATATGCACGGATTTTTGTCACGAGAGGCGACGGTGGCAGCGCCGGGATACTTCCGCTGGCTGGTGCCGCCGGCGGCCATTGCGGTGCACATGTGCATTGGCCAGGTTTATGGATTCAGCGTCTTCAACAAGCCGCTCAGCACCGAACTGGGTGTGGCGGTGTCCGGCGTGAACTGGGCCTACCAAATCGCCCTGGTGATGTTGGGACTGTCTGCCGCCGTGTTTGGCAAGTGGGTGGAGCGCTCCGGGCCGCGCAAAGCCATGGTGATGAGCTGCTTGTGCTTTTGCGGCGGTTTGCTGCTCACCGCTTTGGGGGTGAAACTGAAGTCGCTGGCCCTGGTGCTGTTCGGCTACGGTTTTGTCGGCGGCATCGGCCTGGGGCTGGGCTACATTTCGCCGGTTTCGACCCTGGTGAAGTGGTTCCCGGACCGGCCCGGCATGGCCACCGGGATGGCGATCATGGGCTTCGGCGGCGGGGCGCTGATTGGCAGCCCGCTGGGGCAGGAGTTGATGCGCTGGTTTTCGCAGGAAGCGGGAGGCGGCACCGGCGCGATGAAAGCCCTGGCGACGATGGCCGGGTTTTACGCGTTTTTCATGCTGGCA
Organism: uncultured Verrucomicrobiaceae bacterium; assembly: GCA_964553805.1. GTDB lineage: Bacteria > Verrucomicrobiota > Verrucomicrobiia > Verrucomicrobiales > Verrucomicrobiaceae > JAGRPD01. The sequence continues at coordinate 20,598 of CAZKMS010000102.1, forward strand.
GGGGCCTGGCTGGTGCGGGTGCCGGCGGCGGACTGGAAACCGGAGGGCTGGGTGCCGAAACAACGGGCGGCCAATGGCATGATCACCCCGG
>CAZKMS010000102.1:20698-21500 GCA_964553805.1 uncultured Verrucomicrobiaceae bacterium
CCTCGGCCAGCGTGGCGGTGGATTGCGCCTGGAAAACGCCGCAGTTTTGGTTTTTATGGGTGGTTCTCTGCATGAACGTGAGCGCGGGCATCGGCGTGCTGGGCCGGGCCGCGGACATGTGCCAGGACATGTTCGGCGTCAGCGCCGCCATCGGGGCCGGGTTCACCGGGCTGCTCAGCCTGTTCAACATGGGCGGGCGCTTCGCCTGGTCGAGCGTGTCCGATTTGACCGGCCGCAAGACGGTGTACTGCCTTTACTTCCTTCTTGGCGCGGTACTTTACGCCCTGCTGCCCTGGACGCAGGAGACGCAGAACCGCGCGTTGTTTGTCGTCTTCACGGCAGTCATCATCAGCATGTATGGCGGCGGGTTTGCCACCATTCCGGCCTATTTGAAAGACATGTTTGGCACCTACCAGGTCGGGGCCATCCACGGCCGCCTGATCACCGCCTGGAGCATGGCGGCGGTCATCGGCCCGCTGCTCATCAATGGCCTCTACGATCGCCGGGTGGCGGCCGGGGTGCCAAAGGCGGAGGCCTACAACAACACCTTTTACCTGATGTGCGGGCTGCTCATGCTCGGCCTGCTGGCGAACCTGCTGGTGCGGCCAGTACACTCGCGTCACCACATGGAGGAGGGCAAATGACATGCTGAAAGCGGTTCTGATCTGGCTTCTGGTGCTCCTGCCGCTGGCTTGGGGCGTGACTCAATCGATGAAAAAAGCGCTGCCGCTGATCCATGGGGAGGCGGCGGCGAAGCCCTGATTCCGGCGCCTGGGATTTTTTTTTGCCTGTTTGTGTAACA
>CAZKMS010000103.1:0-21223 GCA_964553805.1 uncultured Verrucomicrobiaceae bacterium
TGAAAGCCAGGCCACGCTGGACGCCTACGGTATCAACCGCGCGGAGCCGCCCATCAAAAGCAACCTGGGCGGCATCGGCAATTACCAGATCTTCTCACGCCACTGCCTGCAGGCCCGCCGCATGGTGGAGCGCGGCGTGCGGTTTGTGAACATCATCCACGCCTCCTGGGACCACCACAGCAACCTGGACCCCCAGCTTGAGCACAACTGCGGCATGGTGGACCAGCCCATCGCCGCCCTGTTGAAGGACCTCAAGCAGCGCGGTCTGCTGGACACCACGCTGGTGGTCTGGGGCAGCGAGTTTGGCCGCACGGCGCTGGGGGAAAACCGGCCTGGCAAGAGCAGCGTGACCGGGCGCGACCACCATCCCTCCGCCTTCTCCCTCTGGATGGCCGGCGGTGGCATCAAGGGCGGCCAAGTGTACGGGCAGACGGATGACTTTGCCTGGCATGTGGCCAGAAACCCGGTGTCCATCCACGACTTCCACGCCACCCTCCTGCACCTCTTTGGCATGGACCACACCAAGCTGACCTACCGCTTCCAGGGCCGCGAATTCCGCCTCACCGATGTGCATGGCGAGGTGGTGAAAGGGTTGCTGGCATAACGGACTGCCAGGAAAGGAGGCAAAAGCTGAGCGGGTATGAATGACGAAACGTCTGCATTCAGGGATCGTGTGGTGCTGGTGGTGGGCGGCACCAGCGGCATTGGGTTGTCGGCGGTGCGCGCTCTGGCAGGCGCGGGTGCGCGTGTGGTGTTGACGGGAAAAACCGCTGAGGAAGTGGAAGCGGCCTGTGCCGGGGGCGAGGCGCGCGGCTGCGTGGCCGATGCCACCGAGCCGGGTTCGGCGGAGCGCGCGGTGGCTGCGGCGGTGCAAGCTTTTGGGCGACTGGACGCGCTGTTTCATGTGGCCGGCGGCAGTGGCCGGAAATTTGGCGATGGCCCGCTGCACGAGCTCACTGACGAGGGCTGGAAGCAAACGCTGGAGTGGAATCTGACCTCACTGATGCGCTCGAACCGGGCCGCCATCCGGCAGTTTCTGGCGCAACAGAGCGGCGGCGCCATCCTCAACATGAGCAGCGTGCTGGCCTGGTCGCCGTCGCCTGAACATTTTTCCACGCATGCCTACGCGGCAGCCAAAGCCGGGGTGATCGGGCTGAGCCGGTCGCTGGCGGCGCGTTACGCGCCGGACAACATCCGGGTGAATGTGCTGGCGCCCGGGCTGGTGGAGACGCCGATGTCCGGCCGGGCGCTGGGGGATGCCGCGATCATCGACACCGTGCGCCGCAAACAGGCTCTGGAAGGGGGGAGACCGGCCGCAGCACAAGACATCGATGGCACGGTGCTGTTTTTGCTTTCGACGGCTTCGAATTTCATCACCGGCCAGGTCATCGCCGTGGACGGCGGCTGGTCGGCGGGGGCTGGCGCCTGAAATTCGCCATTCGGGGGCTCCGATTTCCAGTTGCAAACCGGCGATTGACCCCCATACTGCCCGCCCTCCGCGAGACAAACCATCGCCGTTGGTCTTCGAGCCCGCCTCTTTTCGAGGGTGCGGGGACTCGCCTCGAAGGTAACCCGGCCACATCAGACATCATCATGCCAATCCGTCTAGCACGCTTCGAAATGCCCAACCGCCTCGTTAAAGTTGAGGCAACCGCAACCGACACCTACGCCCAGTTCATTGCCGAGCCCTTTGATCGCGGCTACGGCCACACCATTGGCAACTCCCTTCGCCGCGTGCTGCTGTCCTCGCTTGAGGGCGCGTCCATCACCTCGGTGAAAATCAAGGGCGTGCAGCATGAGTTTTCCACCCTGCCGGGCGTGCTCGAGGATGTGGTGCAGATCGTGCTCAATCTGAAAAAGATTCGCTTCCGCCACCACAGCGAAAACAAAGAGGCGCGCATCCTTTCCATCTCCGTGGACAAGCAGGGCGCCGTCACTGCCGGTGACATCAAGGAGGACAACCACTACGAAGTCATCAACAAGGATCTCGTCATCTGCACCCTCGACAAGAAGAGCAAGTTTGACTGCGAATTTGAAGTGCGCGTCGGCCGCGGCTTCTCCACCTGGGAGGACAACAAACGCCAGGACACTCCCATTGGGGTCATTCCCATCGATTCCATCTTCTCCCCGGTGACCCGCGTCAAGTACAACGTGGAAAACACCCGCGTCGGCCAGAACACGGATTACGACAAGCTCATTCTGGATGTCTGGACCGACGGCCGCGTCAGCCCCAGCGACGCCGTGCTGCAATCCGCCGCGATCCTGCGCAAGCACCTCGACGTTTTCGTCAATTACGACGAGTCCGCGGTCGAGTTTGAAGCCGCTCCGGAAGCCCAGTCCGAGGAGAATTCCGAGCTGCGCAAGCTGCTCAACATGAGCGTCAACGAGATCGAGCTCTCCGTGCGCGCCGCCAACTGCCTCAACAACGCCAACATCACCTCCGTCGGCCAGCTCGCCCTCAAGAGCGAAGCCGAGATGCTGCGTTACCGCAACTTCGGCAAGAAGTCGCTCACCGAGATCAAGGAAAAGCTCGCCGAGCTGGGCCTCTCTCTCGGCATGAAACTCGACGCCTCGCTGCTTGAGGCCAGCCCGGGCGGCGTCTCGCTGCTGGGACGCCAGAGCGCCCTGCTCGCCGAGGAGGACGACGAAGCCGATGCCATGGACTTCAGCAAGCTGGTGGACTCCCACCTGCCGGAGGTGGACGACGAAGACGAGGAGTAATTCACCAACCTGCCAAAAAAAACGCCCAGGCCGTTCCCGGCCGTGACCCCCAGACGAAAGCATTGTTATGAGACACCGAATGAAAACCGTCAAACTCCAGCGTGACGCCTCGCATCGCAAGGCACTGCTGGCCAACCTGGTGTGCAGCCTGATCGAGCACCGCCGCATCCGCACCACCCTGGCCAAGGCCAAGGCCCTGCGTCCGCTGGCGGAGAAGATGGTGACCCTGGGCAAGCGCGGCGACCTCCACGCCCGCCGCCTCGCTGTTGCCGCTCTCGGCCAGAAAGACGCCGTGAAAAAGCTGTTCGAGGAAATTGCTGTCGCCAGCAAAGACCGCAACGGCGGCTACACCCGCATCACCAAGCTCGGTCAGCGCGGTTCCGACTCCGCTCCGATGGCCTTCATCGAGTGGGTGGACGCCTTTGTGCCAGCCAGCGTTGCTGCCCCCGCTGTGGAGGAGACGCCTGCGGCGGCCGAGGAAGCGCCTGAGGCCAAGTCGGCGAAGAAAACCACGCGCAAGAAGGAAGCTGAGGCGGAGTAATCCCGCTTCTTGATTGATCTGCCTTTTGCGATGCGCGGGCTGCGGCCCGCGCATTTTTTTCGCGCCGTGGCAAGCTGCGGCTGGGAATCAAAGCTTGACGCGCTGTGTCGCAACGGGTTCAGAATAGGACATGCCTTCCGTTCCAATCCGGGCTTTGCGTCCCTTGTTTGTTCTTTTTTTCGCCGTTCTTGCCCCTCTCGTTGCTGCGGAGAAGCCGAACGTGGTGATCTTTCTGGTGGATGACCTCGGTTATGCGGACGTCGGCTGCTTTGGCAAACCGCCGCATCGCACCCCGCGCTTGGATCGCATGGCTGCAGAGGGACTGAAGCTGACGAATTTCTATGTGGCGCAGGCGGTGTGCAGCGCCTCGCGGGCGGCTCTGATGACCGGTTGCTACGCCAATCGTGTCGGCATGCAGGGCGCGCTCAACCACACCAGCAAGGCCGGTTTGAATCCGGACGAGTATTTGATGCCGGAAATGTTCAAGGATCAGGGTTACGCCACGGCGATTTATGGCAAGTGGCACTTGGGCACGACGATGATGTTTCATCCGATGCGCCATGGTTTTGATGAGTATCTCGGGCTGCCCTATTCCAACGACAACAGCAAGTATCATCCCTCGCTGGCTCCCGAAATGCCGCCGCTGCCGCTGTACGATGGCCTGGAGGTGGCGGAGACGGACCCGGATCAAAGTCAGTTCACGCGTCGTTTCACCGAGCGTGCGGTTGCCTTCATCAAGAAGCACCGGGAGCAGCCTTTTTTTCTCTACGTGCCGCATGTGATGCCGCATGTGCCGATCTTCGCCAGCGATGCGTTCAAGGGCAACTCCGGCGCGGGGTTGTATGGCGACGTGGTCGAGGAAATCGACTGGTCCATGGGTGTTATCCTCGATGCCTTGAAAAAGCATGGGTTGGATGAGAAGACGCTGGTGATTTTCTTCTCTGACAACGGCCCGTTCCTCTCGTATGGCGAGCATGCCGGGCGCGCGGAGCCGTTGCGTGAGGGCAAGCTCACCAGTTACGAGGGCGGGGTCCGCGTGCCGTTCATCGCGCGCTGGCCGGGCCGAATCCCGGCTGGCGTGGAGAGCGCCGAACCGCTGATGGCCATCGATTTGCTGCCCAGCTTCGCCAAGCTGCTGGATGCCAGTCTGCCTGCGGAGCGCCAACTGGACGGCCGGCCGGCGCTGCCGTTGCTGCTGGGACAAAAAGAGGCGCGTTCGCCGCAGGAGGCTTATTTCATCTGGGCTGGCAGCGAGCTGCAGGCGGTGCGCTCCGGCAAGTGGAAGCTGCACTTTGCGCATCCTTATATCACGGTGGATGGTGAGCCGGGCAGGGGCGGCAAACCGGCGAACTGGGAGAACATGAAGCCGAAATCGATCACCCAAAGCGGCATTGCCGGCATCGCGTCGCGGCATGGTTATCGCGTGGAGCAGCAGGCGCTGGCGTTGTATGACCTGGAGGCTGATGCTGGCGAGAGCAAGGATGTGGCGGCGGCGCACCCGGACGTGGTGGCGCGTCTGGAGACGCTTGCCGTGCCGATGCGCGAGGCTCTTGGCGATGATTTGACTGGAACGAAGGCGCGGGAGGCGCGCCCGCTCGGCCAGGAAGAAGGGCAGTAAACGCGCAGCTCAATCGATGGCGGCTTATTCCGGACAGTTCAGTGTGTCCACCCGTGGCAAAGGCACCACGGAGATCAGCGACGAATGCGCGCGCATTGTGTCGGCCAGCGGCATTCGCCATGGCATCGCGACCGTGTTTGTCCGGCATACGAGTTGCTCGCTCATCATCTTCGAGAATGCCGACCCCTCGGCCCGCGCCGATTTGCATGCCTATTTTGAGCGTTTGGCACCGGAGGATGCGCCCTATTTTGTGCACACGCATGAAGGGCCGGACGACATGCCGAGTCATTTGCGCAGCGTGCTGACACGCACCGCGGAGGTCATTCCCGTCATCGATGGCCGGCTGGCTTTGGGCACTTGGCAGGGCGTCTTTTTGTTCGAGCACCGCCGCGCGCCACACCGGCGAGAGGTGGTGGTGAGTGTGGTTGGCGAGTGAGCCTACGGCTCGACTGGCTGGCCCGGATCATCGTCGTCGGGAAAGATCACCTGGATCCCGAGTTTCGCTGCGGATGGATGATCGTTCAGCATCCACTTGCGGACAAAAGCCTCGACGGACTGGCGGTTGGCTTCGCGCGCCAAGTCGAGGTGGCGTTTGTCGGCGGCGCGTTTCTCCAGCCGCGGGCTCAGGTCCCGCTCCAACCGGGCCAGGTTTTCCGCCGCGTTGAAACGCAGCCAGCCGGAGGCGGAGTTTTTCTCCATGCCGTCGGTGCGGATGGCGGGAGGCAGGGAAGGTCGTGGCATGGGTGCGAGTACGCGGCATTGATTGCCTTCAATTTCAATCTGCCATTCGTCGGACAATTTCAGATGGTAGCGATAGACCACGGGCACGCGGATTTCAGACAAGGTGGTGCCGAGGTAGAGCAGGTCGCCAAACAAGCTGCGCGAGTCGGCACGGGTGAAGGTTTCCAGGGTGTCGATCGTTGACAGCTCCAGCACATCGCCCTCGGTGGAAATGACCCGCGTCACGATTTCGCGGAAGGTTTCCTCGATGGAGCGGGATTGCAGGCGGTCGCCAAGGCGGTGCAGCCACTCGCCCGCGGTATGGACGACGCGCGCCGACTCGTCGATGAACTTCCAGGCAAGGATGCCGCCGATGATCAGCGCGGCAAGCAGGGTTAGGGTGAGCCAGCGCAGGCAGCCACCGCGCGCGGGTGGAACGGAAACAGGAGGTGGCGTGAGGGCGGGCTCCATGGGCGCGGTCAAGAAGCCATCAGGCGTCCGCCCATGCAAGCGGCAGTGCGGGGCGGTTTGTTAGAGGGGGCAGGCCAAAAAAAAACGGGACCGGTTGCCCGGTCCCGTGAGAAACGGCGTTTGCACACCGAAGGGATCAATCTTTCTTGATTTTCGCTTCGAACTTGGCGGGATCGGCGTCGAATTTGCCTTTGCAGTTGTTGCAGCAGAAGGCCACTTCATCGCCTTTGTGCGTGCTGGTCACGGAGCGCTTGGCGTCGCGGCCGCTGACCGGGCAGACGGTGTTGACGGGCTTCGCGAAGGAGGCGCCGGAGGTGATGACGAGCACACTGAGGAGGCAGATCAGTTTTTTCATGTGTTGTGAGTTTTGGGATATGAGTTTGGAGCTGACCGGCAGGCCGGCATAGCTTTGCTTGAGATACTCCCAGAAAACGCGCCTCTTTCATAGAAAAAAGAAAGCGAATCGAAGGAGGCGGAGCGGAGCTGGCGCTCGCGGTTGCTCTTGACCTGGCAGGAGGCTTGCCCTCACTATGCGCAGCCGATGAATCTCCGCGAACAATTGCGCCATATTTTACCCCAATGCCTGCCGAAGGATCCAACCGAGGCGGTGAAGGGCACGGAGCTGATCCGGCTGGTGCGGTTGCGTTTGGATGGCGACTACAGCGACGCGACACTGCGCTACCATTTTTCCATCCTGTCCTACGATCCCGGTTCGCCGATTGCGAAGGTGGATCAGGGCCAGGGTTATTACCAGCGGCAGACGCGGCGGCCGGGCGCGGTCAATGCCTCGCTGCAAGGCTGGTTTGACCGCGTGGATGACGCCGAGGCGGCGGTTTGGCTGCGCTTTGACCGGGCGATGGCCATCTACGAGCGGTTGTGCCTGGCGCGCTCGCGTTTTCCGTTTGTGTTGAATGGCCGCGGTGAGGCAGTGCCCGAGTTGGAGGGGGGCTGGGAGGTGCCGGACATGGTCCTGGCGGATTGGGAACTGGATGGCGGCGATGGCGAGGTGCGGCGTCTGGATCAGGCGATGCTGCGCCTGCGCCGGCACCTGGGTGTGCCGGAAGTCGGCATCACTGGCGTGCAATTGAAACTCGCCACCAGCTTGGAAAGTTATTCGGCGGACTTTTTTCAGGCCTTGAGCGCCACACGCTGGACCACGCAAGGTGAACTCGTTTTGGCGGAAGCGGTGACGGATGAGGCGCTGGTCGATGCGCTGCGCCAGCTCGGGCACGAATTTGGGCTTGGCATTACGACACTGGGTCTCGACCAGACAGCGCTCGACGCGCTGCCGCTGCCGGATGAAATCCGCGACATGGACGAGGCGCGTTTTGACGCGGTGCAGGGGCGGTTGCGCTTGCAACGCTTGACGCCGCCGAATCCGCGCGCGGCGCCGAATTGGACCCTGCTTTCCCGTTTGCGGGAGAAGTACGCGAGCCTCCGTGACCTCGCTCGCTGGTTAAGCGACTGCCTCGAGGAGGGCAAACCGGTCTGGCGCAGCCGTGAGCCGGGGTTGACCACGCCCGAGTGAATCGCCTGACCCTTTAGCCCGCTCTTATTCGTCATGTCTGGCTCATTTTGCCCTGAATTGGTTGGCTCGTTTTCCCAGGGTGCCGCTGGCAATCCCACGGTGGCCATGGTGGAAGCCGCGTTTGCGCATCACGGTTTGAACTGGCGCTACATCAACATGGAAGTCGCGCCTGACGACCTCGCCGGCGCTGTCGCGGGAGCGCGCGCGATGGGCTTTCGCGGTTTCAACCTCAGCCTGCCGCACAAGGTCACCGTCATCCCGCATCTCGACGGGCTCGGCGAGTCTGCGGCACTGATGGGCGCGGTCAACTGCGTGGTGCGGCGGGGCGGGCAGCTCATCGGCGAAAACACGGATGGCAAAGGCTTTCTGAAATCCCTGCGGGAGCTCATCGAGCCGCGCGGCAAGACCGTGGCGTTGTTTGGCGCTGGCGGCGCGTCGCGGGCGATTGCGGTCGAGCTTGCGCTGGCAGGGGCTGAATGCATTCGTATCGTCAATCGCTCCGAGCCGCGCGGCTTGGAATTGGCGCAGTTGCTGGCGGACAAGACGAGTTGCAAGGGCGAGTTCGTTCCGTGGCAGGGTTCCTATGCCGTTCCCGCGGACACCGGCATCGTCATCAACGGCACTTCGATTGGGCTCTATGACGAGCAAGCGGCACTGGATCTGGACACCTCCAGCTTGACCGCCGGCATGATCGTGGCGGACGTGATTTTCAATCCGGTGCGCACCCGTTTGCTGCGCGATGCCGGGGCGAGGGGCTGCCGCACACTGGACGGGCTTGGCATGCTGGTGAACCAGGGCGTGATTGGAGTCCGGTATTGGACGGGGCAGGAGCCAGATGCCGCGGTCATGACGCGCGCGTTGCGGCAAGCCATGGGGCTGGAAAACGCATGAGCCATGACTGCCCGCCGTCTTTTTAAAGAGCACGGCATGGTGGGCGTGCTGCTGCTGTTGTGTGTCTTTTTCAGCGCGGCAACCATCACGGAGCAATCCGTGCTGAGCGGGGCGGAAGCAGAGCGGCTGGGGCGGCGCGTGGCAGAGGCGCAGGGCACGCAGGCGCGGGTGATGATCGCGGTGCGTGACCTGCCGGAGGAAGCCGCGTTTGCGGATCAAACACAGAGGGTGCTGGCGGGGTCGGGAGTGGAAGTGGCCGCGATGGTCAAGGGTGCTCCGAGTGATGCGCGCGCGGCGATGGAGCGGCTCGCCAGCCAGCCAGGGAAGCGCCTGGATGCCATTGTCTGCACGCCCGCCAGCGCGGCTTGGCTGGTGTTTGAAGAGGTGGCGGCGGATTTTCCCGCGCTGGGCAATCCGGAGTTGGTGACTCCATCGAGCCGTCGCTGGCCGGGATTCCTGAAGCGGGAGAATCTGCTGAACATCGCCAGCCAGATTGCGGTCATCGCCATCGTCGCGATTGGCATGACAGTGGTCATCATCACGGGCGGGATCGATTTGTCGGTGGGCAGTCTCATTGCCTTGGCGGCGGTGCTGGCGGCGTTCCTGGTGCGGGATTACGCGGGTGGCAGGGAGGCCAGCGCCATGGGCATGGTGATCGCTTGCGCCGGTGCGGTGCTGGTTTGCGGCGCGGTCGGCGGTTTTTCCGGATTGATGATCACCCGCTTCGCGGTGCCGCCGTTCATCGTCACGCTGGCGATGATGCTGGTCTGCAGCGGGCTGGCCTACTCGCTGGCGGAGGGGCAGTCGATCGCCGAAGTGCCGGATCGTTTTGTCTGGCTCGGGCGCGAAACGGGGTTGTTCGGCCTGCCCAATGCGGTGCTGCTCATGCTCGGCCTGTATGCGGCGGCGCATGCTTTGATGACGCAGACGCGGCTGGGACGGCATTGGTATGCGGTCGGCGGCAATCGCGAGGCGGCGGTGCTGTCCGGCATTCGCGTCAGGCGGGTGCTGCTGCTGGCGTATGTGTTGTCCGGGTTGCTGGCCGGACTCGGCGGGGTGGTGATGGCCTCCCAACTCAAAAGCGGCTCCCCGACCTATGGTTCGATGTATGAGCTGTATGTCATCGCCGCGACCGTGGTGGGTGGCGCCAGTTTGCGCGGCGGGGAAGGGCGCATGTTTGGAACCCTGGTCGGCGCGTTCACCATCGCGGTGATTCAAAACGGCATGAACCTGCTCAATGTGGAGAGCTACACGCAGAAGGTGGTGCTCGGTTTCGTCATTCTCGGCGCGGTGTTGCTGGACCGGCAGCGGCGCAAGTGAGGGGCATTTGCCCAAGATTTGGGCAAAAAGCGACCGAGGCCCGGCGTTCTCACCTTTCCGCACGCATGAATTCCAACGCCTCCCCAGCCTCCCGCCGTCGTTTCCTGAAAACCGCCGCCAGCGCCGCCGCGGCGCCTTTCATCCTGCCATCTCGTGTTTGGACCGCCGAGACGGCTCCAAACTCGCGCCTGAATCTGGGATTCATCGGCATGGGCAAAATGAACAGCGGCCACCTGCGCAATTTTTTGTCGCGCCCGGAGGTGCAGATCGTTGCGGTTTGCGACGTGGACACCACCCGCCGCGAGAACGCGCAGAACACAGTCAACAGCACCTATGCCAAGGACAAGGCGACAACGAATTACAAGGGTTGCGACGCCTACAACGAGTTTGAAAAAATCCTCGAGCGCAAGGACATCGACGCCGTCGTCATCGCCACACCGGATCATTGGCACGCCTGCATCGCCATCGCCGCTGTGAAGGCGGGCAAGGATGTGTATTGCGAGAAGCCGCTCACCCACAACGTCCACGAGGCACTCACGCTGACCCAGGCGGTGCGTGACAGCGGCCGCATTCTTCAAACGGGTTCCCAGCAGCGCTCATCGAAGGAGTTCCGGGTCGCGGCGGAGCTGATCCGCAACGGCGTCATCGGCAACATTCAGCGGGTTGAGACGTCGTTTGGCGATCCCGCGCCGCTTTACAACCTGGAGACGGAGGAGCTTGAGCCAGGGCTCGATTGGGATCGCTGGTGCGGACCCGGGCCATTGGTGGGCTACAGCTCCGTGCTGAGCCCGCGCGGCGTGCACACGCACTTCCCGCACTGGCGCATGACGCGCGAGTTTGGCGGCGGCATGATCACCGACTGGGGCGCGCATCACATCGACATCGCGCAGTGGGGGCTGGGCGAGGATGAAAACGGTCCCATCGAAGTGCGCGCGCCGGAGGACTGGCAAAACGCCAAGCGCGGTGCCACGCTGGTCTATGCCGGCGGCATCCCGCTCACGCATGTCGATGGCAAGGGCGTTTCGTTCTTCGGTGAAAGTGGCGAGGTGCATGTCAACCGCGGCAAATTCGAGTTCATCCTCGATGGCAAAACCGTGCACAAGTTCTGGGACAAGGCGGTGGACAAGGGCACCTCGCTCGACCGCGAGGTCATCCTCACCGAGCGCGAGTTTCTGGCTGACGCCAAGGTCAAGCTCTACAACTCGCCGAACCACCACGAGGACTGGCTCAACAGCATCAAGACCCGCGAAAAACCGATCGCCGATGTGGCCATTGGCGCCAGCACGGTGATCTCCTGCCACCTAATGAACTTCGCCTACTGGCACGGCGCCAATTTCGGCTGGGATCCCAAAGCGCACCAGTTCACCCAGGGCGGCGACGCCAAGTGGCTGACGCGGGACTATCGCGGCGACTGGAAAGTGTAAGGTGTGTCAAAGCGTGCGCGGGGTCTCGGAGGTCCCGCGTTCGCTTTTGAGAATGCGGCCCAGCGTGGCGACCATGCCGCCAACATCGCCCAGGTTTGAGGGGATGATCATGGTGGTGCTTTCGGAGGCCAGCTTGCCAAACTCCCGCACGTATTGCTCGGCCACGCGCAGGTTGACCGCGTCGCGGCCTCCGGGGTGTTCGATGGCCTGGGCGATTTGCGCGATGCCAAGCGCGGTGGCGTTTGCCAGCAGGGAGATTTCCTGAGCCTTGCCCTCGGCTTCGTTGATCTGCTTTTGCTTCAGGGCCTCCGACTGCTTGATGACCTCCTGCTTCTGGCCTTCCGCCACGTTGATGAGCGACTCGCGCTCGCCCTCGGACATGGCCACCTTGGCGCGGCGTTCGCGCTCGGCGCGCATTTGTTTTTCCAAGGCGTCCTTCACGCTCTGCGGCGGGTTGATGCTGCTGATCTCGTAGCGCATGATTTTCAGGCCCCAGGGCTCGGAGGCTTTGTCGAGCGCGGTGATGATGTTGGCGTTGATGGTGTCCCGCTCCTCGAAGGTGCGGTCCAGGTCCATCTTGCCGATCTCGGAGCGCAGGGTGGTCTGGGCGAGTTGCTGGGCGGCGCGCAGGTAGTGGTCCACGCCGTACGTGGCGCGCACGGGATCGAGCACCTGGACGAACAACACGCCGTCGATCTCGATGGAAATGTTGTCGCGCGTGATGCACATCTGCGAGGGCACATCAAGGACATGCTCCTTCAGCGAGTGCTTGGCGACGATGCGGTCCACAAAGGGAAAGAGGATGTGGAAGCCGGCGTCGAGAGTGCGCGAGTACTTGCCGAGGCGCTCGACGACGAAGGCCTGCTTTTGCGGCACCACGCGGGCGCCTTTGACGATGGCGATGATGATGAGGACGGCGAAGCCGATGGTGGCGATGGTTCCAAGTTCAATCATGGCAGGATGAGGAGTTGGGGGTTGATGAGGGAAATCAGTGTTTCTTCAGCAGCAGGCAAAGGCCGTCCACGGCAGCGATCACGGCGCGTTCGCCGATTTCAAAGACGATGTCGTCGCTCCCGGCAGCGCGTGCTGTCCAGTGCGCGCCTTTGAATTCGACCTGGCCGCGTGTCTGGCCCGCCACACGAGCAAGTACAAGGACTTCTTTGCCGATGTAGTCATCCAGGTTGGTGCTGGTGTCATGCTTCGAGACGAAACCAGCGAACCAGTTTTTGAAGAACCTCCGCAAGCCAAGCAGCAGCACCAGGGAACTGCCGGCAAACCAGGCCATCTGAGCGCCTGCGCCGTCGGCGAGGCCGAGTTTGACCGCCAAGGCCGTGACCCAGGCACCGACGCCCACGAAAATCAGGATCACTCCGGGAGCGGCGAACTCCAGCAAGGCCAAAATGAGCCCGACAAGGAACCAGATGGTCGCGGGATCCCAGGAGAATGCATTCATGACGCCGTCGATTTAAAGCGGTGGAGACATTTTCTTCAACTACAACGCCTCGTTGTTTTTGTAATGTACGCCCTGTGACAGCCAAAGGGAGTTGCTTGCCGGGCTTGTTCTGCAAGAAAGCTGTGCTCCTTCATGTTCTCATGCTCATGCCCGCCAAACCGCATCGTTTTTTTCTGCCTGTTCTGCTCGCCAGTTGCGCCCATCTGCAGGCGATTGAGTTTCAAAAACAAACGCTCACTGAGGAGTTCGTGGCGGAAGGAGCGCACTTTGCCGACTTCAACCAGGACGGCCACAACGACATCTGTGCCGGGCCCTACCTGTGGCTGGGGCCGGATTTCAAGCAGCGCGCCGAATACACCCAGCCCGCTGCCGAGCCCTACAACCCAGGCAAGTCCTACTCGGACTACTTCCTGACCTACACCCATGATTTCAATGGCGACGGCTGGATGGACATCCTGGTGTATTCCTGGCCGGGCAAGGAGGCCGTGTGGTTCCAAAATCCGCAAAACAAACCGGGCCACTGGCAGCGCCATGTGTTTCTCGACATTGCCGACAACGAGTCGCCGTCGATCGGCGACATGAATGGGGATGGCAAGCCGGAACTCATCTGCCACACCAGCGATGATCCGCAGAAAAAAGTCGGCGGGCGTCTGGGTTTCGCAGAGATCGACTGGGCCAATCCCACGGCCAAGGCGCGTTTTCGGCCCATCACGCCGGTGAGCGAGGAAAACAGCCAGAAGTACTTCCGCTACACGCACGGCTACGGTTTTGGTGATGTGAACGGCGATGGCCGGGCGGACATTCTCATCAAGGACGCCTGGTTCGAGCAGCCGGCGGACATGAGTGGCGATCCGCTGTGGCAGGAACATCCGGTGGCCTTTACCCCGGAAGGCTCGCGCGGCGGCGGCCACATGCTGGTTTACGACGTGACGGGCAACGGACGCAACGATGTCATCAGCAGCCATGACGGTCACGGCTTCGGGCTGAGCTGGTCCGAGCAAAAGGAGGACGGCAGCTTTGAGCGTCATCAGATCCTCGGCAGCACGCCGGAGGACAATCCGCACGGGGTCAAGTTTTCGCAGATTCACGCCCTGGCCACGGTGGACATGGATGGCGATGGCCTCACTGACTTTGTCACCGGCAAACGCCGCTGGGCGCATGGTCCGCTCAAGGACGACGAGCCGAACGCGCCGCCGGTGCTGTATTGGTTCCAGCTCAAACGCGACGGCAAGGGCGGCGCGGAGTTTGTGCCGCACCTGGTGGACGACCACTCGGGAGTCGGCACGCAGGTGACGCCGGGCGATCTCAATGGCGACGGCAAGCCGGACATCGTGGTGGCGAACAAGCTGGGTGTGTTCGTTTTTCTGCAAAAGTGATCATCGCAGGGCAGGGCTCGTCAAGTCGGGGGGCTGTCAAGAGGTGAACGTGAGGAAAAGTTTTTCACGGCCGGTGGTTCGGGGTTGAGGCGGCGGTGGCGCACGCTATGCGACACTTTGCCAACCAACCCCTTTTTGACTGTGTCTTCCGAACTCAACATCAACGTCATTCATGTCGAACGCATCGCTGCTGAACTCAAGGTCCGTCCCATCCAAGTTGGCGCCACGGCCAGGTTGATCGCCGATGGCGCCACGGTGCCGTTCATCGCGCGTTACCGCAAAGAGGCCACGGGCGAGCTCGACGAGGTGGCGATCACGCAGATTCGCGACCGCCTGGAGCAACTGGTCGCGCTGGATGACCGCCGCACCTCGATCATCAAGTCGCTGGAGGAGCGCAATTTGCTCACCGACGAGCTGAAAAGCAAAATCGGCAAGGCGCAGACGATGACGGTGCTGGAGGACTTGTTCGCGCCGTTTCGGCCGAAACGGCGGACACGCGCGACCATTGCCAAGGAGCGCGGACTGGAGCCGCTGGCGGTGTTTTTGCAGGAGCATCATGCGGATCGCGCCGCCGATCCGTTCGCGGAGGCGGCGAAGTTTGTGGATGCTGAAAAAGAAGTGCCGGATGCCGAGACGGCGCTGGCGGGCGCGCGTGACATTCTGGCCGAGCAGGTGAGCGACGACGCGCTGGCGCGGCAGGGGTTGCGGCAATTGTTCGCCGATCAGGGCACTGTGGTGTCGAAGGTCATGTTCGGCAAAGAGAGCGATCCCGAGGCGCAGAAGTTCCGCGATTACTTCGAGTGGAGCGAGCCGTTGAAAAGCATCCCGTCGCATCGTTTGCTGGCGATTCGCCGCGGCGAGAAGGAGGGCTTTTTGCTGATGCGCATTCAACCGCCGGAGGATGCGGCGCTGCGGCAGTTGGAGCGGCAGTTTGTGACCGGGCAGGGGGCCTGCGCCGAGCAGATGCGGCTGGCGGTGCAGGACAGCTACAAGCGTCTGCTGAGCTCCAGCATGGAGACGGAGGCGCGCATGGAGTCGAAGAAAAAGGCGGACGCCGGGGCGGTGCGGGTGTTTGCCGATAATCTGCGCGAGTTGCTGCTGGCCGCGCCGCTTGGGCAGAAAGTCGTGCTCGGCATCGACCCCGGGTTTCGCACCGGCTGCAAAATCGTGGTGTTGGATCGCCAGGGCAAGCTGCTCTACAACGACGTCATTTACCTGCTTGGCGAGGGCAACAGCCTGATGCAGGCGAAGACGCTGCTCGCCAATCTGGTGCAACGTCATGGTGTCGAGGCGGTGGCGATCGGCAACGGCACGGCCAGCCGCGAGACGGAGATGTTCGTCAACAAGATCGGCCTGCCGAAAGGCCTGCCAGTCATCATGGTCAGCGAGAGCGGCGCCTCGGTGTACTCCGCCTCCGAAGTGGCGCGCGAGGAGTTTCCCAACCACGATATCACCGTGCGCGGCGCGGTTTCGATCGGGCGCCGTTTGATGGACCCGCTGGCGGAGCTGGTGAAGCTGGATCCCAAAGTGATTGGCGTCGGCCAGTATCAGCATGATGTCGATCAAAACCTGCTCAAGCAAAGCCTCGACGATGTGGTGATCAGTTGCGTGAACGGCGTTGGCGTGGAGTTGAACACGGCGAGCAAGCAACTGCTGGCTTATGTGTCCGGTTTGAACGCCGGTCTGGCTGCGAACATCGTTGCCTATCGCGATGAACACGGTGCCTTTCAGAATCGCCGCGAGCTGCTCAAGGTGACGCGGCTGGGCGACAAGGCCTTTGAGCAGGCGGCTGGCTTCCTGCGCATCCGCGATGCCGCGCATCCTCTGGACCGCAGCGGCGTGCATCCGGAGCGCTACGAGCTGGTGGAAAAAATGGCCTCTGATCTCAACTGCACGGTGGCGGATCTGATTCAGCGCGCGGAGCTGCACCAGCGGATCGATTTGAAGAAATACGTCAGCGAGGATGCCGGCCTGCCGACCCTGCAGGACATCCTCAACGAACTGGCCAAGCCCGGGCGCGACCCGCGCAAGCAGTTCGAGGTGTTTCAATTCGCCGAGGGCGTGGAGAAGCCCGAACACCTGCAGCCGGGCATGAAGCTGCCGGGCATCGTCACCAACGTCACCGCCTTCGGCGCCTTCGTGGACATTGGAGTGCATCAGGACGGCCTGGTGCATGTCAGCCAGTTGGCGGATCACTTTGTCAAGGATGCCAGCGAGGTGGTGAAGGTGCAGCAGAAGGTTGAGGTGACCGTGGTCGAAGTGGATTTGGCTCGCAAACGCATCGCCCTGAGCATGAAGAGCAAGCCGGACTTCGAACGGCGCACGCCTGCGGCTGGGGGCCAGAGGCCCGGCGGGTCAAGTGGCGGCACGCGTGTGGAGCGCGACCGGCGTGGAGGGAACGGCGGCTCCTCGAGCGGCGGGGGTGGTGGAGATTGGTTCAGCGCAGCGATGGCGAAGGGGCGGAAGTAGCCTGAGAACGCAAATTCCTACTTTACATATCAAGAATCGGGTGAATGATGCCTTCATGATTCAAGAATTGGCGGAAAGCCTGAATGAAAAGTTCGCTGGCAAGAGTCCGGTGGACATTGTGCGCACCGTTCTCGACCTGGATTTGGGGCGCGTCGTGGTGACCACGAATTTCAGGCCTTACGAAGCGGTGATTTTGCACCTTGTGGCCAATTTGCAGCCTGAGGTGGATGTGCTTTGGGTCGATCATGGCGCGAATTTGCCGGAGACGTATCAGTTTGCTGCCGCCACCCTGCGCAAGGTCAATATCACCCTGCATCCCTACCTGCCGAAGATGTCCTCGGCGCACTGGCAGGCGCTCAACGGCGGCCTGCTGCCGACGCCTGACGAGGTGGAGCGGGTGGAATCCTTCAGCCGCATCATGAAGCTGGAGCCCTTTGAGCGCGGCATGCGCGAGCTGGCGCCCGCCGTTTGGATCACTGCCTTGCGCCGCGAGCAAAACCCGCAACGCGCGGCCAGTCTGAGACCGCTGATGTGGGACGAGAAGTTTCATGCCCTCAAGGTGAACCCGGTCCTCGACTGGACTTCCGCGGAGCTGGAGGACTACCTCAAGGCGTTTGATCTGCCCAATGAGCGCACTTATTATGATCCAGCCAAGGGCGATGACAAACATGAGTGCGGACTGCATGCGGCCTTGACCACAGATTTGAAAGGGTTCTGATTCATGGTCCTTCCGATCTTCGATCTCCCTTCATCCAAGTTGGCCCCGATGCCCCTGACTCACCTGCAATTCCTTGAAAGCGAAGCCATCTACGTGCTGCGCGAGACCGCCGCCCAATTCCAAAAACCCGCGCTGCTGTTTTCCGGAGGCAAGGACTCCATCGTCATGGCCTGGCTGGCGCGCAAAGCCTTCCATCCCGCTCGCATCCCATTCCCGCTGCTGCACATCGACACCGGCCACAACTTCCCTGAGGCGATGAATTATCGCGACTGGTTCGTAAAGGAAATGCGCGCCAATCTCGTCGTCGGCTCCGTGCAAAAAAGCATCGATGAAGGCCGCGTGACCGAGGAGAAGGGCCCGAACGCCAGCCGCAACAAGCTGCAGACCGTCACCTTGCTCGACACCATCGAGGAGCACCAGTTCGACGCCTGCCTCGGCGGCGGCCGGCGCGACGAGGAAAAGGCGCGTGCCAAGGA
The DNA here is from genome assembly GCA_964553805.1 of uncultured Verrucomicrobiaceae bacterium. GTDB lineage: Bacteria > Verrucomicrobiota > Verrucomicrobiia > Verrucomicrobiales > Verrucomicrobiaceae > JAGRPD01. The sequence goes on from CAZKMS010000103.1 coordinate 17,727, forward strand.
GCGCTTCTTTTCCCACCGCGACGAGTTCGGCCAGTGGGATCCGAAAAACCAGCGTCCCGAGTTGTGGAACATCTTCAACGGCCGCAAGCACTTCGGCGAGCACTTCCGCGCCTTCCCGCTCTCCAACTGGACGGAGATGGACGTCTGGCAGTACATCCGCCAGGAAAACATCCCGCTGCCAAGCCTCTACTTCTCCCATCAGCGCCGGATCCTCGAGCGCCACGGCCAGCTCCTGGATGCCGAGACCGGTTTCGTAAACCTGCTGGACGAGGAAAAACCGCGCATCCAGGAAATGACCATCCGCTTCCGCACCGTCGGCGACGCCACCTGCACCGGCGCCGTGCTTTCGGCCGCCGCCACGCTGGATGACATCGTCGCCGAAGTCGCCGCCGCGCGGCAAACGGAGCGGGGGACGCGCGCGGATGACAAGCGCTCGGAAACGGCGATGGAAGATCGCAAGAAAGAAGGGTATTTTTGAGGCGGCTGCGCCGCCGAAGATGGGAGATTGGAGATGGAAGATAGGATGATGCAGTTTGAGGATTTGGAGGCTTGGAAGCTGACTCGCGAGTTGGTGAGGGAAGTCTATCGCATGACGGCCGCTGAAGGGATTAATCGTGATTTCGGGCTGAAAGATCAGATTCAGCGGGCGGCAGTGTCGGTGATGAGCAACTTGGCGGAAGGCTTTGAGCGCCGTTCATTGAATGAAAAACGGCACTTTTACGCTATCGCACGCGCTTCTTGTGCTGAAGTTCGATCACTCCTGTATGTTATCGAAGACTTGTTCCCGCCATTAATGGAATCAGCCAAATCGCTCCGTAATCAAACGATCAAAAGCGGCAAGCTAATCACCGGCCTCATCCGCTCCACCGAAAACCGCCGCCCCTAACACCCCCATCTTCGATCTACCATCTTCCATCTCCGGCATCGCAGATGCCTCTGAATCCACCTCACCATGACCTCCCCCATCTCCGATCTACCATCTTCCATTTCCGGCATCGCAGATGCCTCTGAATCCAGCCTCCTTCGCTTCACCACCGCCGGCTCCGTCGATGACGGCAAGAGCACGCTCATTGGCCGCCTGCTTTACGACTGCAAGAGCATCTTTGAAGACCAGCTCGCGGCGGTCGAGGAGTCGTCGAAACGGCGCGGTGACGAGCACGTCAATCTGGCGCTTCTGACCGACGGCCTGCGCGCCGAGCGGGAGCAGGGCATCACCATCGACGTGGCCTACCGCTACTTCGCCACCCCGAAGCGCAAGTTCATCATCGCCGACACGCCGGGGCATGTGCAGTACACCCGCAACATGGTCACCGGCGCCTCGACCGCCGACCTGGCCATCATTCTGGTCGATGCCCGCCAGGGCGTGGTGGAGCAGACCCGGCGTCATGCCTTCCTGGCCAGCCTGCTGCGCATCCAGCAGATCGTGCTGGCGGTCAATAAAATGGACTTGGTGGACTACGAGCAGTCAGTCTATGAGGGCATCAAGGCGGAGTTCCTCAAATTCGCCGTCGGCCTGGACAATCCAGTATCGGTGACCGCCATTCCGATGAGCGCGCTCAACGGCGACAACGTGGTGGATGCCTCCTCGCACATGGACTGGTATTCCGGCCCGACCCTGCTACAGCATCTGGAGACCGTGCAGGTGCATTTGGGTGAGGTGCATGACGAGGCGCGCTACCCGGTGCAGTGGGTGATCCGGCCGATGTCGGACGACTACCACGACTACCGTGGCTACGCCGGCCGTGTCGCCAGCGGCACCTTCCGAGTCGGCGAAAAAGTCACCGCTTATCCGGCTGGCCTGAGCAGCACCATCACAGGCATCCACACCTTTGACGGCGATCGCCAGGAGACCGAGCCGGCGTTGTCGTATTCCATCGAATTGGCGGATGAGATCGACATCAGCCGCGGCGATCTTCTGGCCGGCCCGCAGCATCCGCCGCTGGTGACGCAGAACCTCGATGCCATGATTTGCTGGTTCATCGAGAAGAAACTCAAACCGCGCGGCCGCTTTTATCTTCGCCACACCACGCGCGAGGTGCGCGCGGTGGTGCAGGAACTGGTTTACAAGGTGGATATCACCAACCTCGAGAAGCAGCAGGACCAGGCCGAGTTTGGCATGAATGACATCGGCTGCATCCGTCTGCGTCTGGCCACGCCAATCTTCTGCGATCCGTATGCGAAAAACCGCATTACCGGCAGTTTCGTGCTGGTGGACGAGCAGACCAACAACACCGTCGCCGCCGGCATGATCCTGCGCTCCCTCGATGACGAGCAGGAGCCGAATGGGTTCGAGATTTGATCTGGGGAAGGTTTGTTGGTTTGTCTGTGTTCCGTCAAACGGCGGGCGGTGACAAGCGCGTGGAAGTCAAACGGAAAACGGGACACGAACAAACGTCAGTCCCTCACCGGCTGCCGTGAGCGGATCAACTCCAGCTCCCGCCTGAAGACCGCGGCGGCATTGGCATCGCCTTGGGATTCGACGAGGCGTAGCGCTTGGAGCATGGCGGTTTCCGCTTCGGCGAAGCGTCCTGATTCGGCCAAAGCAGCGGCCAGCGTGCGCTGCACTACGGGGTTGCCGTTGCTGGTACTTTCAGCCGCTTGGGTGGCGAGTGCGACGGCGCGTTCGCCGTTGCGCAACGCGGCCTCCGGACTGGTGGCGAGAATCCAGGCGAGGTTGGCTTGGGCCGCTGTTTGATTGGGATCGATGCCAAGCGCGCGTTCGTAGGCCGCGACCGCCTCCGCCGCGCGGCCCAGGAGCCGCAAAGCGACGCCGAGGTTCGCGTGGGAACCGGCTTTGTCTGGCCGCAGTTCGTTGACTTTCTGGAGATACGGCAGGGCGCCTTCGGTATCGTTCCGGCTCAAAAGCAGCGCGCCGAGGTTGTTGTGCGCGTCGGCCAGATCGGGATCGAGTTCGATGGCCTTCTTGAAGCGGGTGGATGCCTCGTCCAGCCTGCCGAATTGCAGCAGCACGTTACCGAGGTTGTAATGCGCTTCGGCGGAATCCGGTTTCAGGCTCAAAGCCGCCTCCAGATGCGGCAGGGCTTCGGCGGCCAAGCCTTTTCCGAAGAACGCGTTGCCGAGGTGCATCCGGGCGCCGGGAAAGGCCGGGTTTTGCCGCACCACGGCTTCCAGATGCGGGATGGCTTCGTCAAAGCGTCCGAGATGGCCGAGAGTGAGTCCCTTGCCGGCATGGGCCTCCTGCGATTCCGGCGCCAGGGCCAGCACCTTGTCGAAGCAGGCGAGGGCGCGTTCGTGTTGTTCCTGGGAGGCCAGCCATTGACCGATGTTTTGCCAAGTGACCGCGCCGTCGATCTTGTGCCGCTCTGCCGGCCAGTTGACGAAAACAGCCGTCGCGATGGCCGCTACGAGACCTGCCAAAGTCGTTTTTGCCAACGGCTTGCGCAACCTTCCCGGCAACTCGATGAGCGCCGCGGCGGCAAAAGTGATGGCGATGGGAAACAGCGGCAGCCGGTAACGGGCGAACACATAAAACGCGG
>CAZKMS010000104.1:0-20770 GCA_964553805.1 uncultured Verrucomicrobiaceae bacterium
GCCGAACTAGGCGGCGGACTCAAGGGCTTGCAGCCCTGAGTCGCCTCGACGTTCGTGTGAGATGTTAGGCCATTGCAACGATTCGCGATGTGCTGGATTCTCCGCCGAGTCTCCGGTTCAGGTTGCGCACTTGGGTTCCGCCGAGTCTTTGCAGAGTCTCCGGCTTGGTTGTGTGCTCGGGTTTTGTCGGGTTTTCGCCATCCGCCGCAGGAATTCGCCCACATGAACAGCCACATCTTGGTCCGTATTTCACACAAAGAGCCGAATCGGGTCGAGGCAGCAGGATTGCGCCTGCCGCCCCTCCCACACCACCCGGCATGCGGGTTTGCCTCGCTTCGCTCGCCCATGCGGGCAGCCTGCGGCTGGCTGTCTTCCTTCGGTCGGCTGCACCGGGCGGTTCCAGTCAGATCACTGAGCTTTGACTTGCATCTCCGTTCCGTGATGCAGCTTGATCCGGATACTTTTCAGTTCAGGCACTCCCCGTTCTTTTAGCATGCGCGGAAAAAGATGCCAGGCATGAGGCATTGCTGAAAGGCATCGCAACGCCTTCTGCCTCGGCAGTCTCCGCCGCGCTCTGTGTCCGCCGGTTGGCGTGTCGATGAGCATCCACCGCCGTTCGTTTTGGCGACCGAGAGCCTCTCGGTCGCCCCAACGGCGGACGGTGGAGCCTCATCGAGCACGTAACTGCCTGAAAATCAGCTCTTTTCGCCTTTAGCCGTCAACCCGCCGAACACAGAAACGCAGATGCCTGGCAGCAATAGCCGGAGGCGCAGGCGAGCTTCAAGGTCTTCGTGGTGATCAACAATGGCAGCGCGCCGATGACGGTGACGCGGCCGGCGGAAGATTGGAAACTGAAAGCTGCTGAATCGGAGAGGCGGTTTTTTGCCGCGCTAGGCGCTTGGAACGCGCCGCTCCTTGTCCGGCATCACAAATCCGTTTGATATCTCCCGCGGAGGCGCTGAGTTTTTTGCCTTTCCACCTCCGCGTCTCTGCGCCTCTGCGGGATTGCCTGCCGTGCAGACCGTTTCCCCTTCATGTCTGGCAGCAAGACCAGCTACAGGATACAGGGCTCTCCCCGCCGGGGTCACAGACCCCGGGTACAGGTGCGGTTGTCATTTTTCACGATAAATCCATGACGCCCGTGGAGATAAGGAGGTGATGCCTCTCCGCGACGCGCCTTTCTCTCCCGCTGGTCACCCGCTGCTGGACCGGCGGCGCTTTCTCTCGAGCAGCGCGAGCGCGCTGGGGTCGATCGCGCTGACGAGCCTGCTGGGGCGGGAGGGTTTGCTGGCGGCGGGCGGGGACGGAGGCGGGCCGGTGATCGATCCGGCGCGGCCGTATGCGAGCCGGCGGCCGCATTTCCCGGCGCGGGCGAAGAATGTGGTGGTGATCTTTTGCGCGGGGGCGGTGAGCCAGCTCGAGACCTGGGACTACAAGCCGGCGCTGATCCAGTGGGACAACAAGCCGCTGCCGGGCGGGCCGGCGGTGACTTTCCAAGGCCCGGCGGGCAATCTGGCGCGGCCGCAATACGCCTTCCGCCGTCGCGGGCAGTCGGGGAAGTGGGTGAGCGAGATGATCCCGCACCTGGCGGAGCTGACGGACGACTTCGCCTTCGTGCACTCGCTGACGAGCAAGTCGAACACGCACGGGCCGGCGGAGAATTTTCTCTCGACGGGTTTTGTGCTGGATGGCTTCCCGAGCCTGGGCGCGTGGACGAGCTATGCGCTGGGCAGCGAGAGCGCCGATCTGCCCGCCTACGTGGCCATCCCGGACCCGCGCGGGGTGCCGCAAAATGGCTCGAACAATTGGGGGCCGGGTTTTCTGCCGGCGGCCTTCCAGGGCACGACGATGAGCGCGAAGGAGCCGGTGCGCCACCTGGCCGCGCCGGGGGTGCCGCCCGCCGCGGATCGCGCGGCGCGCGGGCTGCTGGAGAAGCTGAACGCGCGCCACCTGGCGCGGCATCCGGGCGATCAGAAGCTGGCGGCGCGCATTGCGAGTTACGAGCTGGCGGCGCGCATGCAGCTCAGCGTGCCGGAGATCAATGACCTCGGCAGCGAGCCGGCGCACATTTTGAAAATGTATGGCGCGGATGACGCAGCGAACCCGGACAAGGCGGCGTTTGCGAAGAACTGCATCCTGGCGCGGCGCTTGATCGAGAAGGGCGTGCGCTTTGTGCAGCTCTTCAATGGCGCCTATGCCAGCGGCGGCAAATTGAACTGGGACGGCCACAATGCGCTGAAGGAGCAGTACGATGTGCACGCGCAGATCCTCGACCAGCCTGCGGCGGCGCTCATCCGCGATCTGCGGCAGCGCGGCCTGCTGGAGGACACGCTGGTGGTCTGGTGCACGGAGTTCGGGCGGATGCCGTTTTTCCAAAAGGGCGCGCAGGGCCGCGACCACAACCCGGACGGCTTCACCTGCTGGCTCGCCGGCGCGGGCGTGAAACCCGGCGTCAGCCACGGCGAGACCGACGAGCTGGGCCAGAAGGCGGTGAAGGACGTCCACCCGCTCTACGATTTCAACGCCACCATCCTGCACCTGCTCGGGCTGGACCACGAGCGCCTGACCTTTGAGCACAACGGCATCCAGCGCCGCCTGACCAACGTGGAGGGGCATGTGATCCGGGAGGTGCTGGCGTGAGGGTCAATCGCCTCTCCCGCCGCCGTCATCACCGCCTGTCATCATGCGCAGCAGGAAAAAAACACGATGGCGATGAGGCTGAAAGCCAGGATGGTCATGACCGTAGCCGCATCCCATCCGAAATGGCTTTCACTGTCAAGACTCCAGGCGAAACGGTGAAAAATGATGGCGGCGATGCTGCAGCGCCGCTACAGGATGCAGGCCCGTCGTCCGATGTCCAAACCCCTGCTCGAAACCCTCAAGGCTGGCGCCGATTTCCTGGCCAAGCGCGGAGTCGAGGAGGCGCGGCTGAACATGGAGCACCTGCTGGCGCATGTGCTTGATTGCCGGCGGCTGGATTTGTACCTGCGTTTTGGCGAGGTGTTGCAGGAGCCGGATCTGGTCCGCCTGCGCGAGCTGACGATGAAACGCGCCGCGGGCACGCCTTTGCAGCACCTGCTGGGCACCGTGCCGTTTGGCGATCTCGAATTGATCACCGACCAGCGCGCGCTGATCCCGCGGCCGGAGACCGAATACCTCTGCGAACTGCTGGTGACCCGCGCCGGCTCCGCGCCGCCGCGCCGCCTGCTCGACCTGGCCTGCGGCAGCGGCTGCATCGGCCTGGCGCTGGCGCATGCCTGGAAAGGCTCCGGCGTCGAGGCGGTGCTGGCGGATGTGTCCGAGGACGCGCTCGATCTGGCGCGCCTGAACGCCTCCCGGCTCGGTTTTCACGACACGCGGCTTTTGCGCAGCGATCTGTTCGAAAAAATCAGCGGCCCGTTTGACCTCATCACCGCCAACCTGCCCTACATCCCGAGCGCGGAGATCCCCACCCTCAGCCGCGAGGTGCGGCGCGACCCGCTGCTGGCGCTCGACGGCGGCGCGGACGGGCTCGACGTGGTGCGGCGCTTCATCGAGGCCGCGCCGGCGTTTTTGGCGGAGGAGGGCGGCATTGCTTTGGAACTCGGCCAGGGCCAGCCGCCGGAGGTGGCGGAGCTGCTGCGCGCGCAGGGCTGGCGGGCCGTCGAGGAGCTGCCCGACCTCGCCGGCATCGGACGATTCGTCCTTGCCAAAAAACCTCTCTCCGCCCAATAGCTTGGCCATGGAAAAACTCATCGTGCAAGGCGGCCACCGGTTGCAGGGCCGCGTCAACATCAGCGGCTCGAAGAACTCGGCCCTGCCCATTCTCGCCGCCACCCTGCTGACCAGGGACACCTGCACCATCCGCCGCGTGCCGGACCTCAGCGACACCAATTACATGCTGCGCATCCTCGGCGAGCTCGGCGCGGAAGTGGAGCGCGCCAGCGGCGTCGTCGTCATCACCGCCGGCAAGATCAAGTGGAAGGCGCCCTACGACCTCGTGCGCAAGATGCGCGCCTCCATCTGCGTGCTCGGCCCGCTCACCGGCCGCCTGCGCAAGGCCAGCGTCTCCCTGCCCGGCGGCTGCATCATTGGCGACCGCCCCGTCGATCTGCACCTGCGCGGCCTGGAGGGCCTCGGCGCCACCGTGCAGGTCGAAGGCGGTGACATCCTCGTCAGCGCCACCCGCGCCGGTTTCAAGGGCCGCAACATCAACATGATGGGCAAACACGGCTCCACCGTGCTCGGCACCGGCAACGTCATGATGGCCGCCACCCTCGCCAAAGGCACCACCATCATCGAAGGCGCCGCCGCCGAGCCAGAGGTGGAGGACCTCGCCAATTTCCTCATCAAGATGGGCGCCAAGATCGAAGGCGGCGGCACTGGCCGCATCGTCATTGAGGGCGTCAAGGAACTGCACGGCGCCGACCACACCGTCATTCCCGACCGCATCGAGGCCGGCACCTTCCTCGTCGCCGGCGCCATGCTCGGCGATGGCGTCACCCTCAAGCGCGTCGTGCCCGAGCACCTGCGCGCCGTCACCGACGCGCTACAGGAGTGCGGCTTCTTGATCGAATCCGCCCGCGACAGCCTCACCATCCGCGCCAACGGCAGCGCCCGCGGTTTTTCCCTCACCACGCAGCCTTACCCCGGTTTCCCCACCGACATGCAGGCGCAATTTTGCGCCCTCGCCGCCGCCATCGGCGACTCCAGCACCATCACCGAGACCATTTTTCCGCAGCGCTTCATGCACGTCGCTGAAATGAAGCGCATGGGCGCGCACATGACCCTGCAGGGCGCCACCGCCCACATCCGCGGCGGCGCGCGTTTGAAGGCCGCGCCGGTCATGGCCTCCGACCTGCGCGCCTCCGCCGCCCTCGTCCTCGCCGGTCTTTTCGCCGAGGGCCAGACATCGATCCACCGCCTCTACCACATCGACCGCGGCTACGAGCACCTCGACGACAAGCTCGCCGCGCTCGGCGCCAAACTGGAGCGCGCGCGCGACGAATGAGCGCCCTGCCAAACGAACCCACACGCCTCACCCGCGTTGAGGTCAGCCTCGACGCGCTGACCGCGAACCTCGCCGCCATCCGCGCGCATGTCGGCGGCGCACAGGTGATGACCGTGGTCAAAGCCAACGCCTACGGCCACGGCCTCGTCCCGGTGGCGCGGCATCTCGCCGCCCAGGGCGCGGACAGCTTCGGCGTCGCGTTTTTGGAGGAGGGCATCGCCCTGCGCCGGGCCGGCATCAGCGCGCCCATCCTCGTCTTCGGCGGTATTGTTGAAAAGCAGGCCCCCCTCTTCATCCACAACGACCTCGCCCTCACCGCGCCCTCGGTGGAAAAGCTGCGCCTCATCGACGAGGCCGCCGCCGCGCTCGGCGCCACCGCGCGGGTGCATTTGAAGATCGACACCGGCATGGAGCGCATCGGCGTGCACTGGCATGCCGCGGAAAAGCTACTCGAGGCCAGCCTTACCTGCCGCCATACCGTCGTCGAAGGCATCTATTCCCACCTCGCCAACGCCGACGCCGCTCCCGCCGCGCTCGGCCACGCCCGCCTGCAGCTCGAGCGCTTTTTGGAGGTGCTGTCCTTCTACGACAAGCGCAGCCTGCCCGCGCCCTGCCGCCACCTCGCCAACTCCGGCGCCGTGTTGCAACTGCCCGAAGCCCACCTCGACCTCGTCCGCCCCGGCATCCTGCTCTACGGCCTCTACCCGTCCGCCGACTGCGCCCGCAGCGTCGCCGTGACCCCGGCCCTCAGCCTGAAAAGCCGCGTCGTTTATTTCAAGGTCGTCAAGGCCGGCGACCCCGTCGGCTACGGCTCCACCTGGGCGCCGCAGCAGGACAGCCGCGTCGTCACCGTGCCCGTCGGTTATGGCGACGGCTACTTCCGCGCCTTGTCAAACCGCGCCAGCGTGCTCATCCGCGGCCAGCGCCACCCCATCGCCGGCCGCGTCTGCATGGACCAAATCATGGTCGATCTCGGCCCCGACGGCACCGCCTTCAACGGCGACGAAGTCGTGCTCATCGGCTCACAAAACGGCGAGCACATCAGCGCCGGCGAACTCGCCACCCTCGCCGGCACCATCCCCTACGAAGTCCTCACCCACCTCAACGAGCGCCTGCCGCGGGTGTACCGATCCGCCAGCCAGGAGTGAAGTCATCGGCCGCCGGCCGCGAGTCCACTCCCACCCGCCTCGCCGTCTTTCCGTGCCCTCAACCGGGGCATAAAACCGGAATCAACTGGCGACTGTGCCGGCGATAAATTTTGAAATCAGAATCAAGCGTCAGCAGAGGCAGTTTGGGATTCAATTCCGAAAGTCTGACCAGACAGGCGTCGGCCAGTGACATTGGCACATCATGAAAGCGCTCCATCATCCGGCTGACTGCGGTGGCTTCATCCTCAAGATGGAAGGAGAGATCGAAGACCCCGTCCGCCAGCATGGCGCGCAAGCGTGCAAGATGCCTCGCCTGGTTCCGCAGCAGGAACCAAGCCTCGCTGATGACGGGTTCACAGGTGATCAGGGCGCCATCCAGGCGCTTGAACTGGTCCACCGTCCACTTGTGATGCTGCTCGTCCTCCGCCAGCCAGGCCACCAGAGGGCCCGTATCGAGCAGAACATTCTGTTTAGCGGCCATAGCCGGCAAGATGCTTGGCGTTGGAGGCCAGATCGGTGATTCCAGTGGGTCCCGCGCCTTGATACTTGAGGAGACGGTCATGGAGGGACGGGCGGACGCTTTGCCTGCCCTGGGCGCTCTCATTCTCCGGCAAGGCTTGCAGCAGCAGATCACGAACCAAGGCCGACTTGCTCTGCTTTCGGCTGCGCGCGGCGGCGTCCAACGAGGCATCGAGGAACTCGGGCAGCTTGATGGTGATCGTCTTCACCCCCAAGGGTAATACCGCTGCGATCAATGGCAATACAAGAATGGGCACTCATTCTTCAGCAACGGGTTGCCGCCCCACTTGCCGGCCGCGTCTGCATGGACCAAATCATGGTCGATCCCGGCCCCAACGGCACCGCCTTCAACGGCGACGAAGTCGTGCTCATCGGCTCACAAAACGGCGAGCACATCAGCGCCGGCGAACTCGCCACCCTCGCCGGCACCATCCCCTACGAAGTGCTCACCCACCTCAACGAGCGCCTGCCGCGGGTTTATTGCGCGTCCGCTGAGGATTGAACGGAGACTTGGTTGTTCCTACTATGAGGTTTTGATTCTATTCTTGCGCGGCGGAGTGGGTTTGCCTTAGCTTTCAAGGCCATGAGGTTTCGTTTGGTGTTGGCGTTGGCTTGCTTTGCCGTGGGCGTTGCTTGCGGCTGGCCGCGCGCGATCGGGCAACGGGCTGAGGCGGCGCTGGGGACAGCGGCTCAAAACGAGAGCGCCAGCGTAGCAGCCGTGCAGGCATCCAAGAAAAAGGCGTCAGCGACGCCGTCACAGGCGCCGGCCAAAGGAAAGCAGACGAAGGGGAAACAAAAGCAGGGGGAACTTTCCCCGGAGTTGGCCAAGTGGTATCGCACTCTCAAGACCGACGATTTGGACGCGATGCTGGCGGCTCTGAGAACGCGCTCGGATGAGGAGATGCGGGAGCTGGTTGAATGGGCGATTCGGTTCGGATGCAAGATGGAAGCCGGCGGGACATCCAGCATCTCCGGTGTGGACGCGGTGTATGCGGCGTGGGCGGAACGGGATTTGGGCGGGGCCTTCGCCGCGTTGGAACGCGCCAATGGTCCGGGCTGTTGGGCGCAGTTTGCGGGGGCCACCCTTGGCGTTTTGGCACGGACGGATTTGGAGGGTGCTCTGGCTTGGCTGAGGGACCTGCCTTCTCGCGAGCATCGCAGCAGCATAACAACAAAAATGATGGAGATATGGGGCGCGCACAATCCTTGGGCCGCGGCTTTGGCGGCGTTCACGCATCCGGAGATGCGCGGGGATCACAACTTGCGCGCTTGGGCGGCGGTGGCGGCGGCGGAAGGATTGACGCTGGATGAAATCGCGCTGCTGTTGGGAGAACTCGGAAATCCCATGGCGACTCATGTTTTGTTGCGGCAGGCGCTGGCGACAAAATCCAGAGAGGACCCCGCGGCGGTGTGGGACTGGTACCGGCGGCGCTTTGCTGGCGACGGTACCATGGAGCATTTGTTCTCCATTTTCGACGAATGGTTCCCGCGCGATGCGGGCGCGGCTTTGGCTGCCATTTTGGCGGAACCCGACGCAGCGCTACGGCGCAATCTTTTAGGGGTGAACTCCGTGTACTGGGGTCATGGGGAAACTCTGGCCCAGGCAGTACCGCGTTTGTTGGCCGAGGCGGACGCGCTGGATCGTGAATTCGTGGTGGAGCGCTTGGCGGGGCAGGTTGCGTCCATCCCGCCCAAAATGCGGGAAGCGATGCTGCGGCTGCCGCTTGGCGACGAGGAGAGGCAGCGAATCGAGGCGGCCGTGGCGGAAGCGATGGCAAAGGAACGGCGGCCGCAGGAGGCGGTGCGGGTGGCAGCGGCGATCTCGTCGGAGGAGCATCGGCAAAGGGCGCTGCTGGTCGTGGCACGGCAGTGGGCGGCTCAGGACGAGGCGGCGGCGCGGCAATGGGCGGCATCGCTAACGGCGGGCCGGGATCGGGACTGGCCGCTGAGGGGCGTGCTGGCGGAAGCGGCGGCCCAAAATCCGGCGCGTGCTCTGGAGATGCTGCCGCAGTTTGCGAGCGATGAGGCGCGGCGGGCAGCGGCGCAGACGATCGCGGTGCGGCTGCGGCAGCGGTCGTCGGCGGAACTGGAGCGCTGGCTGCCGCACCTGGGGCATGTGGATCGGGCGCTGGTGGAGGATGCGGCGGCGAACGGAAGCGCGGGCGGTTTTTTTCAGCCGGACGGACAATGGACAGCCCGATACGCAACCGCAAGATGAAGGCGTGGCTGGGGCATGGACTTTGCGGCGCGCTGGCCCTGGCCGCGGGCTGGGGGAGCGCGGCTTGGTGGGGCGCAGGCAGCCTCTCCGTGGAAATGCCGGCAGCCGGTAAAAAGACCGTGGCTGTTGATGCGGTTGATTCGCGACCGCCACGGGAGTCGGCAGCGGAGGCGATGCGGCGGTTATTGCGGGAAGGAAAATCCTTCGCCAACGACGAAGCTCTGCGCGCCCGGCTGAGGCTTTGGGCAGCGGGAGATTTCGAGGGGGCGCTGGCCTTTGCCGCATCTTTGAAGAAGGAAAAAGGGGATCAGGCCGGAAAGGATTATGCGGAGGCCCTGGGCATCGTGCTGGCAGTCATGGCGAAGCGTGATCCAGGCGAGGCTTGGCGGCGATTCCGCGATCTGGGCGGTTCGAGCGATTGGGCAATCATCGGGCCGTTCTTCAAAGAGTGGGCTGCGACGGACTTGGCCGGGGCCATGCGGTTTGCGGATTCGCAAGACCGGCTTGGGTTGTTGGGCGGCTGGCAGGTGGCGCCGGCTTTGCTGGCCAAGGTGGAGAAGGATCAGCTGCTGGAGGTGGTTCCGCTCCTGGCTGAGTTAAAAAATGACCAACTGTTTCAATGGCTGACACGATCCGCAGGAGCGAAGTTTTCCGCGGAAGATTGGAGGGATTATGTGGCTTTTATCGAAGCCTTGGGAGGGGTGAGCAAGCGAGAAATCGACATCGGGTGGTCGGAGGCAATGACTGCGGCGATGAAAAAGGATGCCATGGCCGTGGCGGAGCGATTCGGCCGGGTGCAACCGCCGCCGCTCAGGGCGCGCTTGTGGAACGCGACGCTGGACCCCTTGCTCGAAGAGACAGGACATGGGACACTGCACCAACTGCTGGGCTCCGCCTACGCGGCGGATGTGGCGGCTGGATTGGCGCTGATCGAGACGTGGTGGACGGTGCCGGTTGCCGAGGCGGACGCGCTGGCGGCGAGGCTGCCCGACGGGGAGCACCGCTGGAAGCTGCTCACCCAACTGGCGCGGCAGGCGGCGGGAGATTTTGAAGTGGAGCGGGCGGAGATGCTGCTCAATCTGCTGCCGGATCAGCAGGGAGCGGAGGTGTTTCAGGCGCTGGGCAAGGCTTGGTATCAAAGCGATCCCGCCCAGACAGGCGCGTGGCTGGACTCACTGCCGGGGGGTTCCGCGGAGCGGGATTGGGCAGCGGTGGGACTGCTGGAAGGTTGGGGCTTCATTCCCTCGGAAAAGGCAGGTGCGTGGATCGATGGCATCGCCAGCGGGAAGGCCCGCGCCGCGGCCGCGAAGGCGATGAGCAACAAGCGATTGTTCTACGACGCGGCAAGCTGGGAGTCGTGGGTGACGGCGCGGCGGGGCTTGACGGCGATCCAGGCGGCGGAGTTGCTGGAGCGGTAGCAGCCCTGCGGGCAATCGACGAGACGCGGAGGGCGCCAGGCGAGCAAATTTCGTTGCGCCTTGGATTGCGACTATTCCCGCGCCGGCTGAACCGTTTAGGTTCCCGCCATGAAAACATGCTCCCGCCGCCGTTGCCTGCAAGGTCTTGCTCTCAGCCTGGCCGCGCCGCGTCTGCCGTCGGCGGAAGTGGCCGCGATTCCGCCTACGCCGGCTGAGGCGGCGGCGATGGAAAAGCTGGCGCGTGAGGCGATGGAGCGGCATGGCATCCCCGGTTTGTCCGTGGCGATTGCGCATCGCGGAAAGCTGGCTCACACGCTCGCGCTCGGCTGGGCCGACCGGGAGGCCGGTGAAGAGGTCACGAGCGACCATCTTTTCCGCATCGCCAGCGTTTCCAAACCGGTCACTTCCGTCGCCCTGCACCGGCTTTTCGAGCAGGGCAGCCTGAGTCCAGCGGATCTCGTCTTTGGACCGGAAGGCCGGCTGCCGGAGTTCGCGGTAAAGGGCGACGATTTGCGCCGCCTCACCCTCGAGCATCTGCTCACTCACACCGCCGGCGGCTGGGGCAACAAGAGCAACGATCCCATGTTCCAACAGCCCGCGATGACGCAGGCCGAACTCATCGAGTGGACGCTCAAAACGATCCCGCTCGAAAACACGCCGGGCACCGCCTACGCGTACTCGAACTTCGGCTACTGCCTGCTTGGCCGTGTCATTGAAGCTGTCACCGGTGAAACCTACGAGCAGCAGGTGCGCAAACACGTTCTGAAGCCCTGCGGCGCGCTGGCCATGCGACTGGCGGAAAACGGCCGCGACGGCCGTCAGTCGCGCGAGGTCGTGTATTACGGCCAAAAAAACGAGGACCCCTACCGGGCCAGCATGAATGTCCGGCGCATGGACGCGCACGGCGGCTGGCTGGCCACCGCGCAGGACTTGGTGCGATTGCTCGTTCAGGTGGACGGCTTTCCGGACAAGCCGGACCTGCTGTCGGCGGAAAGCGTGCGCGCCATGACCGCGCCGGGCGCCGTCAATCCCGGCTACGCGCGTGGCTGGAGCGTCAACAAGCAGCCAAACTGGTGGCACGGCGGCAGCCTGCCCGGCACCTCCACCCTGGCTGTGCGCACCCAAAGCGGCTTGTCTTGGGCGGCGTTGGCGAACACCCGCCGGCGCGACGCCGATCCGTCCGAACCCAGCACCGGCACCGTGCTCGACCGCCTCATGTGGCGGCTCGCGCGCAGCGTGCCGGCTTGGAAAGCGTAGCCTGCTTTAAGGTTACCTTTCCCGTCGCCACCGCGCCAGCAGGCCGCGATGCTGCGAGCCGCCGGCTTCCGCCTGCACCCGGCATTCCAGTACCTGCCAATGGCGGCGATCCGCCAGCGCGTAGTCGATCCGCATCCAGGGCCGGTTGAAGGCCGCGGACAGCTTCACATCGCCGGGGAAGGTGTGGCCGTAGCCGCTGCCTGCCTGCCGGTGCGCGTCGAGGAAATCCCGTGTCAGCTCCCGGTAGCGCGGCCCGAAGTCCGGCAGGTTCCAATCCCCCAGCACCAGTGTCGGCAGCGTTTCCGCCCGCATTTGCGCCAGCAGAGCCGTCAGCACCGCCTCCTGCTCCCGCCAGTAGAAATCCAGCGTGTTGCCCTCATGCACACCCGGCGGCAAGCCCGACCAGGTCCAGCGCCAAAACTTCGCCTCGCCATACTTGCGCAGCGCATCGCGCGGTGAGCGCAAATGCACCACATAGACCGCCACCGGCCCTCCCGGCGCATCCACCTGAAACCGCGCTGCCGGCAGGTAGTGCACCGGTTTTCCCTGCGCCAGCGCCGGCCGCGCCACCACCCCGCCGCTGAAGGGATACCGGCTGGCCAGCACATGCTCCCCCACCTTCAAAACATGCGGCAGCCCGGCCACCGCCGCCGCCCCCGGCGCGATCCCGTGGCGCTCGCGCACATCCGTCAGCGCCACCAGATCCGGCTGCTCCGCCTTCAGCCACGCCTCCCAGGCCGGCTCATCGACATCGCCCCAGTTCACAAACGCCGCCCGCAACTCCGGTCGCGACCCATCCACCGGCGGCACCGCCCGCTCCGGCAGACGCCAGTCCAGCAGCAGCAGCAAATACACCACCCCGCCCAGCAGCAGCGCCAGACCCAGCTTCCGCCCCCACCACCAGCCCGGCAGCCCCAGCAACAGCAAGACCCAGCCCGCGCAGGCCAGCGGCAGGTAACAGAGCGGCGCCACCAGGTAATGCCCCTGCCCCACGCCTTGCAGCAGCAGCCAGCCCAGCGCCACCACCCCCGCGGCCAGCAGCCCCGCCAGCCGCCACAGCCGCGCGAGGCGCGCTTGCAGAGACGGACGTTCAGGCGTTAGCTCAGGCACCCGCCCACCCTGCCGAAAAATGCCGCCGCCGCAAACCCGCACGCCACCGAGCCGGCGCGTTTTTCTCGGCCTGGTTAGCGCCCTCGCCGCCAGCGCCTGCAAACCCGCGCCGCCACCGCCACCGCGCGCCTTTGACCTGCTCTCCCCCGCCCTGTTGCCGCACTGGCAAAGCGCCGCCATGCCAGACAGCGGCCGCGTCGAGATCACTCCCGCCAGCCTCACCCTCCACCCCGGCCAGCCCATGACCGGCGTCCGCTTTGCCGGGGACTGGGACCAGCTCGCCCTGCCCTGGATCGACTACGCCCTCCACTTCGAAGCCCGCCGCCTCGCCGGCAGCGATTTTTTCGCCACCTGCACCTTCCCCGTCGGCGCGCCCGACCGCTGCGTCTCCTTCGTCCTCGGCGGCTGGGGCGGCGGTCTCATTGGCATCTCCAACATCGACTACCTCAACGCCTCCGAAAACAGCACCCGCGGCGAGCTGCGGTTCGAGGATGGCCGCTGGTATCGCCTCCGCATCGAGGTCCGCGTCCACGACCTGCGCGTCTGGCTGGACGGCCGCCCCATCGTCAACACCTCCATCAAAGGCCGCCACCTCAGCCTCCGCACCGGCGACATCGCCCTCTGCGCCCCCCTCGGCTTCGCCACCTGGTACACCCACGGCGAAGTGCGCGCGGTGAGCATGGAGCGATTGGCGAGGGCAAACTAAGCTGGCGCGAAAAGCGAACGCCAGCATCTCAACCCTGCGCACGGGCTTGCGAAATCATAAGCCGGGCAGCGGCAGGAAGGGATGAGCAAGAGCGGGCCAGGAGGACGCGGGGAGCGAAGGAACTGTGGCTTGCGCAGCGCTGGGGGACGGGCTTTGCTGGGCGGGATGAAAGCCCGACCTCTTTTGTTCGCTCTGCTGGCGTTTGGTTTTGTTTCTCCGCTGCGCGGGGAGCCGCCGCGGGGGATCAGCGGGATCTACCCGTCGCTGGCGATGTTTAACGATGAGGGGGAGTGCGGGACGGGGGCGGTGGTGCCGTGGGCGGACCGGCTGTGGGTGATCACGTATGGTCCGCACCTGCCGTTTGGGTCGAGCGACAAGCTCTACGAAATCACGCCGGACCTGCAACAAATCGTGCGGCCGGAAAGCGTGGGCGGCACGCCGGCAAATCGCCTGATCCACGAAGAGTCGCAGCAGCTTTTCATCGGGCCGTATGTGATCGATGCGCAGCGCGGGGTGCGGGTCATTCCGCCGCGCGTGATGCCGGGCCGCCTGACGGGCAATGCGCGGCACCTGACGGAGGCGGCGGGCAAAATCTATTACGCAACGATGGAGGAGGGGCTCTACGAGGTGGATGTGCGCTCGCTGGCGGTGAAGAACCTGATCCGCGACGGCAATCCGGTGAGGAAGGGCTTCGCGGTGGAGACGCCGTTGAGCGAGTTGAACTCCGAGCTGCCGGGCTACCACGGCAAGGGCCTGTACTCGGCCCAGGGCCGGCTGATCTATGCGAACAATGGGGACCGCGATCCGCGGGTGAAAACGGACCCGACGACCCCGAGCGGGGCGCTGGCGGAGTGGCGCGGCGAGGGTGATTGGAAGATGGTGCGGCGGAATCAGTTCACGGAGGTCACGGGGCCGGGCGGCATCCATGGCAGCGCGCCGGACGCGCCGCTGTGGAGCGTCGGCTGGGATGCGAAGTCGCTGCTGCTGATGGTGCTGGATGGCGGCGAATGGCGGTCTTTCCGCCTGCCAAAGGTGAGCCACAGCTACGATGGCGCACACGGTTGGAACACGGAGTGGCCGCGCATCCGGGACATCGGGGAGGAGGATCTGCTGATGACGATGCACGGGGCGTTCTGGCGTTTTCCGCGCGGCTTTTCGGCGGCCAACTCAAACGGCATCCGCGCGCGCGGCGCCTACTTGAAGGTGATAGGCGACTTTTGCCGCTGGGGCGACCGGCTGGTCTTCGGCTGCGATGACAGCGCAAAGTCGGAGTTCCTCAACACACGGAGCGTGAAGGGCGGCATCGACAGCATCGGGCAGTCGCAGAGCAATCTGTGGTTCGCTGAGCCGGCGACGCCGGACCGCCTCGGCCCGGCGCACGCGAGCGGCGCGGTGTGGCTGCATGAGAAGGTGCGCGCTGGGCAGCAGGCGGAGCCGTTTCTCGTCGCCGGCTGGAAGCACCGCAGCGTGTGGCACATTGATCACACCACCGGGAAGGCCCGGCGGGAGGACATCACGACAACGGACGACTGGCTGGTGGTGCAGGCGGAGAAGGCGTGCGCGGACTTCAGCGTGGTCATCATGCTGACGAATGACGACACGCGCGGCAGCGAGCCGGATGCGATCTTCGACGGTGTGGCGCGCATTGGCGATGCGCAGGCGCAGACAGGCGTCTTCCGCCCGCGTGGCGAAAACAAACGCACGCTCAGCTTTGCCACGGATGCGGGTTATTACGAGATGGGCGCCGAGCTGGAACTGAACCGTGTGGACAGTGCCGGTACGGAGAAGTGGGTGCGCTCAAAGGTGGCGATTCCGCGCGATGTCATCACCCTGGATGCGGCGAGTGTGCTGATCATCGATGACCGCGGCCGCCGCTGGCGTCTGCCGCGCGCTTCAACCGCCTACGACGCCGCGACGGCGGCGGGCGAGCTGCGCCTCTGCCGCGAGGTGGCGACGGAGCGCGACATGCTCAGCGTCTGCGGCACCTTTTTCGAACTGCCCGCGGAGAATGCCGATGGTTTTGCGAAGATCCGTCCGGTCTGCTCGCATGATCTGCGCGTGACGGACTTCGGCGGCTATCGCGGTTTGTTGCTGCTGAGCGGCGTCAACCCTGACGCGCCCGCGGATGAGCACCTGCTGCGCAGCAGCGACGGCAAGGCGGCGCTGTGGGCGGGAGCCATCGACGATCTCTGGAAGCTCGGCAAACCGCGCGGCGAAGGCGGACCGTGGCTGGAAACGCCGGTCAAAGCAGGCGCGGTGAGCGATCCGTATTTGCTCTGGGGTTATGACCGGCGCGAGCTGACGCTGAGTCATGAGCACACCCAGCCCGTGACCTTTCGCATTGAACTCGATCTCACGGGCACGGGGCTGTGGGTGACTTGGAAAGAACACACCGTCGCGGTGGATGAGGAGGCAAAACTCTCTTTTGATCCCGCGGTGCAGGCCCGCTGGCTGCGCGTGACGGCGGACAGCGATTGCAACGTGACGGCGCAGTTGCGGTATGAGTGAACCGGGGGCGCGCTCCTTTACTTCGCCAGCGCCTCCAACGGAATGACGGCCAGCTCGGCGCTGTTGTTGTTCCAAAGCTCGCGCCCTTCGCCGACGCGGCCGACTTTGCCGCCGTTGTTGGAGTAACCGATGTAGAGGCGGCCGTCGTGCTCGATGGCGTAGGGGTAGGAGAGGGAGGCGCTGGCGTGGCTCTCGCCCGGGCCGGCGGGGAACTCGGCGCGGCGGATGACGGCCACTTTGCTGAATGCGGCCTCGCCCGGCTTCGACAGCGCGATGGTCAGCGGTGCGCGGCGTTTGCCGCCGTCCTGGCTGGTGGAGCAGATGAGGTAGCGCTGGCCGTTGCTGAGCAGACCGGCGATGGGTTTGCTGGTGGCCATGGGCAGGTTGCTGGGCTGCATTGTGCTCCAGGTGCGGCCGCAGTCCTCGCTGGTGGCGGCGAGGGCGCGCGCCTCGGCGCCATAGCGGCTGATGCTGGTGATGCGTCTGCCTTCGACGATGATGGTGGACTCGCCCCACATCGGCAAACCGGCGGCGGGGGGAATGACGACGAGATCCCAGCGCGTGAAGTCGTCGCCATGACTGATGGCGACGGCGGCTGGGTGGGTGCCCTTTTCATCGTAAACGCCCGCGCTGATGCCGGCCATGATCCAGTTGCCATCCGCCATCTTCACCGGCTCCTGCATCGGCCAGAAACCACCCTCAATGACCACGCCTTTTGGCAGCCAGCGGCCGCTTGTTTCATCAAGGGTGTAAGCGCGGGTGTGAATGCCCTGCATCGTGCCGCGATACGAGCCCATGAAGGCCCACAAGGTGCTGGCGTGCGAAAGGAAGGCGCCGTGACTCACCGCGAGGCCGGGCTCCTCACCGGCGTCGATGGTTTGCACCGCGCTCCAGGTGCGGCCGAGGTCGTCGCTGACGCAGTAGCGCGCCTCCTCGGTGTCGGTGTTTTCGCCGCCCTGGTTGTGACCGAAGCTGGCGTAGAGCCTGCCGTTGTGAAAGCAAAGCGCGAGACCATGGAGGAAGCGGTAGCCGTCTTTTTTGAACTCGTAGGGTTTGATGACGGCGAAGCGCATGTCCTCGATAACTGGCAGAGCGGCGGCCTGGGGCAGCGGCTGGGTGTCATCCCACAGCGCGGGGATCTCCGGCAAGCGAGCGCTGACACGCACCGCACGATAACGCGCGTCATCGAAGGCGAAGTGGAGCCACTTTTTGTCGGCGCTGACAAAGCCGTCGGGGTAGTTCAGAGCGCTGCGCGGGCCTTTGCTCGACTCCGCCACCAGCACGCGCTGATAGGGCCAGGTCTTCATGCCATCGAAGCTGATCCACAACGACAGCGGGTAGCGGCCACCCGGATTCGGATTGTGCAGCAACGCCACGCTGTCGCCGCCGAGGCTGTGAAGCGTGGCCTTTGAACCGGGATTTGGGATGGTGGTTTTGCGGGCGAACGCGGGCCACGTCAAACCGCCGTCGCCCGACTCCGCGTAATAAAGCACGCCACCGAGCTTGTCGGCGCGAATGATCATGGCGATGCGGCCGTCGGCGAGTTCGACGATGTTGTTCTCGGCCCAGCCGCGGTAGTGGTCGTCCTTGCTGAGGCGGATGTCGCCGTGCTCGCTCCAGGTCTTGCCGCCGTCTTCACTGATGAGTACACCGTTGCGCGGGTCGATCGGGCCGGGGCTGCCGAGGTAATGCTGGAACGGCAGCAGGATGCGGCCATCCCGCGTGACGATGTGGTTGCGAATGAAGGTGCGCTCATGCAGGCGACCCGGCGCGGGCTGCGGTTTGCCCCAGGTGCGGCAGGAGTCATCGCTGCTGATCATCCATTCCTTCCAACCACTGAACTTGCCGTTGTGGGTGGCGAAGAAGAGCGTGCAGCGTCCGTCGCGCACCATGAGCTCGCTCGGCACCATGGCGGCGGTGTCGCCCTCGCGTGGAAATCCAAAGTCGAGCGGCTGCAAGGGCGTCCAGGTTTTGCCTTCGTCCTGGCTGCACGTGATGAAGACCTGATTGCGCGGATCGGGTTCCTTGTCGCCACCGCCGAGCATGACATGCACCCAGGAGCCGTCCGGCATCAATCGCAGCGTGGTGTCACAGGCGAGGCGGTCGGGGCTTTTGCCATCGAAGATGAGGCTGGTGCGGTCTTCCTTTGCATGCAGCTCACCCTGGCTGGTCCAGAACGGCAGCGGCTGCGGCGCTTTCACAACCGCGGGCTGAGCGAGTTTCGGAATGGGCAGCGTGCCGGTGACGGGCTGGTAAAGCGCGCGCATCTCTTCTGCTGAAAACGCACGCGGCTCCAGCCGCGCCTCGTCCAACGCGCCGAACCACTGCTGGCGCGAGACGCCGCCATCGCGAATGCCGCCGAAGGTGAGCGGTGCTTTTGTCTTTGGCACGGGTTTGTTCAACGCGAGCGTGCCCGCCAGCGCGCCATCACTCCAGAGCTGTGCTTCGTTCTTGCGCATCACCACAGCGAGGTGATGCCAGTGGCCTGGGCGCGGCGCGCTCTTTGCGGCCACGGTCTTCCAGCCATCCTGCCAGACGTAGAGCCGGAACTTGCCGTCCCGATCCAGCATCAGTCCCCACTCGCGCTGATTCGCTGAATAAACGTTTTTGCCAACAATCAAGCGCTGCTCGCCACTGACCGCGTAAGAGTTGGCCCAAAGCGTGAGAGTAAAGCCTTCGAAGTCATGACCCAATGCAGCGGAGTCTTTGACTTCAAGCAGGCTGAGCCCCTCGAAGGACGCGGCCTGATCCCGCACGCCTGCCACGGATTTGACTTCGCCATGCGGCAACAAACCCGGGCCGCCTGGCTCATCGAAGGACCAATGAGCCGCCGCTGCCGAAGTGGCGAATGCGAGCAGAAAAAAGAGAGTCGGGAGAGGCTTCATGCGGAGGGCGGCCATCAAGACGCGACCAAGCATACAGCCGCAAGCCGCCCGCCCTATCGCGGAATCTCCGGCGCCTCCAAATCAGTAACCGCCAGCGCCAATCTGACCCGCGGCAGCAGCCGTTTCCCCCGCCGCTTCGCGCCGGCGAAACTCGTCCATCATCGCCGCGGTGGCAGTGGCGCCGCAGCGGGTGCCGCCGAGTTCGCGCACCTTGATGAGGCCGTCGAGATCACGCACGCCGCCTGCGGCCTTGACTTGCACCGCCGGGCTGCAGGAGGCGCGCATGAGCTTCAAGTCATGCTCGGTGGCGCCCTTGTAGTTGTAGCTGCCGTCGGGTTGTTTCACAAAGCCGTAACCGGTGCTGGTCTTCACCCAATCCGCGCCGGCGCGCTCGCAGATCTCGCAAAGCTTGCGTTTGAAGTCATCGCCGCTCAGACCTGCGCCGCCCGCGCTAAGATAATCGTTTTCAAAGATCACCTTCACCTTCGCGCCATGCTGATGCGCCTCGTCGCAGACGGCTCTCACATCGGCCTCGACGTAATCCCAGTCGCCACTGAGCGCCTTGCCGATGTTGATCACCATGTCGATCTCGCTGGCGCCATCCTTGCAGGCCAGCTCGGCCTCGTAGCGCTTCGACTCGGTGGCGCTGTTGCCATGCGGAAAGCCGATCACGCAGCCGACCAAAACACCGGAGCCGCGCAGCCACTCCACCGCCTGCCTCACGGCGTAGGGTTTGATGCAAACCGAAGCGGCTTGGTATTGCGCGGCGAGTTTGCAGCCGGCCTCCAGCTCCGCGTCCGTCATCGTCGGATGCAGCAGGCTGTGGTCGATCATTTTGGCGAGGTCGGAGTAGCTGAGGCTCATGGTGACGAAATGAGTTGTATGAAGGGAGGCGGGTTTTTCAAGCCCGCTTGCTGATGAGCGAGGTGCCGGTCATTTCCACAGGCTTCGCCACACCAAGCATGTCAAGCAGGGTCGGCGCGATGTCGGCGAGGATGCCGTCGCGCAAGGTCACCTGATCCTGATCGGCTCCGACGTAAACACAGTGCACCAAGTTGGTGGTGTGCGCGGTGTGCGGGCTGCCGTCGGCGTTGCGCATCTGCTCGCAGTTGCCGTGGTCGGCGGTGATGAGGCACTTACCGCCGAGGGCCAGGGTCCTTTCCACGATCAAGCGCACGCCGAGGTCGATGGTCTCGCAGGCATGCACCCCCGCCTCGACGACACCGGTATGGCCGACCATATCCGGGTTGGCGTAGTTCATGATCACCACGTCGTATTCCGGCAGGCGACGCCACACTTCAAAGGCGACATCCGGCGCGCTCATCTGCGGTTTGTGATCGTAGGTGGGCACTTCCTTCGGGCTGATGGCGAGGTAGCGGTCCTCGCCAGGGAAAGGCGTCTCAATGCCGCCGTTGAAGAAGAAGGTGACGTGCGGATACTTCTCCGTCTCCGCGCTGCGCAGTTGCTTCAGCCCAGCGTTGGAAAGAACCTCGCCGAGGATGTTCTTCATGCTGGCCGGGCCAAACACGACCTTGGCGCCGAGCCCGGCATAGGTGGCGTCATACTCCGTCAGCGTGTAGTAACTGGTGAGCGGATGCACCTCGCGGTCGAAGCCCTCGAAGCCGGTTTTGAGAAAGGCCTCGGAAAGCTGGCGGGCGCGGTCGGCGCGGAAGTTGAACCAAAAAATCACGTCGCCATCACGGATGCGTTGCTGAGCTGCAAGGTCAAAAATGAGCGGCGGCAAAAATTCGTCCCCACGCGGCTCAATGGCATAACAGGCCTGAATGGCACTGGAGGGCGTGTCCGCGCGCTTCTCACCGCGACCGAGCACGATGGCGTCCCAGGCCAGCTTGTTGCGGTCCCAGCGTTTGTCGCGGTCCATGGCGAAGTAGCGGCCGATGACCGTGACGATGCGCGCGCCGCTGCCTTCGAGGTCTTTTTCCAGCTTCGCCAGGTAGGCCGCGCCGCCGGTGGGCGAGGTGTCGCGCCCGTCGGTGATGGCGTGCACGCA
>CAZKMS010000105.1:0-20750 GCA_964553805.1 uncultured Verrucomicrobiaceae bacterium
GCAATCTTCATTCAAGTGTCATTTGTCAAATTTTTGCAGCCTGACCCCGTTTCCCCTGTCAAGAAATTGCAGCCTGACCCCGTTTCGACGTTTCCAGCGAAAGCGGTCCACGCTCGTCCTTCGCGGAGGGCGGGATTATATTCCCGCCCATTCTTTTGTGGGCGGAGGCGGAGCGGAGCCGCTGTTGCCTTTCGATCCGCTGGCGTGCTCGAAGCAATGGCCGCAATTGTCGTTTCGTGTATTTCGTCTGTTGCGCTCGTTTCGCGCATGTGCCAGACTGAATTTCAGGAGGCAAAGCCATGCCAGTTGTAGAACCACCATCCAAACACTTGAGCCGGAAGGACATCGCCTTTGCGCGCGCGTCAGCGAACTCAGCCGGAGGCAAGGCTGCGCTGAACCTTCAAATCAATGGGAACAATGTTCCCGCGGGAAGTTATCTCGGCAGGATCGTTCAGGATTGCTTGAAGTTCATGGCGGAAGGGCATCCGGTGGCGGTGATGCCTGTCGATGATGAAATCGGGACGCAGGAAGCGGCGGATATTCTCAAGGTATCGCGGCCATACTTGGTCAAGCTGCTCGATGCCAGGGCCATCCCTTCCCGGAAGGTCGGCGTCCAACGCCGGGTGAGGATCGAGGATGTTTTGGCCTACAAGCAACGGGAGAAAGCCGCGAGAATGAAAGTGCTGGAGGAGCTTGCAGCGGAGGGTCAGCGGCTCAACTTGGGAGAGTGATTCCAAGCTGTCCCATTGTCGTTTTGGACGCCTGTGTCCTGTATCCGGCCGCGTTGCGTAGCCTGATGATGTGGCTGGCGGTGCATGAGTTGATGCAACCCAAATGGTCGGAGTACATCCATGACGAATGGATGCGCAACGTGCTCAAAGACCGGCCAGACCTGACTCGCGAGCAGCTTGAACGCACGCGGCGTCTCATGGATGAACATGGCGGAGACTGCTTGGTGACAGGCTACGAGGAGCATATTGAAAGTCTGACCCTGCCGGACGCGGATGATCGCCATGTGCTGGCGGCAGGCATCGAAGCGGGGGCGGATGCCATCATCACATGGAACCTTGCGGATTTCCCGAAGAAGGTCGTGAGGCAACACGGCATCGAGGTTCAAACGCCCGACCAGATCGTCTGCGCATTGATTGAAGGCAGCATCGCGTCTGTTCTCGCGGCGATGAAAGACCATCGGACGAGCCTCAAAAACCCGCCAAAGTCGCCGGCGGAATATCTCGAAACCCTCAAACAACAGGGACTCACCAGAGCGGTTGAGGCAATCAGCGGTTCTGCTGACTTGCTTTGAGATCGGACAAACACAAGCTGATGTGCATGGCCCCCTCACCAGAATGAGATTTGTCAGGTTACTGGAGATGACTTCTGAGAGGGCTGGGTGGAAATCGGCCGGCCGCAGTGGAGCGGGAGGAACGTGCGGGACGCGGTTTGGGCTGGTGACGTGCCGCGGACTCGGAGGCCTGCGCGCCGGCAGGAGGGCGGGGCTCTGTTCGCGCCCATTTTTTCACGGGCGGAGGCGGCGCGGAGCACCGGAGGGCGGGATTGTATTCCCGCCCATGCTTTCGCGGGCGGAGGGGGGCGCGGAGCATTGCAGCCGTCCCACTCCGCCGGTCGCCACAATGACTCCCCGCAGCGGCCCACGGAAGAGAGCTATTTGGGGGGACGAACAGGAGGGGGCGGCAGCAGAGGGCCAGTATGTTGTTCAAGCTTCAGCTTGATTGGGGGGGGCGTCAGGCCGTGTGAGGTCACGCTCAAGCGTGAACAACGAACGCTTGCCGCGGCGCTCAACGGGTTCCCGATAGCTTTTTCATACGCAAGCCCTGGGGCGGCAGCGCCCTATCTATCATTAATCGCCGCGCCCGTGCCGAAAATCACCATGCGCTTTGGGTCGCGGAGGGTGTCACTCCATGGATGATTATTCTCCTCGGGCAAAATCGCTGGCGCCACCTTTTCTTTCATGTATTCGAGGAGTGCCTTGGCGCCGTTTTCTGCGAGGACGGGGGGTGTGCTGTAAACGACGGATTTTAGGAATTGCAACTCCGCCCCGCAGGCGCCATTAGAGCATGGGTCACAACAGCCTCTCCAATATTTCTCTGCACGCCTCCTGAAAGGGTGCCCTTCAGGGGCGTCAACATGGGAGAAAAACTGTCTAGTCTCTGAGCAGAAATCGCTATGTCTTGCCTCATGCACAAGAACCGATAGCCTGAGGATTCGATTGAGGAGTTCAAGTTGCTCATCCCGCTGCCCTTCCGATATGGTCAATCGTACCGTTGCAGCGGCTTTAGTGAGGAAGTCGCTGCCAGCGTTTGGTGATTCACCGAGGGCTGGGGGGGGGTGAACGGCAATGCCTCCAAGTAATGGTTTGCATTATGCCTAAAAAAATCACGAGTCAGTAGAACGACCCCGTTTTGATTCTTCTCAGCATGAAAGTAGGCCCGAAATTGGAGAGCGGGTTCAGGGTAGTAGTCCTGGAATGCTCTACGCACTAATGTATATGCGAAGAGACCATTTGTGACATTCGATGCAATAGGATTTGTAATATTTTCATTTACATATGAATCTCTAAGTCGCCCATCTTCATCAACAAAATCCCGAGTCAATGCAAGCCTCTGATTGTCATCCAAGTCATATGCTGAGTTTCGGTAACCCGCATCCTTAAAGCGGTCGCGAAAGAAGCCGGGGTAGAGGTCGTCGCCGCTGATGACTTGGACGCGCTCGCCGATGAAGCGCAGCCAAGCGGGGCCGGTGCGCAGCGGCGCGCCGAAGAGGAGTTCGTTTTCCCTCGCCACGCTGTCGGGGGCATTCATGGTGACGCCCGTTGACAGAAACTTTAGATCCTCGTAAACGGTGCGCAGGGGGTCCTTGCTGGCGGTGGAGTCATCGGATATGAGCCTGTTGAGGCTGGGTTCAAGGTGCATCTTGCGCCCGTCAACCTTGGTCAGGGTGAGGGTAAACCCATTGGGCTGCTCCTGGGCATGGGCGGAATCAAAGCAGAGCGCAAGGGTCGCGCAGACGAGCAAGACCTGGGAGGTCTTCCCATTACGGGGCGTGGCAGCGGATTTCATGGCGAATTTTGTTTAACGTCCTAGAAAATAGCCTTCCCTCTCTGTCTTGCCAAGATTTTTCTACCGTCATTCCCAGGGGATGCCGGGCTTGCAAAGAAAGGGTCAGCAAAGAAAGGATCAGGGGTCAATACTTGACAAGCGATGCCCGTGAAACGGGGCAATTGGTTGCGGAGCAGCCTGCGGCTGGCTGTCTCGCTCCGCTCGGCTCTGGAGCTTTTGAGGACGGGGATTTTGGCAGGCAGGTGCCGCAACCGGGTTGAGCCGCACGAAAGCGGCGGAGGACCGCCGCAGTCCAGGACGCTGTCGCGCCAAGCTTGGCTCCAGACCGGTTCCCACCGGCAGCCTGAAACGCACCCACTTCCCGGATGAACCCTATTTTGTCAGCAACGATGTTTTTTGCCCGCAAAAAAACCCCGCCCTGCCGATGGCTGGCAGGACGGGGCTCATGAGGCGGCGGCTTCAGGCTTCCTCGGCGACCAGCCGGTTTGAGTATACGAATTCCACCGGAACGCCATCGCATGAGGCGGCGGCTTCAGGCTTCCTCGGCGACCAGGGCTTCCTCGTTGCAGTTGCTCTCAGCCACGTCAGTGAGACCTCGATTGGCGGCTTTCTCCTCCTCCAGCGTCTCGCTGAGGAGATCGGCGACTTTCTCCTCGCCCAAGAGTTCGGCGAAGGCGACCATGGTGCCGTAAGTGGCGATCTCGTAGTGCTCGGCCTTCTGCCCGGCGAGGATCAAAGCGGCGTCTCCGGCGGGTGAATCCTTGAATTCATCAGCCAGCTCCTCCGCCTCCTTGATGATGCCGTCGATGGCGGGGCATTTCTTCGACCTGGCTTTGTGGCCCAGAGCGGTGAAGGCTTCCTCCAATCGGGTCACTTGGTTTTTGGTTTCTTCAAGGTGATCGTTGAAGGCGGATTGCAGTTCGGTGTGTTTGGCAGCCTTGGCCATTTTGGGCAGGGCTTTGACGAGCTGCTTCTCGGCGTAATAGGCGTCGGACAGTTGTTCGACGAGCAGGTTGAGCAAGGGGTTGGTTTCGGACTTGGTTTTCATGGTTGGAATTGTGTGTGAATGGGATTTGGTGCGGGGGATTTCCCGCCCAAACTCCCGGCCTTTGCGCAGTGGGCATGCCAACGCGGCAGGCGGGTTCGGATGCCAGTTGCTGCAAGGATTCGCACGTGTCGTGACTTCGCTGCCGGGTGTTTCGCGCGTGCAATATGCATTTGCCGGCGGCCGCTTTCGTGCAATCGGCAATTGCCGCGGCGGGGTTCAACGGCTTGAATGGCGAAGAAGACTTCGGCATTTTGAATGATGAATCGTGAGCAAGCGACGCGAGTGGCGGTGATCGGGGCAGGACCGGCGGGATGCACGGCGGCGGCGCTGCTGGCGCGCAACGGGGCGTCGGTGATGGTACTGGACGACGGCAAACGGCCGGAGTTGATCGTGGGCGAGTCGCTGGTGCCGATGCTGGTCGAGGTGTTTCGCGCGCTGGGAATTGAGGATGAGGTGCGGGCGCTGGGGGTGCACAAGCCCGGGGTCACCTTCACCATTGACGAGGCGGCTGCCTTTGAGCTGTCCTTCGAAGCGGTGCGCGGCGTGCTGCCGACCTACAGCTACAATGTGCCGCGGCAGCCGTTTGACGCCCTGATTCAAGAGACGGCCAAACGCAGCGGGGCGCGCCTGGTTTCGCTGACGGCGGGATTGACGACGGGCGGGGACGGCAGGGAGGTGGCACTGGACGCGGCGACGCTGGCGGCGATCCCGGAGTGGCAGGGTGAGCAGCCGGATTTTTTGGTCGATGCGAGCGGGCGGCGGCGTTTGCTGGCGAAGCACCTGGGATTGAAGGCGGTGAAGGGCAGGCGGGTGGATGTGGCGCATTTCGCGCACTACGAAGGTTGCGAGATCCCGCAGCCGGCCGGCCAGGTGATCATCGGACGAATGCGCGAGGGCTGGAGCTGGCAGATCCCGCTGCCAAACCAGCGGCTGAGCGTGGGGGTGGTGATCGACAAAACCGACGCGCAGCGCTACGGCAGCACGGGGGAGGCGCAGTTGGAGGGCCTGATCGATGCGGATCCGAGGCTCTCGCTGACCTGCCGCGGCCGGCGGCGGGTGTCGAACCTGGCGACGTATGCGAATTACCAGCTCACCTCCGAGCGCGCTTACGGCCCCGGCTGGGCGGCGGTGGGAGATGCCTTCGGTTTCGTGGATCCCATGCTCTCGCCCGGCTTGTGCATGGCGATGCTGTCCGCGTTTGAACTCGCCAAGCGCCTGCCAGCCCGGGGCGGCGTCAATGGCAGTTTGGAGGACGGGTTGCGCAGTTATGAGGCGTGGTTCGCGAAGTCTCTGCGCGACTGGCAGTCGCTCATTGACTACTTCTACGACGGGCGCATTTTTGCGATCTACAAAAGCGGCCTGGCGATGTCGGCCAGGCATCCTGGCAAACCGGCGGCGATGATCGAGCGCCACATCTCCCGGAACCTGGCGGGCATGGCGTCCGGGGCTTACACCTCGCGCTTTTACAGCAAGCTGCTGCTGAAGGCGCTGGGCCGGTTCGGCAAAGGCGCTTTCGCGGCGAAGGATTTCGCGATTCGCTGACCACTAGGTGGCGGCGACGGCGAGATCGAGAAACAGGGCGGTGGCCCTGGCGCCCTCTGCGCGGATCAACTCGAATTGGTTCACGCCATCGCGCAGCAGCGCGGCAGGGACCGTCCAGGCGCGGAGCGTTTCGGGGGTGCCCATCATCGAGGGAAAAGCCACCGGATAGGGCTCGCTGACATCGGCGGTGGCGGTGAGCGCTTCGCCGTTGAGCGTGCCCTGCCACTCGCCCGCGCCGGGGGCGTCTTCAAACTGCACCCGCAGGCGGCCGGCGGTTTTCCAGCCGCCAGCGGGCGCGGCGAGCTGGAAATTGAAGGCGGCCGCCTTGCCGGGCTGCAAAACACGCGGCACCGGCAGCGGCTTCATGCCGGGCGCGCGCCAGCCGGGGGCGATGAACCAATGCTGCGGCTGCTTCGCCAGCGCTTTTGGATCGGCTAGCTCCTTCAGCGCGGCAAAGGGCGGCTCGCCAAAGCTGCCGCGGCCCTCGCCTTGGCCGTGCTCGCGGTAGTAGGCGAAGTTGAAGAGGCTGATGCCGTCCGCGCCGCGCGCGTAAGCGAGGTGGGCGCTGGTTTGCAGGTGCTCGCGGGTGGCGCGGCGGTAGGGGAAGACATCGTAACCGGTCTGCACCTTCGCGCCTTTGAACAGCGTGTGGCAAAGCTCGAAGTAGAGCGTCGCGTCCGGCACCCGGCGGCGGATCGCGTCGAGGTGATGCTGCTGCGTGGTGAAGTAATGCGCGGAGGCGTTGACCAGGTCCAGGCCGGCGGCGTGGAGCGCGGCGAGATCGAGCCCGAGCACGTCGAGCGCCTCCAGGTAAGCCGGCACGCGGGCGCAGAGCCAGCGGCGTTTGCCTGCGCGCGCGGTGCGGTCGAGCAGGGCGCGCACGTCTTTGACAAAGGCCGTCATGATGGCGCGGCGCTGCTCCAGCGGGGTCTCCTCCAGGCGGAAGTAGCTGTAGGTGCGCAGGAAATCCAGCTCCAGGCCATCGAGGTCGTAATTCTGGCACAGCTCCTCGATGAGCGCGAACTTCTGCGCGCGCACCTCCGGCACGGCCCAGTTCAGCACCCGGTCCGTGCCGCGCTCCGAGCCGGGCACGAGGCGGAGTTCCGGATGCTCGGCATACCAGCGCGTCACGCTCATGCCGATGC
Source organism: uncultured Verrucomicrobiaceae bacterium (assembly GCA_964553805.1). GTDB lineage: Bacteria > Verrucomicrobiota > Verrucomicrobiia > Verrucomicrobiales > Verrucomicrobiaceae > JAGRPD01. The sequence continues at coordinate 6,813 of CAZKMS010000105.1, forward strand.
TGCTGCCCGGTTTGTCACCCGGCTTCGGGTCCACGAACTCCTTGTGGTGCGCGTCGTTGAGGCGGAGGGAAATGAAGGGCGCCTGGCCGCGCAGGCGGCAGCGGTCGATGAAAATCTGCACCAGATCGCCGCCGCGCAGGGTGAAGTTGCTGAAGGAATCCGGCCCGGTACCGTAGCGCTGGCGCACCCAGTCGAAGTGCGCCTTCAGGTCGATGACCTTGCTCGGCCACATCGGCACCACCCCGAGGCCGGGCTGCAGCAGGTGCGCGTCCACCAGGCCGTCCACCTCGTCCACTGTTGCTTCGAGCATCTCCTGGGTGAAAGGCTGGCGCGCCTGGTGAAAGGGGCTGACGCAACTGGTGATGTTGGTGATGTCGTTGCTGTACAGCACGCGGAAGGGCGCCCGCGGGCGTGGCGCGGCAGATGACAGCAGCGGCGCGGCGGCGGCAGCGGCGGTGGTGTGGAGAAAGTGGCGGCGGTTCATTCAGGAAGTTTGGAAATCGATGCGCGCTGGGTTTGCAGTTGCTGGCGCAGGTGGTTCACGGTGGTTTGTTGCGCGTTGTCGGCGGCGAGGTTGCGGGTCTCGGCGGGGTCGGCGTCGTGGTCGTAGAGTTCCTCCGCCAGACGCTGGCCGCCGGGTTGCAGCCACTCGGTGTAGCGCCAGCGCTCGGTGCGGATGGAGTAGCCGGTGATCTGGCCGGGGCGCTCGAACTGGCTGAAGGCGGCGGCTTTGCCGGGCGCGGCGGGGTTTTTCAACTGCGGCACCAGGCTCTGGCCGTGCAGGTGGCCGGGCAAAGGCAGCCCGCCCAGCTCGGCCAGCGTGGGGTAGATGTCGATGAACTCCGCGAAACCGCGCGCTTTGCCGCCGGCCTGTGCCACGCCCGGCGCGGCGATGATCAAGGGCGCGCGGGTGGCGTTTTCGAAGTTGGTGGCCTTGCCCCAGATGCCCTGCTCGCCGAGATGCCAGCCGTGGTCGCCCCAGAGCACGATCACCGTGCTGTCGCTGAGGCCCAGCTCGTCCAGCGCATCGAGCAGGCGGCCCACCTGTGCGTCCATGTAACTGACGCAGGCCAGGTAACCGTGCAGCATATGCCGCGCGTGTTCCTCCGGGAAGGGCTGGCCCGGCTTCGGCGTGCCGTGGTATTGGCGCATCTCCTCGGAGTCCTGAAAGGCGATCTCCGGCATGCCGGCGGGCGGCTGGTCGTTGGCGGCGAGCCTCAATTTCGCGGGGTCGTAGAGGTCCCAATATTTCTGCGGGCAGGCGAAGGGCAGGTGCGGTTTGATGAAACCGACGCCGAGGAAAAACGGCTGGCTGCCGGCCTGCAAGCGCTTCAGCGCCTGCACGGCGGCATCGGCGGTGAGGCTGTCGGGATAGACATCGTTGACGAGGTCCGCGGCTTCGGTGGCGGGGCCCTTGATGGTGTCGAGCGCGGGCGGCTTTTTTTTGCCGGCGCGCAGGGCGGCTTGGTGGAGCTGGCGGACGCGCGCCCAATTCTCCGGCAGCAGGTATTCGCGCGTGCTGGGGCCCATGCCGTAGGGGCGCCAGATCGGTTCCGACCAGGAGCCGGCGCCGTCCTCGTCCCAGTGGTGGATTTTCCCCAGCGCCAGGGTGTGGTAGCCGTGGGCTTTGAAGTGGCCGGGCAGCAGCGGCAGGTCCGGCAGGCGGTCGCGCAGATGGGTGGCGTTGACGGTGACACCGGTGGCGTCCGGGCGCAGACCGGAGAGCAGGCTGGCGCGGGTGGGGCCGCAGACGGCCTGCTGGACGTAGGCGCGCTCAAAAACGACGCCACGGGCGGCGAGGCGGTCGATGTGCGGCGAGCGCGCGGTGTCGTCCCCGTAGCAACCGAGTTGCGGCCGCAGGTCATCGACGGCGATGAACAGCACGTTCGGCGGCGCGGCCGGTGACGACGGGGCGAGCAGGACGGCGAAAAACGGCAGCAGGAGGCGCGGAAGCATGCGGGAGGGGGCAGTAAAACGCGCTCCAAGCCAGAGTGCTTGCCGGGCAGTTGGGAACCGCCTCTCCCTGGACTCAGGCGGCGGCTTGTTTGCCTTTGCCCTTTTTCCCGCCTTTGCCTTTTTTGCCGGCTTTGGGTTTGCTGAGGGTTTTGCCGTCGTTGGGGGTGGGCATGGGGGCGTTGAGGGCTTCGCGCCAGGCTTTCAACTTGGCGTGCAGTTCGGTGGTCTTTTCCGGCTTCTGGCTGGCGAGGTTGTGCTGCTCGCCGATGTCGTCTTTGAGGTGGTAGAGTTCGAGACGGCTGTCTTCGAGGAATTCCATGAGCTTCCAGTCGCCCTCATGGATGAGGCTGACCGGGGTGGTGCGCCATTGGTCGCCGCCGATGCCGAGGTAGCCGGGGAAGTGCTGGAAGATGGGCCCGGCGGGGGGCGGGGCGTTGGGGGCGCTGAGGTAGGGGACGAGGCTTTTACCGTCGAGCGGATAGTCGGCAGGAGGCTGGGCGCGGGCGATCTCGAGGAGGGTGGGGTAGATGTCGACGTGGATGGCGGTGACGTCGCTGGTGGAGCCGGGTTGGGTGACGCCGGGCCAGCGGGCGATGAAGGGAACGCGGGTGCCGCCTTCGTAGAGGCTGCCTTTGCCGCTGCGCAGGGGGGTGTTGTCGGTGACGCCGCCTTTGTCGTCCTTGGCGATGCCTTCGCGGACGTAACCGCCGACGCCGCCGTTGTCGCTGGAGAAGATGACGATGGTGTTTTTGGTGAGGTCGAGCTCGTCGAGCACGGCCATGAGGCGGCCGACGCTTTCGTCCACGGAGGCGATCATGGCGGCATAGACGGGGTCTTTGTGGCCGCCGACGCCGGGCTTGTCCTTGAATTTGGCGATGAGGTCCTCCTTGGCCTGGTAGGGGGAGTGGACGCCGAAGTGGGGAAGGTAGAGGAAGAAGGGGCCGTCTTTGTGGCGGCGGATGAAGTCCTCGGCTTTGGCGGTGAGGTAGTCGGCGAGGTAGAGGTCGTCGGGAATGTCTTCCTTGGGGTTGGTAGAGAATTGGAAGTGCTTGCCTGAGCTGGTGATGGCTTCGTCAAAGCCGCGCTTGGAGGGATGGTGGGCGTCGTCCTCGCCGAGGTGCCATTTGCCGAACATGGCGGTGTGGTAGCCGGCTTTTTTGAGGGACTGGGGGAGGGTGATTTTGTCGAGGGGGAGATTGGTGACGTTGTCAACGGGGCGCAGCGGGCGCATGCTCCAGTCGAAGCGGTCGATGCCGCCGACGGTGTAGGTGCCGGTGCGGGGGGCGTATTGGCCGGACATGAGGGCGGCGCGGGTGGGGGCGCAGTTTTGGCAGTGGTGGTAGCTGGTGAGGCGGACGCCCTGGGCGGCGAGCTGGTCGAGGTTCGGGGTCTCGTAGTACTTGGAGCCCTGGACGCCGAGGTCGGTCCAGCCGAGGTCGTCGGCGAGGATGAAGATGATGTTTGGCGGGGCGGCGGCGTGGAGGCTGAGGGCGCCGGCGAAGGCGAGGAGCAGGCTGCGGAGGAGAGTCATCATGGCGGGATGAGTGTGGCGGTTCAAACGCGGGGGCGGGGCGGAGCTATCGCGCAGATGGGAAAAAGTGGGCGGCGGTTTGGTCACGGAGAAAAGGGGTGGTGGCGAACGTGGAGGCGCGGGCGCGGCTTCATCGACGCCGCCATCGAAGGCGCGCGTCTGCGCTTGCGGCCGATTTTGATGACCTCCTTCACTACCCCCTGGTGATGCGCCTCAGCGGCGCGAAACGCCAAGCAACCAGGGAGACAACCCGTGCGTAGGTTCTTCCTCTCCCGATCATGCCGAAGTTTCGTGTCTTCACCAGCGCCATTATCTCACTCAGCCTCGCCGCCTGCTCAGTCGGTCCGGATTATCAGCGGCCGGGCTTGGCGGAGCCAGAGTCGTTTCGTTTCGGCAAGCGTGGTGGATCGAGCTTTGGTGATCTCGACTGGCGCTCGGTGTATCAGGATCCGGCGCTGCGCGGCCTGATTGAAGAGGCGCTGGCCAACAACCTCGACTTGAAAGAGGCCGCCGCGCGCGTGCTGCAGGCGCAGGCGGATCTCGCCGTCGCCCGCTCCGCCTTTTTCCCCTACATCGGCGCTGGGTACAACTTCAATAAAACCGAGATCAGCAACGCCAGCTCGGGGGCGCTTGATTTTTCCATCGGCTTCGATGTGCAGCAGCACAACGCCGGGATCGATCTCCTGCAGTACGAGGCCGATTTTTGGGGCAAAATCCGCCGCGCCAACGAAGCCGCGCGAGCCCGCCTGCTCGGCACGGAAGAGGCGCGCCGCATGGTGCGGGTCGGCCTCATCGCCAGCCTGGCCACCGCCTACCTCACGCTGCGCGAGCAGGATTATGAATTGGAGATTGCACGCAGCACGCTTGAGTCGCGCCAGAAGTCGCTCGATCTCATGAAAAAGCGGCAGGAGGGCGGGCAGAGTCCGCTCACGGACGTCAAGCAGGCCGATGTGCTGGTGGCTGAGGCGGACGCGGCCATTGCCGAGGCGGAGCGTGAGATTGGCCAGATGGAAAACCTCATCAGTTACCTCGTTGGCAGGCCGCCCGGATCGGTGCGGCGCGGGCGCTCGTTCGGTTCGATGAATCTGGTGAACGCGCCGGGGGTGGGATTGCCGTCTGAATTGATCAACCGCCGTCCCGACGTGCGCGCGGCGGAGCAGGCCCTGATGGCCGCCACCGCGAATATCGGGGTGGCGCAGGCGCAGTTGCTGCCGAGTTTCACGCTCACGGCCAGCGCGGGTTTGCGCAGCGGCGAGTTCAGCCGGCTGCTGGAAAATCCCGCCCGCTTGTGGTCGATCGGGCCGGGAGTGGACGTGCCGGTTTTTGCCGGCGGCCGCCTGCTGGCTGGGATTCGGGGCAGCCAGGCGGCGCGTGACGAGGCGGAGGCGGCGTACCGCAAGCTGGTGCTGCAGGCGCTGCGCGAGGTTTCCGATGCGCTGATTGCGCGCGACAAAAACGCGGCCTTGCACGACGCTCGCGACCGCGTGGTGACCGCGCGCCGGGACGCCCTTAGCCTGATCCGCGAGCGCTACGACAACGGTGTCACCAGTTACCTGGAAGTGCTGTACAACGACCAGGAGCTGTTCAATGCGGAACTCGGTCGCGCGCGGGCGAAGCTGACGGAATTGCTTGCCATCGTCGAATTGTATCGCGCGCTCGGTGGCGGATGGGATCGTTCCTCGGTGCCGGAGCGCCCCCTTTCCGCAAAAGCGGAGAGCGCGGCGGGTGCAGCGCCGGAAGCGAAGCGGCGCTGGCCGTGGTCTTCGCGTGCGAAGGACCAGGTCGTGCCGGAGAATTGACGGCACTGGCTGGGGGCGGTAGGCTGGGCTCATGCGTCTTGGCCTTTGGGTGCTTGTGCTGCTTTGCGGCGGCGGGGTGGCGCCGTTGCTGACGGCGCAGCCGGCAGCCCCGGCCTGGACCGCGCGCGAGACGCGGCTGGCGAACGAATACCTGGCGCTGCTGGTGGCGCAACCGGAGGAGGAGCGCATTCTCGACCTGCTGTGGCAGCTTTACGAGACGCACGGACAGACGCGGCTGCTGCTGGAGACCATCGCCCAGCAGGCGGCGGCGCAGCCGCATCCGGCGGTGCGGCTGGTGCATGCGCAGTTGCTTGCGCGCAGCGGCGATGCCAAAGCGGCGGCGCTTTTTGAAGCGCTGGCGGCGGAGCATCCCGGGCACGTGCCGGTGCGGCGTGCGGCGGCGCGGGCCGCGGCGGAATCCGGCGCGGTGGAGCGGGCGATGGCGCATTACGAAGCGCTGGCGAACCTGCTGCCGGAGCACAGCGCGGAGCGCGCAGCGGCGCTGCTCGAGGCTGGCGACGCGGCGCTGGGCGCGGAGCAGGCGGAAAAGGCGGCGGACTTGTGGGAAAAGGCCGCGTCGGGACAACCGGAGTCGCTCGACTTGGCGCGGCAGGTGGCGCGCCGGTTGTTGCAGGCGGGGTTGCCGGCGCGGGCGGCGGTGTTTTTCAAGGCGCTGGCAGGGAAGGCGGAGCCGCGGGAGAAACTGGCGGCGCTGCGCGATCTGGCGCGCATTCAGGCGCACGCGGATCTGTTTGAGGAGGCGGACGCGGCGTTGCGGCAGGGTTTGGAACTCACGCACTTCCGGGATGGCCGGCATGCGGAGTTGTTTCGCGAGCGGGTGCGTCTGCACGAGCGCTTTGGCCGGCTGGAGGAATTGCGCGCGAGTTTGGAGACGGCGCTGGCGCAGGCACCGCCTTCCGGCCTGGAGGCGGCGCTGCACGAGCTGGCGGCTTTTTTCAGCCTGACGGTGAATCCAGAGGCGAGGCTGGCGGCGCTGCGACGGCTGGTCGAGCTGGCGCCGCAGGAGGAGAGCCATCGCTGGGAATGGGCGCGGGCGCTGCTGGATCAGGGTGCGGTGGAGGAGGCTTGTGCCTGGTTGGACGAATACTTGGAGGCGAAGGGCGCAAGGGCGGCGACAGGCTGGGTGTTGTTGCGCTGCGAGGCGGACCTGCGCGGGGCGGATCCTGCGGCGGCAAGCAAGCGCCTGTTGGAATGGGTGAAGACGAACGGCGGCGCGGCGGAGGTGGAGAAAGAGGCGCTGGCTTTTGCCCGCCAGCACACGCTTGACGGCGTGGTGGAGGAACTGCTGCGCGCCCGGGTGAAGCGGCGGCCGGACCAGGCGGAGGCGGTTTTTGAGCTGGCCGCTCATCTGCGCACGCGCCGGCAAACGGCGGCGGCGCAAGGGGTGCTGGACGCTTACGTGTCGGGCGCCGGAAAACCTGAGCAGAAACGGGCGCGGCTGGCGGAGGTGACGACTTTTCTGGCTGGTGGCGACGATCTGGACGGCGCGCTGGAGCGGGCGCGGGCGGCGGCGGCACTGCCAAGCGCGGGCCGCCAGGAGTGGCTGCGGTTGGCGGACCTGTTGATGGGCGGCGGTGAGGACGCGATGCCGGAGGTGCGGGAGCTGTTGGAAAAGGCTTGGCAGACAGCGGTCAATGACGAGGAGCGGTTGGAGGCGGACGAGCGTTTGCTGGCGCTGCTGCACGGCGGCGCGGCGCCGGCAGGCGGCACCGCGTCAGGCGCTGAGTTTCGCCTGCCGAGTGTTTTCACCGGCAGCCAGTTTGCCAGTGATGAACCGCTGCCGGGAGCCGATGCGCCGGAGGGATTGCGGCAGGAGCTGGAGCGCGTGCTGGCGCGGGCGCGCCAAGGGGGCGAGCCGGAGCGGCGGTTTCGCGCGGCGTGGTGGGCGCTGCGCACGGGAGATTTGACCGCAGCCTACGAGTGCCTGCGCGCGCTGGTGTTTGCGGAGGGAACCGGCGCCGTGCGGGAGCTTTCGCTGGAGGCGGAGAATCTGCTGCTGGAAGTGGCACAGTCGGACGGCAATCGCGCCCTGGCCAGGCGGGTGCTGGAGCGGCTGCGGCTGCGGGATGCGGGCAATCGCACGCGCTACTTGCTGCGGGAAACCGAGCTGCTGCTGGAGGCGGACCAGCAGCGCCGGGATGTGGTGTCGCGCCAGGCGGCGGGTGTTGCGGGCGGTGAGCCTGAGCCGGTGGGCAGCGAGGCGGTGCTGTTGCTGCGCGACGCCCTGCGCCAGGATCCGGGCAATGACCTGCTGCTGTCCGCGCTCAGCCGCATTCTCGTATTGCAACGGCGGCCGGAGGAGGCGCTGGAGTGGTGGCGGCAGGCGGCGGCGCGGGCGCCGGGGGCGGCAGCGATCCCGTTGCTGGAGCGCCAAGCGGAGTTGCAACTGTCGCTGAAGGATCTCGCCGGTCATGTCGCCACCGGCTTGCGCGTGATTGAGCTGGAGACGGAGGTGGGCCGCCGGCGGGAGGCTTTCAAGCGTTTCCTGGATCGCCTCACTGCCGCGGACAGCAGCGGCCGCGAATTGGAAACGGCGGTGCTGCAGGAGCGGCTTGACTTGGTCGTGGGCGCGCTCAACACGGCCGCAGCGCGGCAGCCCTTTGACGGTTTTTATCAGGAGGCGCTGGCCCAGGTGCATCTGCGCGCGGACGACGCTGAGGCGGCTTTTGCGGCGATGAAACGCGCCTACTACACCGCGCCGGACACGCCGTTTTCACTCGATCAACTGCGCGATGCCGCGCTGCGGGTGGAGGATGCCGGGCTGGCGGTGTATTTTCAAAAGCAGATCGCGTCCTCCGCCGGGCCGCAGGAGGTGGCGAAGGAAAACCGCCTGCTGGTGGAACTGCTGGAGCGGGATTTTCGCATCGACGAGGCAGACCAGGTGCGGGAGCGGTTGGAGCGCCGGTTTGCCCAGGATGTGAAAGCCTTGGAGGGCCTGGCCAAACACTACCAAAAGACCGGCCAGGACGAGGCGCGGCGGCGGGTGCTGGAGCAAGTCGCGCGGGTGCGACCCTGGGATGGCCGGGCGCTGCTCGAACTGGCGCAGGCCTGCGTGCGGCTGGGGGATGACGGCGCGGCGCGCGAGCACCTGGAGGCGCTGCTGGCTGCGATACCGGCCGCGTCTTCCATGCCGGCTTTTCCGCAGGCGCCACTGCCGCTGACGACATCACGCCAGGAGGGCAAGCGGGGCTCGGCGACGGATGTCGGCGAGCTGTTGGAGGCGGTCAATGGGCTGGAGGCGGCGGAGCAGGAGACCCTGCGCGCTTACTTGAGCCAGCTCCGGCCGGAGTGGGGGCTGCTGCCGGAAACACCGGACAAACAACGCCTGCGTGCTTTGGAAGAACTGGGGCGGCTGCAGGCGCGGGCCGGACAAAAAAGCGTGGAGGCGTGGCAGGCGCGCTGGCTGGCAGCCGCCGGGCGTCAACCGCTGGAGGCGCTGTGGGCGCTGCACACCTGCCAGCCGGAGCGCTGCGCGGAGTGGCCGGGATTGGTCGATCGTTTGCTCGGGCAGGCGGCGGGTTTGGAGGCGGAGTTTGCGCGTGTCTGGCTGCTGCTGCGCGCCGGGCATTTGCCGGCCTTGACGGCATGGGTGGAGCAGGCGCAAGCAGCGCGGCCGGAGCTGGACGGATACCTCCGGCGGCTGCTCGCGGAGAGCATTCTGGCGGCGGTGGATCTGCCGGAGCAGGTGTTCACTCCCGCTGACATGACTGGATTGGCGGAGTCTAGGCTGCTGTCAAATGCAGTACTGCTGGAGATCACGCGGCGGCTGCAGGAGCGGCGCCGCTTTGAGCCCGCGCTGGCGCTGGGCGAGTGGCTGCGGCAGGAGTCGAGCGGCCTGGCAGTGGATTACGCGCTGATGCTGGCGCGCATGGCGGAGGCGGCGGAGCAGCGGGAGCTGGCGCGGCATTACCTCGGCCTGGCGGTGCGGACGCCGGTCAAGCCGGGCAAGTATCAGGGCGTCTACGATCCGTTCCTGCACAGTGTCGGCGCACTGGCGCGCACGGCGGTCTCGCGCCAGGAGCGCGACGAGGCGCTGGCCCTGGTCTGGGAGCAGTTGCAAAAGGCGCCGCCGTCGGACCTGACGGAGCTGCGCCGGGCGGCGGTCGCCGGGCTTGCCGGCGCGACACCGCAGGCGGTCTCGCGTCTGGATCAATGGATGCGGCAAGACTTCCTGGGCAACCGTTCGCTCGGCATGAAACCGGGCGGGCTGATGCCGCAGGGTTCGCAGCGTTTTGAGGAGGCGCCGCAGGCGCAAAGCCTGTGGGAGGAGACGCGGGAAATCGGCGCGTTGCTGTCGCAGCAGGGATTGACCGAGGTGTCGGCGGCGACCGAACGAAAACTGCTGGAGCGCTGGGGCAGCGTGCAGCTCGGGCCGCGGCCGGGTTACGAGCTCAACGAGCTGCGTCTGGCCGACTTGCTGCGTTCGCTGCGCCGCACCGATCACGCCAACCGCCTGCGCCTGATCCGCAACTGGCTGGCGCCGGTGGACATGCGCTCCGAAGTCTCGGTGGAGCTGCTGTCGGAGCTGGGCGCGAAGCTGGAGTCCGCCAGCATGGCGCGTGAGGCGATCGAGGTGTATCGTTTGCTGCCGCAGCGCGCGCCGACCAACAGCGAGTATGCGGTCTGGCTGCTGCGCGCCACCGAGGCGGCGCGCGAGATCGAACCTGGCAAAAGTTTCTCCATCCAGCTCGTCAAAGCCGAGCCGCCTTTCAAACCGCCGACACCGGGCGACGAGGCGCTGAGCGAGATGCACGCGCGTTTCCTGGCGGCTGATTTCGACCTGGAGGCGCTGCGCGTTTTGTCCGGGGAAAAGAGCGCCGCGCCGACGCTCCCCGGCCGCCTGCCGCCGCAGACGTTTTACCTGCGCGAGCTGGCGCGGCTGCTGGAGCGCGCGAAGCGTCCTGATGAGGCGCTGACCGCTTGGGAGCAGTATCGCGATTGTTTCCTCCTGCATGACGACGACGGCCTGGAGCCGGACACGGAGAGCGCTCTGTGCCGGGCGCGCATCCTGCGTGAGCGCGGCGACAGCGCGGCGGCGTTGAAGGTGCTGCGCACGCTGGAGCCCGCCGCAACTCCCGGCGAGCTGGAGCACGAAGCGTTGCTGCTGGAGGCGGAGTTGTCCGCGCAGGCGGGCGATGGCGAGGGTTTGCGCCGCTTGATGACGCGGGCGGTCAATCATCACGACGCGACCACGGTGATCGCGCTGGCGGAGATTCTGGGGGCGACGGAGAACCGCGCTCTTGCGAGCAATCTGCTGACGCAGGCGGAGCGGCACGCCGGCGTGGACAGGGAGCGCTTCCGTTTGCGCGCGGAGAGCCTGCGTTTGCTGGCGGCGCCGGGCCGGCTTAAATCAGAGCGGCCTGCACCTGAGAGCCTGCTCCCCCTGCTGCGCAGCGGTGAACGCGAGGCGGAGGATGAAAAGCGGTTGCTCGACTGGATGGCGCAACTGGCCGCCGCCACACCCGCGGACGCGGCGGGCGAATGGACGGCGTTTTTGTTGGAGCAGACACGCGCTGGAGCGGATCGTGTTTTGGCCGCTGTCTTGCTGTGCGCGTGGCCAGAGCACTGGCCGGAGGGGGCGTTTGAGGTCATCACCACGGCATGGCGCGGCAGCGCCCGCCGCGATGAGCACGGCTCCTGCATCGAACAAGCGGCGCAGTTGCTGCTGCGTGCCGGGCGCGCTCGGGAGGCATGGGAGGCGGCGGTGCTCGTGGGGGAGTTGCCCGCCGTCGGGCAGCGTGACCGGTTGCTGCCGGTGCTGGTGACCGCCGCCCACGCACAGGGACAGGAAGACCGCCTGCGCGAGCTGTTTTCTGAAGTGGCACACCAGAATCCGCCCGGTGGCGAGCGCCTCAGCGAATGGACGGCCGCCCTTGAGCAGGCTGGGCGGCCGCTGTGGGCGCGCGAGCTGTTTGAAGCCGCCTTGCGCCAATCCCAGAATGGCACGGGCCCCTCCGCGGCCTTGGCGGCGGACTGGGCGCGTTTCCTGATTCGCCAGCGCGACTTCATGGCAGCGGAGAGCTTCCTCCTGGCGCACGATTACCTGCTGACCAATGACCTGCCCAGCCTGCTGCACGAGCTTTTCACCGCCTGGGATCGTCTGGCCGATTTGCCGGCACAGGCGAAACGCTACCGGCTCGCTGGCGGCATCGAAAAAGAACTGCTCTGGCGTGCGGGCGCGCTGAAACCCTGAGCGGCGGGTGCGGCGGCTCAGCGAATCACGATCGGCGGCACTACGATTTTAACCCCGCCGCCGCCGAGCGGATTGCCCTGCTTCTCCTCGATGGTCTCGACTACGTTGTCCTTGAACTGCACGTTCAGGGTGCCGGTTTCCACCTTCACATAAACGACGCTCTGCACGATGCGGCCGAAGGCGTCGCGGCCGGTGACGGTTTGCGGCACGCGCTCAAAAATGGCGTATTCGAGCGTGTCCTCGCGGCCAAAGGTGCTGACCTTGCTGCTGGTGCGGGTGGGTTTGCCGAGCGACTCGCGCACCTCGTCCATGGTCATGCCCAGGGCCACTTCCTTGTTTGCAATCAGCGCCCGCACCTGCATCTGGCGCGCATGGACCCGTTTCAAATTCTCGTGCAGATCCGGGTCGGGCGAGATCACATCCGCCGGCCGCAGCCAGCCCGCGACGTCACCATGCCGGGCGCGGCCGCGCACGCGGTAGGCGGTGTCGCCAATCGCCACCAGGGTGACGATGGTGCCCGGCGCCATGCTGCCCAGCGCGCGCTGCAAATCCGAGTGGTAGTAGATGGTGCACTCAGTCGCGACCTTGAGCACGACCGGCTTCGGCAGCAGGCCTTCGACGGTGATCGTGCCCGGCTCGTCGGCGAGCTTCGAGCCGTTGCGGCCCGCCAGGCCGCTCGTGGGCAGTTGCGCGAGTGCCGGCACGGGCAGGGACAAGGCGAGGACAAGCCCGGTCAAAAGCAAGCGGCACGGATTCATCGGCGGCGGTGGGGTTGACCTCATCCTAACAGCTATGCGGGAAATGAAAAGACAGCTTTTGTTCGACCGCAGTCCGCTTCCGGCTATTCAGTTCCCATGACCTCCGGCCCGCTTTCCCAAAAACTCTTCGCCGCCGCCAAGCAACACATCCCGGGCGGAGTGAACTCGCCCGTGCGCGCCTTCCGCAATGTGGGCGGGGAGCCTTTTTTTGTGCGCCGGGCCAAAGGCGCGCGCATTCAGGACGTGGATGGCCGCGATTTGATCGATTACGTCGGGACCTGGGGGCCGGCGATTCTCGGCCACGCGCCGCAGGTGGTGCTGGAGGCCATTCACAACGCGGCGAAGGACGGCGTCAGCTTTGGCATTCCGAATCCGCACGAGGTGGACATGGCGCGCACGATTTGCGAGTGGGTGCCGTCGATCGAAAAGGTGCGCATGGTCAACAGCGGCACCGAGGCCACGATGTCGGCGATTCGCCTCGCGCGCGGCTTCACCGGCAGGCAGCGTTTGGTGAAGTTCGATGGCTGCTACCACGGCCACAGCGACAGCCTGCTGGTCGCGGCTGGCAGCGGCGCGCTGACGCATGGCCATCCCGACAGCGCCGGCGTGCCGCCCGCGTTCGCGGAGCTGACCACGGTGCTGCCTTTCAACGACGAAGCCGCGCTGGAGGAGCTGTTTGAAAAGCAGGGCCAGGAGATCGCGGCGCTCATCGTCGAGCCCTATCCCGCGAATGCGGGGCTCATTCTGCCGCGACCCGGTTTCCTGCAAAAGCTGCGCGAGATCACGGCTAGACACGGCTCGGTGCTGATCTTCGACGAGGTGATGACCGGCTTCCGGCTGGCCAAAGGCGGCGTGCAGGAGATCGAGGGCATCACGCCGGACCTGACCTGCCTGGGCAAGGTGATCGGCGGCGGCCTGCCCGTCGGCGCCTTTGGTGGCAGGGCGGACATCATGGACATGCTGGCCCCGGATGGCCCGGTCTATCAGGCCGGCACACTCTCCGGCAACCCGGTGGCGATGGCGGCCGGCCTGGCGCAACTGCGCGAACTGGAGCGGCAAAAGGGTTATGAGCGTCTGGAGGAGCTGGGCCGCATCATGGAGGAGGCCGTGCTCGGCGTGCTGCGCCAGAAAGGCCTGGGTTACCGCTTTTACCGGCGCGGCAGCATGTTCTGCCTGTTTTTCACCGAACAGGAAGTGCACAACCTGCAGGACGCCAAAACCGCCGACCTCGCCGCCTTCCGCAAGTTCTTTCAATACTGCCTGGAGCACGGCGTCTATTTCGCACCCTCGCAGTTTGAAACCGGGTTCATCTCGATGGCGCACACCGCGGAGGATCTGGCGCAAACGGCGGAGGTGGCGGCGGCGGCGCTGGCGGCGTTGTGAACTGCCGCCAAGCTTCTCGCAGGACTTTAGCCTGATCCATGCATGAAGCTCGTGGCGAGACGCCGCGAAAGCCCGCGTTGGCAGCCGCAGCGCAGCGCAGACAGACAACGACGAAGGAGCTGCCCGAAGGGTGCCGCAGGCATCAACGCGGGCGCGGTTTTGAAAGGCTGAGTGCATTGGGTGATGCTCGGTGCCTTTCAAAACAAGCCCAATGCCGCCAAGGCGGAATGGGTCAGGCTAGCTCCAGCCCGCTGGAGCTTTGCGCAGGGGTGGGTGCCGTGGAGCGGCCCGAAGCAA
>CAZKMS010000106.1:0-20427 GCA_964553805.1 uncultured Verrucomicrobiaceae bacterium
GGCTGTGGCTGTGGCTGTGGCTGTGGCTGTGGCTGTGGCTGTGGCTGTGGCTGTGGCTGAGGCTGAGGCTGCGGTTGCGGTTGCGCGAAAGCGTAGCCTGGTGGCATCAATGAAGTAAACAGCAGCGCTGCATAGGCGACAGCGGACACGCCAAAATGGCGGAAACGTGGCAGCAAGGGGCGATGATGCGTGGTTGGATTCATGGCTTGAGTGTGTGTTCGGTTGTCTGGCAAAGCGCAGCGCCCAATGCCCGGTTTGTTGAAAGGTGAGGTGTCCTCCTTGAAAACTTTTGGCGGTGCGGGAGCGGAGTGTACGCGGCTAGGTGCGGACTGAATACTGCCGCGATGAAACCTGACTGGCGTTTGGGCATCGTGCGCGCACAACTGTCCCGCTCAAAGCAGAGCGTAAAGGTGTCAAACACATGAAAAAGCGACCAAAAGATAACCTTTGAACCGGTGCTGCCGCTGTGCGGCAGCCATTTAGTCTCTGATGCGGTATGTATTCTCCTCCGGAAGGCCGGAGCGCAAGCGATGGATTGTCCTGCGAAAGAATGAAGCCGCCTGTTGCTGCTGGCGAAGGCGCTCTGTTTCCTTGTAATAAGCGCCCTCCGCAAGAATGTCTTAACTCTTGCGCCAGAGAGAGAGAGAGAGAGAGGAATTCATGCCAAGGAAGGTTGGAATTTCCCAGTCATTTTTTCCGAATTTCGGTGTGATTGGAGCAGAAAAGCACATCGAGGGGAAGTTTTTTTGCATGAGTACAGAAAATTTTTCAGGGCATTGCCAGCGCGGTTCAATTCACGGCAACAGGCAAGCCTCCGGCGGCTTGCCTGTTGCCAGTTCCCTGTTGCATCCCCCTCCTTCCGGTCACTCTGCCTGTTGCATGAGCGGAAGGCTGGCAATTTTATCCTTTCCAGCGCTCCTCCTTGTCGTGCGCGGATTTCGATGCTTAGTCACGCAGCATTTCGCAGTGAAAACCCTCTTTTCCATTCTCATCGGCGCCGGTTTGCTTGCGGCAGCCATCGCCGCCGTAGGGCTCATGGCCAAATTCCGTCCCGAGGCGAAAATTGTCGAACGACCCAAGCTGCTCACCACCGTCGAAGTCGTGCCCGCCAAAAGCGGCAGGGTGGCCGTGCAACTGCCCTCGCAGGGTGTGATCGAGCCGGCACGCGCTGCCACCATCGCCGCCGAAGTCGCCGGGCGGGTGGTTGAGGTGTCGGCCCGCTTTGAGACGGGCGAACGCTTTGCCGAAGGCGAGTTGCTGCTGCGGCTGGAGGATGCCGATTACCAGGCGGCGCTCATTCAAGCCGAGGCCAGCCTGGCAGAGGCGCGTGCCGTCCTGGTCACTGAAAAAGCGCGCGCGGAGCAGGCGGTGCGCGACTGGACAAAGCTCGGCAGCAAAGAAAAACCCACCGACCTCGTTCTGCGCAAACCGCAACTCGCCAGCGCTGAGGCCCAGGTCAGCGCGGTCACCGGCTCCATCGAGAAAGCCCGCCGCGATCTCGAGCGCACCCGAATCACCGCCCCCTTTGCCGGCCGCCTCAGCGCCAAGCGCACCGAACTCGGCTCCTACCTTGCGCCCGGCTCTCCCATCGCGGACTTCACCTCCACCGGCCGTCACCGAGTGCGCCTGCCGCTCAATGTCGAAGACCTCGCTTTCCTGCCGCACAACGGCGATCACGCCGATGTGCCGGTGATGCTGGAAGCAGAGGCCGCTGGCCAGCGCCATCGCTGGCAGGGCAAAATCCTGCGCACCGAGGGAGAAGTCGAGCGCGCCAGCCGATCGGTTTATCTTGTTGCCGAGGTAGCGGAAAAAGACGCCCATGATCTGCTGCAGCCAGGCCTCTTCGTGCGTGCCCGGATCAGTGGCGTCACCCTCGAAAACCTCTTCCGCATCCCGCGCGCCGCCTTCCTCGATCACGAGCGGATCATCATCATCGATGAGCAAAACCGCCTCCGCTTTCAGAAAGTCGAGATCGTGCGTGCCGATGGCACTGACCTGCTCGTCTCCTCGGGTCTGACAAACGGCGACCGCATCTGCCTCACCACGCTGGCCGCACCTGTCGAGGGCATGGAGGTACGCGTCATAAACACCGCCAGCCAGCCAGCCACCGCAGGCACCTCCACTCTCTGACGCCAGCGACTCCTTCCGCGCCAAATGGAAAAAGCCATCTACTGGTTCACCCGCAATCACGTCACCGCCAACCTGCTGATGGTGGCGGTCGTAGTGATGGGCATCACCTCCTGGGGCAAGCTCAAGAAGGAAATCTTCCCCACCACTTCCATTGACTCCGTTGCCGTCCGGGTGCCCTACCCGAACGCCACGCCTGCGGAAGTCGAGCGCGGCGTCTGCATTCCAATTGAGGAGGCCATACTCGATGTGGACGGCATCAGCCGCCTGTCCTCGACCGCGGCGCCGGGCATGGGCGTCGTGCTCGCCGAAGTCGAGACCGGCTACCAGGTGCGCAACGTCATGGACGACATCAAGACGCGTGTCGATGCCATCGATAACTTCCCGGAGGAAACTGAAACACCGGTGCTGGAGGAACTCATCCTCGACGGCGAGGTGCTCAGCGTCGCCATTTCCGCCGATACCAGCGAGGCCTCGTTGCGCACCATGTCCGAGCGATTGCGCGACGAGCTCACATTGCTCGACGAGGTCACCAAGGTCGATTTGAAGCTCACCCGGCCTTATGAGATCTCCATCGAGATTTCTGAGGCCGCCCTGCGGGCCTACGGCCTGACCTTCGATCAAGTCACCGCCGCCGTGCGCGGCAGTTCGCTCGACCTTCCCGCCGGTTCGGTGCGCACCGCAGGCGGCGAGGTGCTCATCCGCACCGAGTCCCGCCGCTACCGCGCCCCGCAGTTTGCCGACATCACGGTGGTCACGCGGCCGGACGGCAGCCAGCTCAAGCTCGGCCAGATCGCCACCATCGTGGACGGCTTTGAGGAAATCGACATCGAGTCCAAATTCGATGGCCGCCGCGCCATGCTGCTCACCGTCTATCGGGTCGGCAATCAAGATACGCTCAAGGTCGCCGACGCGGTGAAAAAGTTCATTACCGAGGACGCCCCGCGCCTCTTCCCGGACAACGTCAAGATCGAAATCTGGAAGGACGACTCCGTCTATCTCCAGGGCCGTCTCGACCTGCTCGGGCGCAACGCGATCACCGGCTTCGTGCTCGTGCTCATCGTGCTCTCTCTTTTCCTTCGCCCTGCCCTCGCTGCCCTGGTCGCGCTCGGCATCCCGGTTGCTTTCCTCGGCGCGGTGGCGGTCATGGGTCCGCTCGGCGTGTCGATCAACATGATCAGCCTCTTCGCCTTCATCCTCGTGCTCGGCATCGTGGTGGACGACGCCATCATCGTGGGGGAAAACGTCTTCCACCGCATCAGCGAGGGCGAGGACCCGCGCAGCGCGGCTCCGGCCGGCACGCACGAGGTCGGCATCGTCGTCATCTTCGGTGTGCTCACCACCATGATGGCCTTCACGCCCATGCTCGGTCTCAGCGGCGTCAGCGGCAAAATCTGGCCAAACATCCCGCTCATCGTCATCCCCACCCTGGCCTGGTCGCTGCTGCAGTCGAAGTTTGTCCTGCCCTCCCACCTCGCTCTGCTGCGCCCGGTGAAGCAGCGTAAAAAAAGAGGCCCAACGGACAGGCTCCTCAATGCGATCGACCGCACGCTGCAGGGTTTCATCAACCGCATTTACAAACCCCTGCTCGATCTTGCCCTGCGCTGGCGCTACATCACGATTTGCGCTTT
Organism: uncultured Verrucomicrobiaceae bacterium; assembly: GCA_964553805.1. Classification (GTDB taxonomy): domain Bacteria; phylum Verrucomicrobiota; class Verrucomicrobiia; order Verrucomicrobiales; family Verrucomicrobiaceae; genus JAGRPD01. The sequence goes on from CAZKMS010000106.1 coordinate 3,759, forward strand.
CATGGCACTGGTAGTGGCCGTGGTTGGCTTAGTCGCCACCGGCTGGGTGAAATCCCAATTCTTCCCTGAGGTCGAGGCGGACGTCGTCATTGCCCGGCTGACTCTGCCCGAAGGCGCCGCCTTTGACACCACCCGCACCGCGGTGCAGACCATCGAGAATGCCGCCAAACGCCTGCAACAAGAGTACACCGCGGAGTTTGGCGGCCCCATCATCCGCCACACCCTGGCCAGCTCCGGCACCCAGCCCTTCCAGGCGGGCTTCAACCAAATCGGCGCCGCGCCCGCCAGCAGCAACCTCGGCGAGGTCGTCATCGAGCTTGTCCCCGGCAATGTGCGCAAACGCTCCGCCAGCGACGTCGCCTCCCGCTGGCGCGACCTCACCGGCCCCATTCCAGGCGCGCTCGACCTTTCCTTCCAGACCCAGGCCGCAGGCGGCGGCAATGCCATCGATCTCGAAATCAGCGGCCACAACATCGCCGACCTCGAGGGCACCTCCGCCATGGTCAAGGACGCCCTCGCCAATTACAGTGGCATCATCGACATCGCCGACAACAACCGGCCCGGCAAACGCGAGTTGAAGCTCGCCATCAAGCCCAGCGGCGAGGCACTTGGCCTGCGCCTCGAAGACATCTCCCGCCAAGCCCGCCAAGCCTTCTACGGCGACGAAGCCCAGCGCCTGCAGCGTGGTCGCGACGAGGTGAAGGTCATGGTGCGCTACCCCGAGGCTGAGCGCAAATCCATCAACAACCTCGCCGAAATGAAAATCCGCGCCGCCGCCGGCAGCGAGATCCCCTTCAGCGCCGTCGCGTCATTTGAATACGGCTCCTCCGCCGCCACCATCCAGCGTGCCGAACGCCTGCGCGCCATCAAAGTCACCGCCGACATCGACCCCGCAGTCGAGGATGCCAACGCCAACGAAGTCGTGAAGTCACTGACCGAAACCGTCTTTCCCAAAGTCAAGCAGCGCTACCCCGGTGTGCAGTTCAGCTTCCAGGGCGAGCAAAAAGACCAGCGCCAGTCGGTGCAGGAGATTGGCAACAAAGGCCTCATCGCCCTGCTCGGCATCTACGTCCTGCTCGCCGTCCCGCTGCGCTCCTACATCCAGCCGCTCATCGTCATGAGCGTCATTCCTTTTGGCATCATCGGCGCCATCCTCGGCCACCTCATCCTTGGCCTCGATCTGAGCATCATGTCCATGTGCGGCGTCGTTGCCCTCGCCGGCATCGTGGTCAACGACAGCCTCGTCATGGTCGAGTTCGTCAACCGCGAACGCGCCGCCGGCCACAGCATCACCGAAGCCGCCATCCAGGCAGGCGCCCGGCGTTTCCGGCCCATCCTGCTCACCTCCGTCACCACCTTTGCCGGCTTGATGCCCATGCTCTTCGAGACCGATTTGCAGGCCCGCTTCCTCATTCCCATGGCCGTCTCCCTCGGCTTCGGCGTCATGTTTGCCACTTTCATCACCCTTTTTCTCATCCCCGCCATCTACCTCATCCTCGAAGATTTGAAGCGCCTCGCCCTCGGACGCCGCCGCGTGGACGCCGCCGTCAAACTCCACGAAGCCGCCACGGGTGTGGGGTAAATTGGAAGACTGAGAGACTCTGCTCCAGTCTTATAAACCCACTTTCAAGCTTCTGCTTCCCTCATCCAGCAGCGGCATAAATCGCCGGGCGATAAAGGGGCTTTGGCACCGGCTTCTTGTATTTCTTCGCCGTGGGCAACCAGGCTTCTTTAGCCGCCAGCACCTCATGCAGAGCCTGTTCGGGAGTCGCCCCAAAAGCGCTGCATGATTTGAGGTCCGGCACATCCGCGATGTAGCCGCCATCCTCCGCGCTGTCGAAAAGATTGATGTGGTAATCGCTTTTGGGCTTCATTCTCGCAGTTTAAGCTAAAATTCTTCGATGTCTCGCAGGCCGGATTGCCTGGGCGCGCACGAAAATGTGATGACTGCCGCTGACTCGATCCAGCCCATGCCAAGGCCTCCGCCAAATGCCGTAAATCCTGTTCACTCCTTCACGATCTTCAAGATCCGGTCATTGTAGCTGTCCGTGATGTAAAGCTCGCCCGTCTGCGGATGGATCGTCACCCCGTGCGGCCGGGCCAGTTCGCATTCCAGCGGATCGCCCCCCACGCCGTCGTTGCCCTTGTCGCCCCGGCCCGCCACGCGCTCGATCTTATCCGTCGCTGGCACGTAACGGCGGATGACATGATTCTCCGCATCCGCGATCAGCACCGTGTCATCCCCGTCGATGCACAAGTGTTTCGGCCCTGACATCTTTGCGTCCCGCGCCAGGCCGCCATCGCCCTCCGCGCCTTTCTCCCCGGACACATTCACCACCGTGCGGATCGTTCCCTGCAGATCCACCACGCGCAGCGCGTTGCCGTTGCGCTCCAGGATGTAGAGATTGCCCTGGCGATCCATCGCTGCCGCCCGCGGGTCCACCAGCGGCTCCTCCACCGCCAGCGCCCCATCCTTCGGCACGCCTTTTTTGCCGTTGCCCGCCACCAGCTTCGCCTCCCCGCTGGCCAGGTCCAGCGCATACACCTGGCTCAGGTTCGCAATGTGCAGCGTTTTCTTGTCCGGGCTCAACGTGATGCAATACGGCCCGTTGCCGCGCTCCTTGCCCTTGGGCGCCTTCCAGCCCGGCAGCGTGCGCACCGTGCCCGCCGCCGGGTCCACCTCCCGCACCACTCCGTTCCAGGTGTCCGCAATGAGCACGCGCCCCTCCGCCGTCACCGCCAGGTTGTGCGGCCCGTTGAACTTCGCCTCCAATGCCGCCCCGCCATCCCCCGCATAACCCTTCTCCTCCTGCCCAGCCACCTGCGTCACCTTCCCCTCCGGGCTCACCTTGAAAAGCCGGTTGCCGGAGATCATCTCCACCACCCACAGGTTCCCCGCCGCATCGAAGTCCGTCCCAAATGGCTCCTTCAGCTCCGCCACCTCCGCCACCTCCACGATCCGCTCCGCCGCAACCAGCGGCAGACACGACCCCGCAAACACCCAGACCGGCAGCAGGCAGCGCATCACATTCCTCATCATCGCAGTTGTCGTCATCGTGGTCATGCTCGTCGTTTTCATGGCTCAAAAAGATACGCAGCCCGCGCCGCCATCAGACAGGGAAATGCGAGCACCCCATGTCCAAACCGCTCCTTGCCCCCCGGCCTTTCCTCCTCACACCCTTCCTCATCAACCCTTTCAGCTTTCTTCTTTGACTCCCTCGCGCCTCACGGTTGATGAGCTCCGCTCACCCTTCGGGCTGCTGCCGCAGTCGATCTCCCTGCGGTCGGTTGTGTCACTCTGCGGGCAGGCTCCTTTCAGCCGCCTGTCTGTCCCGGCTCCCGCCACTCGCCTCGGCTCAGCTTTGGCAAAAAGCCCCGCCGCCATGAGGAAGAGCAGCACAAAGACGAAGTTCAGCACGAACACCTGCACCACGCCCGGGCTGAAAGCCGGCCGCCAAACGATCAGCGCCAGCACCGGCACCAGAAACTGCGCCGAAGCCGTGGCCGCCAGCGCCCAGGCCATGCCCCTCGGCTCCAGCCGCGCCAGCACCGCGCCGATCAGCCCCACCACCAGCACGCCGGAATAAAGCAGGTTCGCCGGATTGTCCTCGCTGCCGATGAAACCCACCGCGCCATTGATCCAGATCAGCAGGAAGGCCGCCAGCAGCGCCAGCCCCGTCGCCGACCGATAGGCAGACTCCGCCGCCCGACGCGTCAGCAGCAGATAGGTCATCCCCACCCCCGCCATCAGCACCCAGGCCGCCAGGAAGTCCGCCGCCGACCACGCCCAGCCCTCCACCCGCCCCAACATCGCTCCCAGCGGAAGCATCAGGATCAACGTGGGAATCACCAGCACCGGCAGCAAACGTTTCAGATTCATCATGAGGACAACCTGGCAACCTCCCGTGAAGACCGAATGAAGACGCGGTGAAATCGGCGTGAAAAGGTGGGCTGGCGGCGGCGTTGGACATCGGCGATCGATGAGACTTCACACCCCACGGCGTCGATCACAAACCCTGCGTCCGCCCCCCTCGAGGAGTGCCCTTCCCCGGCTCACACCCACTCCGCACACAGCAGCTCCGCCTGCTGAAGCACCGTCTTCACCGCCTCCTCCTGCAAATCCGGCGGGTAGCCGTATTTGTTCAGGATGCGCTTCACCATGACGCGAATCTTCGCTCGTGCTCCTTCGCGCAAGGTCCAGTCGATGGTCACGCTCTTGCGCACCTGGGTGATCAGTTCAGCGGCGATGAGTTTCAGTTTGTCGTCGCCCATCGCCTGCACAGCGCTGTCGTTGCTGGCGAGAGCGTCGTAAAAGGCGATCTCGTCGTCGGTCAGGCCCATGTCCTCGCCGCGTTTCGTGGCGGCGTCGAGATCCTTGGCGAGTTGGATCAGCTCCTCGATGACCTGCATCGTGGAGATGGCGCGGTTGTGATAAGCATTGAGAGTCTTCTTGAGCTTCTCGCTGAAGACCTGGCTCTGCACGAGATTGCGCCTGGAGCGGACTTTGAGTTCGTCCTTGAGCAGCTTCTCCAGCAACTCCGCTGCCACGTTCTTGTGCTTGAGACCGCGCACTTCGGCGAGGAATTGGTCGCTCAGGATGCTGATGTCCGGCCTGGGCAATCCGGCGGCGGTGAAGACGTCGATCACCTGGCCTTCGGTGGTGATGGCCTTGCTCACGAGCTGGCGGATGGCGGCGTCGATCTGCTCGGGCGTCTTGCGGTTGCTGCCGCTCTGCTTGTTCAGCGCGGCTTGCAGGGCTTGGAAGAAGGAGACGTCATCGCGGATCGCGGTGGCCTCATCGCTCGCGGCGCAGAGCGCGAAGGCGCGGGAAAGCTCCGTCACGACTTGAATCCAGCGTTTCTTGCCGTCTTCCTGTTCGAGGATGTGTTCCTGCCCGGCGGGGATGAGTTGCAGGCGTTCCGTTGGCGTGCCGGTCGTCCACTTCTTCCAGGAGAAGCCGTGCATCAGGTCGCAGGCGATGCCGTGTTTCTCCAGCATCACGGCGATGGCTTGGGCGGTGTCAAAGGTCGGGTTCCCCTGCCCGCCGCTCTCGGTGTAGGTGACGAGTGCTTTCTTGAGCTGATCGGCGAGGCCGAGGTAATCCACCACCAGACCGCCGGGCTTGTCGCGGAAGACGCGGTTCACGCGGGCGATGGCCTGCATGAGGCCGGCCCCTTGCATCGTCTTGTCGGCATACATCGTGTGCGGGCTGGGCGCGTCGAAGCCGGTCAGCCACATGTCACGCACGATCACGATCTTGAAGGGATTCTTGGCGCCCTTGAACTGGTTCGCCAGATCGCGCCGCCGCTGCTTGTTGCCGATGTGCTTCTGCCACTCGGGACCGTCCTCGGCGCTGCCGGTCATCACGACTTTCAGCGTCTCCGCCTCCCACTCGGGGCGCAGCTTGATGAGCGCGTTGTAGAGGTCCACGCAGATGCGGCGGCTCATGCAGACGACCATCGCCTTGCCGTCCATCGCCTCCACGCGCTTCTCGAAATGCGCCACCAGATCGGCGGCCACCAGTGCGATGCGTTTCGGATCACCCACCAGCGCCTCCAGCGCGGCCCACTTCGTCTTGAGTTTCTCCTTCTTCGTCAGCTCCTCGCCCTCAGTAATTTCCTCAAACTCCGCGTCGAGCTTCGGCAGTTCGGCGGCGTTCAGGCTGAGCTTGGAAATGCGGCTCTCGTAATAGATCGGCACCGTGGCCTTGTCGGCGACGGCGCGCTGGATGTCGTAGATGGAAATGTAGTCGCCGAAGACCGCCCGCGTGTTGGCGTCCGTCTTCTCGATGGGCGTTCCGGTGAAGCCGATGAACGACGCATTCGGCAAGGCATCGCGGAGGTTGCTGGCGAAACCGTAGGACATCTCGCCGGTCTTTTCATTCACCTTGCCCCCGAATCCATACTGGCTGCGATGCGCTTCATCCGCGACGACGATAATGTTCTGCCGCGCGCTCAGCTCGGGCATCGCCTCGCCCTTCTCCGGCATGAACTTGTGGATGGTGGTGAACACCACGCCGCCGCTCGCCCGGTTCAGCAGTTCGCGCAGATGCTCGCGCCCGCCGGCCTGCACCGGCGTCTGGCCAAGGATGTCCGCGCAGCGTTGGAACTGGCCGAAAAGCTGGTCGTCGAGATCGTTGCGGTCGGTCAGCACCACCAGCGTGGGGTTCTGCATCGCCGGATGGCGGATGATCCGCGCCGAATAGAACAGCATTGAAAAGCTTTTCCCGGAACCCTGCGTGTGCCAGACCACGCCGGCGCGGCGGTCGCCCGGCTTGCCGCCGCGTTGACGCCCGGCCCAGTAGGTGCCCGCATCCTCGCGCAGCACGCTGCCTGTCTCGCTCATGCCGCTGGCGCGCACCGTTTCCTCCACCGCCGCATTCACCGCGTGGAACTGGTGATAGCCCGCGATGATCTTGTGCAGCGCGCCCGAGTCCGGGTCTTCCTCGAAGACGATGAAATGGTGCAGCAGGTCGAGAAACCGCTGCCGCTCGAACACACCGTAAATCAGGGTTTGGAGTTCGAGCGTGGCCTTGGGTCGCTGCTGCCCCTCATCCCCGGCCCTTCTCCCAGCGGGAGAAGGGAGATTGCCGGCCTGACTCCCTCTCCCCGTGGGAGAGGGTTGGGGTGAGGGTAACGGCGAATAGGAATCAGGCTCCCGCCACACTTTAAACCATTCTTGGTTCGCCGTAATAGAACCCATGCGGGCCTGCAAGCCATCGCTCACCACCAGCGCTGCGTTGTAATGCAGCAGCGAGGCAATCTCCGCCTTGTAGGTTTGCAGTTGTGCATAAGCGCTCCAGATTGTCGCATCCTCATCGGCCGCGTTCTTCAGCTCGATCAGTCCCAGCGGCAAGCCGTTGACGAAGACCACTATATCAGGGCGGCGATTCGCCCCGATACCCTCACCCCCGCCTCTCCCAGCGGGAGAGGAGCCTGCGCCCTCGATCACCGTGAACTGGTTCACCGCCAGCCAGTCATTTGCGGCGGGATCGTCAAAGTCGATGAGGCGGACGATCTGCCAGCGCCGCAAACCCTCACCCCCGGCCCCTCTCCCAGAGGTAGAGGGGAGATGGGATGCGATTTCCTCCAGCACGGAATCCGTCGCCTTGAGCACTCGGGAGTTCTCGAACCGAAGAACCGTCAACCCTTGCGATCTCAGGTAAGCGTCGCGCTTGCGATCAAGCTCACGCCGCTCTGGTGTGTTGTGGGCTTCACCATCACATTCGACGACGAGCTTCGATTCGTGGCAGTAGAAGTCACAGATGTAGTCGCCGAACTGGTGATTGCGTCGGAACTTCGCATCATCAAGTTGCCGGTTCCTCAGCAGCTCCCAAAGGAACTCCTCTGCCTTGGTTTCTTTCGCCCGCAGTTCCCGAGCCCGCTTTTTCAGCCCCGAGAAGTCAAATCCACCGCGATAGTGCCCGTCACTCCCTCTCCCACTGGGAGAGGGCCGGGGTGAGGGTTCCTGTCGAACACATTCGACAGGAATGCCATCGCGCAGCATCCGGTGAAAGGCGCGGTTCGTCTGCACGAGCGCCGGCGTCCCCACCCGCAGCACTTTTCTCAACGCCTCCTCGCGCGCCTCCTCGGGAATGGCCGGGTTCAGCCGCCGGATGGCCGCGCGCAAGCGCCCCACCAGCACCACCTCACCGTATGACTCCCTCTCCCCGTGGGAGAGGGCCGGGGTGAGGGCTTCTGCCCCGAGGCAGGAGCAGCCCAGCTCCCCGAACCATTCGAGGGCGGCGTCTTCGACGATGGATTCGTTGAGGCTCATCCGTGGCTAGGCAGGCTCCGGCATCGTTTCGCTGAAGCTCAGTTTCATCCATCCCAGCACCACGAGATTCCGGATGGCACTCGCCACCGCGCTCTTCTTCTCGTCCGTCGCCCAAGCCTTTTTCCAATCGAGGATGTAATTGTAAAGATCTTGTTCGGCGACTTCCCGCTGCGGGTTCGCCTTCTTCAGTTGGCGGCTGGCGAAGAACACCGTCAGCACTTCCTCCGCCTGCGCCGTGTTCTTGATGCGGCTGAAAAGGTCCACCGCCTTTGCGATTTTCTTTTGATGTGGCTGGATGACGTCGGCGAACTTCGCCCGGTCCTTCTCGTATTGCTCGCCCACGCGCAGCGCCATCATCTGGCCGAGTTGCTCCTCTTGCAGCCAGTTCCGGTTGGCGAACTCGTGCAGCGCCAGCTTCACCTCATCGGCAAAGGGGCCATAGCTGCCCTTGCCAAATTGAAAGCCCGTCTGCACGCCCATCTCCGTCAGCACATAGCAAATCTTCTGGAAGATTGTCCGCCCCACCGGATTCGCATATGGCTGCTGGCCGAGTTCCCGCAGCACTTCCACCAGCACCACCCATTCCGGGTTCAGCTTCTCGTGCTTCCGGCCTTTGCCCTCCAAAGACATCTGCGCTGGTCCGGCCAGAAACGCCTCGGTTAGTTCATGCTTCGGCGTTCCGTAGGGCGCATAGACTTCGATGTCGATGGGCAGCTTGTGCAGCTTGCCATAAACGAGCGGTCCCACCTCCGCCCACTCCAGACCGCCGTTGCCGCAGCCCAACGGTGGAAAGGCGATGCTCGTGATGCCCCACTCCGCGTAATGCTTCACGAAATAGTCCAGCCCGACCTCGATGTCCGCGAGTCGTGAGGGCGAGCGCCAGTGTCCTTTAGTTGGAAAGTTTACCACCAGCTTCCCTCCAGTTCCGCGATACACATACGGCACGCCCAGCTTCACCTGCTTGCGCTCGCAGCGCTCCGCATAGTCTTCGAAGAGAGACGGGAAGCGCTTCTTGAACTCCAGCGCCACGCCTTTGCCCATCACGCCGACGCAATTGACCGTGTTCACCAGCGTTTGCGCTTCGCTGGCGAAGAGGTCTCCGATGAGTGCTTTGAACATGATTGGTGTTGGTTGAGGTTAGCGAAAGAATAACACGGGATCGATGGCAATGGGGCGTGTGAATCCCATCGCGGAAAGTTTGTCAGCGGCAGTCCCGTCCACCACCCATGCCCCGGTCACGAGGGAATACTCCACCCGATGCGGCACCAGCACCTCCGCGCATTTTCGGGAGCGATGCCGGCAGTAAGCAATGGGGTCATTCGGATACCGCCAGTCCATCGCATAGATGTCATCAAAATGGAGCAGCCGCCACTGCGCCGGACTCAGGAAGCGGACATAGTCGCCCGAGGCATTGCTGTCCGCAAAGACCACGCCCGCCAGATTCCGCACCTCCGTTGAGACGTGCAGCACGCACAGGCTCGCCGCCTGGTCCTTGCGCTTGAAGAGCATCGGATTGCGCGCGTGGAAATAGAGGTTCGCATATTGGTGCAGCTTCAAGCCACCGGGCACGTGCTTCTTGTCCCGCTTCTCCTGAATTGCCTCCATCGCGACGGTGGCATGGGCCAGCTTCGACGCCCGCTCATGCGACAGAATCCCATGCTCCAACACCGACGGAATGTTCTCCATCGGCATGATGCATTGAAACTCGGTAACGCGTGGGTCCATACGTCGGAGTCAGTTTACGTGATTGAGGCAGCCTCCGCCACGCTCAACTCCCCATCGCGCAGCATCCGGTGAAAGGCCCGGTTCGTCTGCGTGAGCGAAGGCGTTCCCATCCGCAGCACCTTGCGCAACGCCTCCTCCCGCGCCTCCTCCCGCGCCTCCCCGGGAATGGCCGGGTTCAGCCGCCGGATCGCCTCGCGCAAGCGCCCCACCAGCACCACCTCGCCGTATGACTCCCTCTCCCCGTGGGAGAGGGCCGGGGCGAGGGCTTCTGCCCCGAGGCAGGAGTAGCCCAGCTCCCCGAACCATTCGAGGGCGGCGTCTTCGACGATGGATTCGTTGAGGCTCATTTCTTCGGCGGCTTGGGTTTCTTCGGCTTCGGCAGCTTCTTCAATTCCGAGGCGGCCTTTTCAAAATCCAAATCCACCGTGCGCGGCTGCGAATCGAGGAACGCCCGATACCGCTCGTATTCCAGCTCGGCCTTCATCTTCGCCTGCCCGGCGGAAATCTTCCCCGCGTGCTCCAGCAGTTCGTGCTCGGAGAGTTTGAGGAACTCATCCAGCTTCACGATCCAGTCGCGCATGGTCATCACCTTGCGTTGCAGCGCCCGCAGTTCGGCAAATTCGATGTAGGCCGTCACAATCCGGTTCAGCGTGTCGAGTTCCTGACCGTCGAGGTAGTTCTTCGCGATGGACACGTCCTCCTTGCGGAGGATGCCGCCGGGCCGCGTGGTTTGCAGGCCCATGAAAGGCTTTTGCGCGTCCACCCGTGCATGGATGACCTCCGCCGCCGTCTGCCCGTGCGCCGCCCAGTGCATCTTGTTTTGCACCGTGGCGAAAAACTGCTGCGACATCTCCGTGTTCGGCGTGTAATCCACACTCGTTGCGTAAATATCCAGCACCTTCTGGTAAAAGCGCCGCTCGGACGACCGGATGTCGCGGATGCGCTCCAGTTGCTCGTCGAAGTAATCCTTCTGGCCCTTGCCCGGCGGATTCTTGAGCCGCTCGTCGTCCATGGTGAAGCCCTTCACCAAATACTCGTTCAAGCGCCCGATGGCCCATTGGCGGAACTGCGTGCCCCGGTGGCTGCGCACGCGGAAGCCAACCGCGAGGATGGCGTCCAGGTTGTAGTGCTCGATCTCCCGCGCCACCTCCCGTTTGCCCTCGGTTCGAACTATTCGGAATTTCCGAATAGTTGCCGCTGCCTCCAGTTCCCCCTCGGCGTAGATGCCTTTCAGGTGCTCGTTCACGGTCGGCACGGTGACTTGGAACAACTCGGAAATGAGCGCCTGCGTCAGCCACAGCGTCTCGTTCTCAAACCGGCACTGGATGCGCGTGCGACCGTCCTCCGTCTGGTAGAGGATGATTTCGGAATTGGGCAAAGGTTCGTCGCTCATGGTTTCCACCTCGTTTCGATGGCTTTTGAACTGACAAGTATTCCTTGTCGGTTGCAGAGCGCCTCCTCGGGCATGGCCGGGTTCAGCCGCCGGATGGCCTTGCGCCGCTCCCTCTCCTTCTGGGAGAGGGTTGGGGTGAGGGCTGCCATCGGCATTGCGAGGGCCGCGTCTTCGACGATGGATTCGTTGAAGCTCATGCTTTCGGTGGCTTGGGTTTCTTCGGCAATTTCTTTACCTCGGCGTCGAGAAGTCCGAGCAAGTCGGCCTCACCTTGTGCCTCCAGTGCTTCCCGACGGCGGGCGGCGAATCGTTCGTATTCCTCTTCCGCCAGTCGGTGTGCCTCCTCGCGGCTCACCCTCCCGGCACCGGGCAAGATTGCCCGCTCGTTCAGATTCAGGAAATCATGGAGCCTCGTCACCCAGTTCTGGAGGAAGATTTGCTTTTTCCGCCGGGCTTGATCCTCGGCGAAATCGAGGAACATCACGACGATCCGGTTCAATTCCTCGATTTCATCCTCGCGCAGGTAGTTTTTGGCGATGGTCACATCCCCTTTGCGCACCACGCCGCTGCGCCACGCCATCAGCCCCATGTTCGGCTGTGCGGAATCCGCCCGCCCGGCGATCAATTCCGCCGCCGTCTTCCCCGTGGCGGCGAAGTGCAGCTTGTTCTGGATGGTCTGGAAAAATACCTGTGTCTCCGGCTCCGTGGGCTCGTAGTCCGCCGCCAGCGCCAGGATCTCCCGCACCCGCAGATACACCCGCCGCCCGCTGGAACGGATGTCCCGGATGAGCTCCAGCAATTCATCGAAGTAGTCAATGTGCCCCTTGCCGGGCGGGTTCCTGAGCCGCTCGTCGTCCATCGTGAAGCCCTTCACGAGGTATTCCCGCAGCCGCTGCGTGGCCCAGATGCGGAACTGCGTGCCCCGCTTCGACTTCACCCGGTAGCCCACGGAAATGATGACGTCCAGGTTGTAGAACTCGATCTCCCGCGTGACCTGCTTTCCGCCTTCCGTTTGAACTGTTGCAGATTTTGCAACAGTTGCCCCGGCGCTCAATTCCCCCTCCTCAAACACGTTCCTGATGTGCCGGGAAATCACCGACTTGTCCCGCTGGAACAGGTCCGCCATCTGATTGAGCGAAAGCCACACCGTCTCGCCGTCCAATCGCACTTGCAGGCGCGTCCGGCCATCCTCGGTCAGGTAGAGGATCAAGTCTGAATCGGGCTCCGGCTTCTTCTTCATGGGTTCTGTCGCCTCTCCATTCGAACTTGTAAGTAACGCTTACCAGTTGCCCGCCTGTCTGCGTGCAACGCACAGGCAGACGCCTCCTCCGGAATGGCCGGGTCCAGCCGCCGGATCGCCTCGCGCTTCTCCTCTCCCGCTGGGAGAGGCCGGGTGAGGGCTGCCATCGGCATTGCGAGGGCGGCGTCTTCGACGATGGATTTGTTGAGGCTCATAAAAAAGCGGAGAGCGCCATCACTCCTCAGTGGCTGTTTCCAACAGGACGACGTCCCTTGGGTTTTTGAGCGCCCAAGAACGCCCCTCCTTCAGCAATTCACCCCGACATGATAGCGGTATTCTTTCCTCGTAAGACCGGACGGCAAGTGAGTGCTCGGCCCCAGAAAGTTCGATTCGCACGGTCCGGGGGATTCCATCGGCCGAACCATTGATAGTTACCTTTCCCCGGCTGCCTGCTTGGTGTTCGAGTTTGTGGACCGTTCCAAGGACCTCGACGTCATCTTGGGTTCCAGTTTCCCGGAAAATCCGGGACGCTTCTTCAAGAATCGGGACCAAGTCGGATGCAATTGTGACGGATGACTTGGTATTATCAGGCACGCCACGCGAGGGCGCCCATGTGAACCGAAAATCCACTCCCTTTTCGCCGCTGCAATAATGAAGGGCGACCAGTGCATCGCAGAGATTCGCGCTCACCCCGCGGGCTACCGCTCTCTTCATCGGAGCAAAGTCGCCTGTGGCAGCGGTTTCACGCCCCGCTATCGAGACCTGCTCAATTGCTTGAGCCAGAATACGAACCGTCCTGCGTTCAAACGGTTCTTCTGCGTGGACCTCACCGAAGAGGTCTTTGTCCACCACTAGCTTCGGGCTAACTGGCGAGATAATCGTCAAAATGTAGCTCCCGCGTTTCGGAACGCCAAAACGGGCGTGGTTAAGGTAGTTCATCGCCTGCTCAGGTTTGCGTTTCGCATAGAGCTCCCGTGGTTCAACAGCAGCACACGCAGCCGATAGCATCAGAGCTCTCACATGTTCGTATGCGGCCTTTCCATCTTCGATGGAGATTGTTCCGTCGTCGAACGCACCGGGAAGGCGGGGGCGAATGATGTCTGCGCTCGCGAATGAAAGGTCTTCAACAATCTCGATTTGAGACCGGCTTTCTGCCTCCTCAAGAACGGTGAGCAGTTCCACGATTCGCTGGAGGTAGCCGTGGCTCTGCGCTTCGAAAGGCAAAAGCACTTCGTGCGTGACTGAGCCTTCCGTCTTTATCCAAAACGCACCGCGCTCCAGTCGTTGGGCCTCTTGCCAGCCTTGTGTCCGAAGGTAGGCCAAAACCTCCAATGGCCGGACAGTGCGAAGGATTTCTGGGTCTCGAATGGTTGCTTTCATGGCAGTTGGCCGTTTCCAATACGTTGCATGATGGCGGTGAGCTGACCGACAGAAAATTCGTTCGCCAGCGGAACGTGAACCGTCACGTTCGTAGTATTTGCCGTGGCAGGCATACCGCGAAGTGAGAGCCAGTATCCCGCTCGGCGCACAGCGAGTTCTTGTGCCGTCCAATTCAACCAATCGCCCAAGACATCGGGCACCAGCACCACCAAAAGGATTCGCGGGACCAACACATCATCCGCCCTGAGCTCGTTGTAATTCTTTAGTTTCAGCGGGTAGTGAACGTGCGTGGGTGAAACCGTCACCGCACCTTGCTCGGCGCACTTCACTTGAAGTTCTAGCCGTGGCGACCTGAACACCGTTCCTGTCGCTTTCTGAAACAGCACTAGGTCAATGCTGTCGTCGTCTACTTCCGGTGTTGCCACGCCCACCGCAGCGGTCGCGCCGACTGCCCGGGCATAGGCGTAGCTGAAATGCTCTTTTTGATCATCGATTGTCATAGGTGTGGCGTTGAGGTGGCAAAATCCTGAATTGAAGAGAAATCCGCCACGCTCAACTCCCCGCTCAGTAGCTTTGGCAGCAGCGTGTCGCGCAGGGTGGCGAGGGTGCGGGATTGGTCGATGTTGCGGTTGATTTGGTCGAACATCGGCTTGGCGATGGTCGTGAACCCTTCGACCAATTTTAGCGGCGGAATGACGGTCTTCATCTCCAGCACGCTTTCTGGGCGAATGCGTTGATGACTGCCGGTGGTTCCAGTGACGAGTGTGCCGTAGATCGAGGCAAAGGCGGCGCTGGTGAAGAGCGAGAAAAGGAGCTCGCGGGAATAGTCGGGGCGCGTCGAGGCAACGATGAACTCGGTGGAGCAGACGGAGCGTCGTGTCGCGTGGAGGTCTGGCAGCCAGATGCGCGGGATGTGCGGGTTGAGCTTCGAGAGGAGCACGCTATTGCGCGTCACGACGAGCTTGTTGCTCATGATGGCGCTGCCGAGTTCTGCCTTCGGAGTTCGGCCTTCGTCGAACGCGGGCAGGCTGTAGTGATCGAAGGTCTCGTCGGGGAACTCGCCGGGGTTGATGGATGAGCGGCTGAAATCGGCGACATCGGCGACTCGTCCCACTGTCCACCCCTTCGGAATGTGCCCGAGTTCGGAGTCTTGGAAGGAGTCGGGGAAGAGGGCGGCGGTGGCGGGGTCTAGCGCGAAGCGCCCCTCATCCCCGGCCCTTCTCCCAAGGGGAGAAGGGAGTTCTGCTTTCTCGCGGTCTTTGCTCCCTCTCCCGGTGGGAGAGGGCTGGGGTGAGGGTTGATTTCGATCCATGTTCGCCCGAACGGGATCGAAATCAATAAACCAGCTCTGGAACAGCGCCCGCGCCATCGCCTCCAGAGTCGCGTTCATCCGCCGGTTCAACTCGATCTTGTCGTCCAGCGCCCCAAGCACCGCCGCGATGGCTTTTTGCTCGGCGAGGGGTGGAAGCGGGACTTCGAACGACTCGATGTGTCCTTTGGTAATCGCTCTGCGACTGCCGCCTGAGTTGAACGACTCAATGTAGCCCTTCGTCGCCGGATGTGTGAGCACCGACAAAAGATAGCCGGGGTCGCACTCGCGGCGGTCTGGCCGGATGATTGAAACGTGCTGATTGACGCAGGCAGGAAGAACGCGGTCAGGGACGATGCAAGAGCGACCAAAAGTCACGCCATCGCCAGTGATGTTCAGCAGCACGTCACCAGATTGGACCTCTGCGTTCCGAAGCTCTTTTGCGTGCGTGTCTGAAATGAAAGCCAAGCCAGCGGTATCAAAATGCCGGTCGAACACATGTTGGCTGCGGACAAGCGCGTAGCTGATGCGCGAGTTCAAATAGACCTCGCTGCCGCCGCGGGGAGTCGCGCCTGTTCCAATCTTCGTGCAGAACGAGCCAAGCCGTTTCACCTGCCAACCGTCCGGCAGTTCTTCGACAGTCGGGCACATTCTGACTGGCTCACCCGCCATAACCCAGCCCTCCTTCCGCAGCCCCAAAGGGGCGACATTCGATAGCCCAGGGCAACGCCCTGGGTTCGATGGTCAAAAACATTCCAAGCCCTGAAGGGGCGATACAACGGTTGTGCCGCCCCTTCAGGGCTTGATCAAAAAACGCCGCATACCCAGGGCGTTGCCCTGGGCTATCACATTGCGCCGCGTTGCGGCTGAAACACGACGCACCCGTGGCGCTGAAAACCGTGGCGTTGAAATCACCCGCCATAACCCAGCCCCCTCAGGTTTGCTTTGATGGTCTGCTCCAGTTTCGCGGACTCGGCGAACTGGGCGTGCAGTTCGGCGACGAGGCGCGGCATCTTTTCCTCGAAGGGGTTCATGGTGCTGGATAGATGACGATGCCCACCCGATCGATGTGCTCAAGAAGTGGGCGATATTGGATGTGAGCCAGCGGTTGGACTTCAAAGCGGTAAGGCAGCGGCAGTTCGTCCAACTCGGACGCGATGGCCTCGGCGCGGAGCGGCTCAACATCGCCTGAAACCACAAGATCCACATCGGAGCGGTCGCTGTGGGTGCCTTTGGCGCGTGAGCCGAAGAGTGTGGCGCTCTTCACTTCGGGGTGGTGCCGGAACACGGACCGCACCAGATCCAGCTCCGCAGGCTTGAGCGGCGGCGTTCTCATTTCATCACCTCCCCCTGCATGAAGTCGTGGAGATGTTCGATGCCAGCGAGATATCGCGTGTGGATGGCTTCCACGGCTTTCTCAAACACCACCGGGCTGTAGGTGTGGGAAAGAAGATTGCGGTGATCGAGCATGTCGATCCAGACTTGTCCGTCGTCGAGGATTTTGGCTGCAAAAGCGTCTTTCAGCACCTGGCGTGGCGTAACCGTGGCGAACACGAAGCCACCTTCTTCGAGGTAGTCCTTCATGGTTTTCCAAGCGAGTTCGAAGCAATATTCGAAGCGCTGAATGACGCCTTCTTTTTCCAAGGGATTCAGAGCCTCGGGTCCATTCTCCATCGCGTCGCGAAGCAAAACGAAAGCCCGGTCGAAGTTTTGGAAGCGTTGTTTCCAGCGGATGTCGGGATTGGGATTCATGGAGTGAAGTTTAGACTCTTTAGGTTGGCTCGTATAGCAGCTTCCAGTTTCGCGGACTCGGCGAACTGGGCGTGCAGTTCGGCGACGAGGCGCG
>CAZKMS010000107.1:0-20288 GCA_964553805.1 uncultured Verrucomicrobiaceae bacterium
ACGACGCCGGGGCCACGGATCATGGTCGTGTGAGAGTCGGTGCCGACGAGCGAGTCCGGGTAATACACGCCGTCTTTCTCCAGCACGCCCTTGGCGAGGTACTCGAGGTTGACCTGGTGCACGATGCCAATGCCGGGAGGGACGACCTTGAAGGTGTCGAAGGCCTGCTCCCCCCACTTGAGGAACTGATAACGCTCGCGATTGCGCTCAAATTCGAGCGCCAGGTTTTGATTGAGCGCCGCCTGGGTGCCGGCAAAGTCCACCTGCACACTGTGATCCACGACCAGATCGACGGGCACCAGCGGTTCGATCATCTTGGCGTTCTTGCCCATCTGGTGGACCGCGCTGCGCATCGCGGCGAGATCGACCAGCAGCGGCACACCGGTGAAGTCTTGCAGGACGATGCGGGCGACGGTGAAGGGGATCTCGTAGTCGCCCGGGGCTTTGGCGTTCCAATTGGCCAGGTTTTTGACGTCTTGCCCGGTGACCTTTTTGCCGTCCAGGTTGCGCAGCAGCGACTCCAAAACGATGCGAATGGAGACGGGCAGGCGGGAGATCTTGCCGATGCCTTGTTTTTCGAGTTCGGGGAGGGAGTAAAAGGTGCCTGGGGCGCCAGAGCCGGTGGTGAAGGTGCAGGGCGTGTTCATTGAAGTGGTATCAATGCGAGACGTTTAGCGATGCAAGCAGGTTTGACACCCCTTTTTTCACAAATTCACCGGAGGCTTGAGGCTTCAATAATTCACCGCCGAGACCGCATCGAGATCGAAGCCCGAGCTTCCATTGCCACCGAGGGCGCCTTGCTGGTCGGTGTGCTGAACGGGGTGGCCGCCGAAGTCGTCGCGCAGCACTTGATGGCCGGTGGACTGGATTTTGACGAAGCGGATCCAGGACAGCCCGCCGCGTTGCAGGCTTGCCAGGTCGAACGAGTCACCACCACTCTGCCGCGGATCGGTCGGTTCGCTGCCAGTGGTGGCATTGCGGCCGGCAAAACCGCGGTTGTAATAAAAGGGGTCCATGGTGATTGGGGTGGATGACGTGGTGGCGGGAGGCACGACATCGATGGGAAAGCGAATCCACTCGTCCTCAAACAGGGCGACGGAAACGATGGCGGGCTCCATGAAGCGGCGATTGGCGTCACCATTGATGAAAAAGACGTTTTCAAAAACCGTGAAGTCTTCGCCAGGCCCATCCCACACGAGGTTGTCTTCGAAGGCCAGGACGATAAGACCGCCGTGAAGGTCGAGACTGGCATTCAGAGAACCGGCGCGCGCGTGCAAGGAAAGCACCTGGGCCGGATCGGAGGCGGGGCTGTAGGTGCCGCGGCCGTCGGGCGGGCCGAGCACGTTGGCGGGAACGAAAGGCGCGCCGTGGCCGCCTTCGGCCAAAGGACGGAACCATCGCACCGCATCCGCATGCGGATCGGCGAGGCGGCCGGGCGTGCCGCGCGCGGTGGTGAAGGGCAGCAGGATGCTGCTGCCGGCGGCGTAGGCCACGGGCGCTCCCGTGCCAGTGTGCGCGTGCAGGGTGTAGTAATAAACGATGCCGGGAGCGAGGCCGTGATCGACGAAGTTGTTTCTTGTTCCCTGGTAAACGACCCGCGGCGATCCTCCATCGGCCGAGAGCGAACGAGTCACCGTGTAAGCGGACGGGACGAGACTGAGGTCGCGGGCGATTTCGCGCGGCCGCCACGCCAGCCCGGCACGGCCCTGGCTGGGCTGAATGAGCAGGGCATTGCGAACAGGCAGTTGGAAGGTCTTTTGCGCTTGATTGCCGAGGCTGTCGCTGGCTTCGAGGGTGAAACGAAACAGGCTGTCGGTCTGGGGAGCCAGCCCGCTTAGTGCACCTTCCGGGGTCAGTTCCCATGAGGCGCCACTGGCGTCGGCCGGCAACTGGCCGCTGATTAGGCGCCACGCGAGGGGTGGACTGCCGCCGCGGGCTTCAAAGGTGAGTTGGACTGGCGTGCCGGGCGCGGCAGGGGGCAGACGAGACGGCGTGGTGATCTCGATGACTGAAGCAAAGCGCAGGGCGAAAACGCGCTCCGCTTCCGCGAGCTCCTTGTCGCTGACCCGGACGAGCATTTCCTGCTCGATCGCGCTGGTCGTGATGCCGGAAATGACACCGGTTCTGGTGTCCAAGGCCAAGCCTGCGGGCAGGGTTTCATCAACACTCCAGAGGTAAGGCGGGCTGCCGCCGCTGGCACTGAAACCGGCGTGGTACTCTCCGCCTGGCATTCCAAGTGGCAACTCGTTCGCGGTGATTTGCAGGGGCTCCGCCTTGCGGCCAATGCGCAGGGTGTAAAGGGCGGAGTCCTCGGAGCCTTCGGCATCGCTGACATGGACTGCGAGCGGCGTTTCGATTTCGTCGTCGCTGCTGCCGCTGAACAGGCCGCTGGCGGGATCGATGGCAAAGCCCGGCTTCTCCAGCACCATCCGCCAGCGGTAAGGCGGCACGCCGCCAATGGCCTCGAACACATGCTTCAAGGCTTCGCCTGGTGCCGTGCGCGGCGGTGTGCCGGAGGTGATGTAGAGGGGAACCTCGGCTTTTTCGGGCTCGTTGTCCGTTTCGCCGGGGTCGCTGCCTGGCGAGTAAACCGGGAACCAGACCCCCTTGCGCCGGACGGCGCGGTGAATGCCTTCGCCGCCCGCGCCTTCACTCACCGGCCAGGTGAAAGGCATGGCGCTGGAGCGCAGATCCGGCAAGGTTTGCAAGCCGGTGACGTCGATCTTGGTTTCGTCTGAATCTGCGTCGCTGCCAAATTCGACGGGCTGCATGCCGGGCGCGGTGTTTTGTGCCGCGCCCGGGTTGGGCAGCCAGCCGGTCAAGGCCTGCCACCAGTTGCGGCCATCGGAGCTGGCCGCGTCAAACCCAAGGTAGAGGCCGGACGCGGCCAAGGCCAGCAGCACCAGGGTCAGCTTGAGTCGCCTTGCAGAAGCTGGGCTGGACATGGCGGTGTTGGATCAAGGCAAGGGCTCGAGCAGGAGCAATCCCGAGCGGCTTTCTTTCGGCGTGGTCGTGGGCAGGATGAAGAAACCCTGGCCGGTGCTGTCAAAACCATTGGCCGTGGTCTCGTCCGGCACCAGCAGGCCGCGCAAAGTCGCGGTGCGCGCGTTGGAACCCGTGCCCAGACGCAGGCTGCCGCCGATGGCGCCGTTGCGGGCGTTGATGGTCAGCTTGAGCCCGGCTGGCAAGACGCGTTTGCTGATCGAGACGATGCGCAAGGGTGTCTCGACTGGATTGGCGCCGAAGTCGTCGATGCCGCCGTCCTGCAATACCAGCATGGCGTTGTCATTGACTGAAGGCAGAATATCGAGTGGCAGGGTGGCGCCCATCGGCGCGCGGTATTTGCCACCCCGCGCGTTGAGCAGGATCGGGCTGGACCAGCCATTGCGATAAAGCGGACCGCCAGGTTGCGACGGTTTGCTCCAGGACGCATTGCCGGTCACGCTGAGTTCGAGATCGTTGGCGACTTCGAGCTGACCACAGAGGCTGCCGGGCTGCTTGTAGAGAGCCTGATACAGAATGAACTCGCCATTCGGGCCAAGCGCGCCGCTGTTGGTGAAGGCCGTGTTATCCGGCAAACGCAGTGCGGCCCGCGCGTTGCCGCGTGCCGGCAGGGTCAGGCTGCCGGTTCCCGCGCCTTGCGGCTCACTGTCAGGAGCGGAGCCGGATTGGAACAGGCTGAAGTTGCACAAGCCGGTGCGTTCTGGTGCGGCGCTGTGACGGAACCCGGTTAGCAAACCGCCGTTCACGAGCTGGCCGTTGAGGATGCCGGTCATGCCGTCGATCTCAAACTCGACGAAGTGCTGGACGCCGCTGATTTTGAAGACGGCGGTTCCAACCGGATTGCTGCTGCTGGCATCGAGCGTGCCGCGGGCGCTGGCGGTCTTTTTTCCAAGGCGCAATTTGGCGGTGAAGGAAGCACTCGCCGTGGTGGTGAGATCGAACTTGGCGCCCAGGCCATCGGTGGCGGTGTCGTCGCGCTCAACCAGCGCGCTGAAACTGCCGGCCACCAGTTCAGGCAGGGAAGCGACGGGCAGCAAAAAGACAATGGAAGTGGTGCTGCCATGCTCATTCCGAGCGGTGACGATGACCCGGTCGAATTCGCCAGCGCTGGTGGGCGTGCCGCTGATGATTCCGGTGAGCGGATCGATGCTGAGTCCGGGGGGCAGTCCCTTCGCGGACCAGCGGGTGGCATCGCCGTGGGTGGCGGTCATCTGGTGGAAGAAAGAGGCGCCGACTTGCAGGGGTGCGAAGTTTTGCTCGCGCACAATGGCGGGCGGCACCTCGTTGTCCTCGATCACCAGCGTGAAGTGCTCGGTGGCGGGCGCGCCCAAGCCGGCGTGGTTGGCGGGAGCGGGATTGCCCAGGGTGATGACGAGGGTTTCGTCAGGCTCGCCAACGTCCGCGTCATCGAAGAGGTCGATTTGGATTTCTTGCGTGGTCTGGCCGGCGGTGAAAACAACCTCAGCGGGCGGCGTGCCGAAATCGCCGCCACTGGTTGCGGTGCCGGAATAACTGAGCGGCACGGTGACGACCTCCGTGGGGGCAGGGGTGATGGAGACTTCGATCAGCACGCTGCCGGAGTCTTCATTGACCGCGCGGGAAGCGGTGGTGAATTGCACCGAGCGCACCTCCAGCTCGTTCACTTCGGCATGACCGAGGAACAGATCCGTGCCGAAGGTGTAGAAGCTGTCATTGGCCAGGAAACTGACGCGATCCAGCCCGCCCTGGCTGAAGGCGCGCGGCGAGTAGTTCACCGAACCCGCATAACCAGCGGGCGTGTCACTGAGAGGATGGAAGCGGCGGGTGATGCCGCTGACGGGGTCATGCGCTTGCAGGTAATCGATCTGATACCCGCCCAGCCACAGGCGACCAGCGGAATCGACGGCGAGGCTGCTGGAGGTCGTTGCGTGGAAGACGTGGACGGCGCTGGTGTCGGCCAAGGGGGCCGGGGTGCCGTCGAGAATGGCCAGCACGGCGGCGTCAATTTGATCCGCGCTGAAACGCAGCACCTGGTTGTCGATGGCCGGATTAAAGTCCGCCAAAGCCACAAACACGTTGCCATTCGTGTCCGCGGCAAGACCGCCGCTGTAACTGCTCAAGGCGTTCGTGATCGGACCTGTGGCGGCGCCGTCAGCGCTGGCGAAGACGATGTTGCTGGCGTTCCCAGCGGCGTTGCCGCCAAGGACAAGCCAGCCCTGGCGGCCGCTGATGGGATGCTGCCACCAGACTGCGGCGTAGTTTTGCATTACAGCCAGCGGGATGGTGCTGATGTCCGCGGCGGTCGCCGAGGGATCAAAAGGAAACAGGCCCGATGGACCAAAAAAGCCGCCGCCGCCGACGATGCCGGAGCTGGCGGAGCGCACTGCAATGAAAGACGGGTCGAAGACCGCGTTGTTGCCGTTCGCGAAGGCGGTGAAGTCAGGCAGGCTGAAGTCGTTCTGCAGACTGATCACGCCGCCGGCGCCGAAGATGAAGCGGCCGTCCGGATGGTGAGCGTGAGTGAAGGAGTAGCTGTTGAGCAGGCCGGCGGTGAAGCTGGTCCAATCGGCGCGGAGCGCGGCAGGAGCGAAGGCAAAAGCCGCCGCGCCGAGAATCGCGGCCCGCTTGATGAGGTTGTTGGGCATGATGTCGGAGGGTGTCTCTGGATTTGGAGGTGGATGTGCGAGAGACAGAACCCGTCTTTCCACGCCGATAGGCGGGAAACAGTCGTGAACTTCTCTCACTCTCCATTTTGGCGATGGAGGTAAACCCGGCGGCGCCACTCGGCGGGCCGGGAGTGAGCGTTGACGGTGAGATGTTCGGACTCCGGGTGTGTGCCGCTCGCGGCGATTTGAGATTTGAAATTTCAAATGCGCGAAGCGACGCCTCGCCTCCGCCTTCACCAGGACTTGCGTTCTGATTGGCTCTGCTCCAGGCCGAAGCCTGAATGGAGGTTTGTGACCCGATACCGCAGCGCGACTGCGGCCGGTTCTCACGGCCTTCCCTGCGCCCGTCAACGGTTTCTGAACTGGCAAAGAACCGAATGCCTGATGGGGCAAAGCGGAAGCGTCTTCCATAAGCCGCCGGGAGAAGCACGCAAAGGGTTTTCCGGTTTGGAGAGCGCTGCGGACGGGATGGCCGGTTGAACTCTTGCGCGCAGGGCAAGCTGGCGGCATAGAGGCGCATGCTGAAAAACGATCCTGGAACTTTGCCTGAAGCGGCCCTCCAGTTGCGCGACGCCTTGCGCCACCTGACCTTCGCGCCGCCGGTGAGCCACGTTTATTGCCCGCTGGATTATGCCTGGCAGCCGCACCAAGCTTATCTGGAGCGCTACGGTGCCGGTCCCAAGCGCGTCGTTTTTTTGGGCATGAATCCGGGGCCCTTCGGCATGGCGCAAACTGGCGTGCCCTTTGGCGAGATCCCGGCCGTGCGCGACTGGATGGGCATTGAGGCGCCAGTGTCGCGGCCGGAGCGTGAGCATCCCAAACGGCCGGTGCAGGGTTTCGCCTGCCCGAAGTCCGAGGTCAGCGGACGGCGGTTGTGGGGGCTGTTTGCGCAGCGCTTCGGTTCGGCGGAGGCTTTTTTTCGCGGGCATTTTGTCGTCAACTACTGTCCGCTGGTGTTCATGACCGAGAGCGGCGCGAACATCACGCCGGACAAACTGCCGGTGGCCGAAAGCGCGCCCATGGAGGCGGCCTGTGATCTTCACTTGCAGGCGGTCTTGCGTTTGCTCGATCCACAGTGGGTGGTCGGTGTGGGCGGCTTCGCGGAGGAGCGGCTGCGGCGCGCGGTGGAAGTGTGCGGCAGCAAGGCCCGGCTTGGGCGGGTGCTGCATCCCAGTCCGGCGAGTCCGGCGGCCAATCGCGGCTGGGCGGAGGCCGCCACCCGCCAGCTCGTCAGCCAGGGCGTCTGGGATTGACTTTCAGCGCGGTCTCGGGCAGTTGATTAGCGGTCCAGTCCTTTCGTTTATGACCGCTCGCCATTCCTCCCTTCTCAGCCTCATCACCGGCTGCCTGTTTTTGTCCGCCGCGGGTGCCGCGCAGGCGCAAAGCACCGAATACATCATCGTCAGCGGCGGCCCGGCGCTGCGGCAGTGGGAGAGCCTGCGCAAACCCGGCGAGCAGCACGACCGCTGGTGGGGCAATTTTGTCCGCCCCGCCCGTGTGCGCATGCAGGAGCTGCAAAAGACGCAGCCGCGCGGCACGGTGATCACCTGGCTGGTGTATCGTGACGCCTACCTGCGGCGCGCGTCGGAAGATCGCTCGCCTTTGACAAGCTACGTCGAATCCGTGCGCGACACCTACGGCATCCGTCTGGTTTGGTTCCGCACCGGGAGTGACGTGATCAACTACATCAACAGCGGCATGAACCGCCGCAGTGTCAAGGTCAGCGGCTTCGAGTACTTCGGCCACTCGAACAAGTTCTGCTTCATGTTCGACTACAGCTCCTCGGTGTATGGCGGGTCCAGCGCGTGGCTGCATGAGGTCGATCTGGATCGCATCCGTTCCAGCGCGTTTGCGCGCCATGCTTACTGCCACAGTTGGGGCTGCCACACGGCGGAGAGCATGAGCGCCGTCTGGAGAAAGGCCACCGGGGTCCGGATGGTCGGTGCTTACGGCAAGACCGACTATTCGAATGGCCACCTCACCGGCTGGAAAGTCGGGCTCAGCCCCGGCGCGCGCTGGGGTGGCTGAGGCGCGGACAGGCGCTGAAACGAGAGCGGCATTCCACTGTGGGCCAGGCCTGTGACCCCGGTTGAGGGCGGGTGCGGCACGCGGGGTGGACGGCCTCACAGAGGCCCGGCTACAGCATTTGCAGGACAGGCTCTCAGGCCTGCTCTTTCTTCAGGAGATCGCGGATCTCGGTGAGCAGTTGCACTTCCGGCGGTGGCGGCGGAGCCTCCGGTGGCGGCACCGGTTTGTTGGTCATTGCCACCAGCTTGTTCATCGGTTTGATGATGACGAAAAAGACCACGGCGGCGGTGATCAGGAAACTGATGAGGGCGCCAATGATGAGACCGACGTCGAGTTCAATCAGCTTGTCCACCGTCTTGGTCACATCGACGCCGCCGGCGTTTTTTTCGACGACTTCAACTGGCCTGGTCATGATGGGAACTTTCAGCTCCGGTTTCGGGCCGCCGCCAAACAAGGCGAGAACGGGTTCGACGATGCCTTTGGTGAAGGCGGTGACGATGCCGGTGAAGGCGGCGCCGATGATGACGCCGGTGGAGAGATCGACCACGTTGCCCTTGAGGATGAATTTCTTGAACTCGCTAAGCATGGCTGTCGGGTTTGAGTTGTTGATCAATCACCTGAGGGTGACTGGCAGGTATTGTGAGGTTTTTCTGACTTGAAGCAAGGAGGGATTGGTTTCACCGGTGCGCCGGCGCATGCGTTTGAGCGCGGCGGGCGCGATCTCGAAGCGCAGGCGGTGAATCCCGTCGCCTTCAATAGGCCCCTCCTGCCAGCGCGGGTTTTTGGCGAAGGGCACCTGCGAGGGATGGTAAACCGCCACGCGTCCAATGTTTTCATCGACGAGCACGGAGGGCGACTTGCCCAGCAGATGCGAAACGGTGACGTGGCAGCCGAGTTCCACCGCCCGCGCCGAGGCGCAGCGGTCCACGCGCTCCACACCGAGCACGGTTTCGGTGGCGCTCGGGCAGAGAATCAAATCCACGTTGCGGCCGCGCAGCAGGGCGGAGAGTTCGGGCACTTCAATGTCGAGACAAATGATCACCGCCACCGTCAAGCCGCGGAACTGGAACAGATTGATGGAGTCGCCAGGCGAAAACGCCTTTTCCCACGGCGTGAGGTGCAGCTTGTCCTGGTGCAGCCACTCGCCTGCGCGCAGGATGGGCGCCCGGTTCATCAGCCTGCCGCTGGCCGCGTCAAAAAAGGGGCAGGTGCCGAGCACCACGGCCTTGTCCGGCGCGGCCAGGGCTTGGGCCAGTCGCGGCTGAGCCGAATGCCAAAACCAGTCAGCCACTGCGCGCAGCGGCTGGTCGCCCGCGGCAACCAAAGGCTCCAGCATCATCCAGGCAAACTCCGGCAGCAGCACCAAGTCCGCGCCGCTGTTCCAGGCGTCGCGGATTTCCTCAATGACTGCTTCGACACAAGCCTGCGGATCAGACCACGCGGGCGTCAAGTCCCAGGTCAGCGCTTCAACGATCACTTCACCGGCCATGACTTGAGCCAGAAGGTGAGGGTTTTGGGCGACTCCACCGGCTCGCCGATTTCCTTCCACTCGAAGGTGGCTTGGAGTTCCGGATGACGCGTGTAACCCATTTTTGACCAGAGTCCGTCGAGTGGTTGATACGTCGCGGGTCGCTGCGGATGGTCCGCTGGCCGGTCCACGGCGCAAAAGGCGGTCCAGCGCATGCCGCCGAGCGTTTGAGCGTGAGCCTCACGCCGGGTGAAAAACTCGCGGCCAACCCCCTGACCGCGGTAGGGCGGCAGCAGGATGGACTCGCCGAAGTAGCAGACCTCGTTCAAGTCAAACGCGGTGGTGAGAAAAGCCGCCTGAAATTCCGGTCCCTCATCGCGCAGCGGCAGGCAGGTGGTGGCGCCAACAACCGCATCGCCGTCAAAAGCGAGCACCACCAGGCTGTCTGGCGTGTTCAGGTAAGTGTTGAGGTAGCCGCGCTCGTAGTCGAGGCTGCCTTCGTAAAGGTAAGGGTAGTCGCGGAACACGCGGATGCGCAGCTCGCCCAGCGCATCGAGATGGGGAGCCAGTTCGCTGCCTTGAAAGTGTCGCAAAACCAGGCTCATGGGGCGGTCTGCTGCGGTTGCTGGCGGCGGGTTTGCTCGAATGTCGGATAAAACAGCCGCTCGCCGAACTCGATGTAGCGGTCTTCTCCCGTTTTCAGATAAAAAAGGCCTTCTTTCCCTGCCGGGTCGCGATAAACATAATGCCGGTCGCCGGCATCACGCGCCACCTTGCGCATGGAGGCATCCCGGCGTGTGGTTGGCTGGTGCAGCCGGCGGTAAAGCGTCAGCGCCCCGCCATTGAGGGTGAACTGCAGATTGCCTTCGAAAAGATCGTTCGAGCCCAACCCCCGGCCGGGGGCTGGATCATACCAGGCGTTGTCGCCGAGCGCGGTCGGGTATTCCAGCCAGTCGTAGTCGGCGTGATGCACATGCACCCGCCAGGACAGCAGCACCAGCGAGGTGAAAAGCAGCGCCCAGGCCAATAACAAACGGCCGGGAGTGTCCCGGATTGTGTTGGCGGCTGGCAGCAGGGTCATGGAACGCAACAACCACGGAACAAACAGATGCGTCCACTGAAATATGCGGTAGTTTGGCGGTTCTGCGGCGTCCACCCGCCTCTTGCGGGCACGCTTCCCATCACCCTCTCTGTCCCATGGATCCGCTCATTCGCTTCCTTCATAACAACTCCAAAACCAGCCACTCCGACATTGCCCGCGCTCTGGGGATGGCCGAAGCAGACGTTGAGCGCCGCATTGAGGATGCGGAGGCGGATGGCACCATTCTCGGCTATCAGGCCGTGATTGACCGCCAAAAAGCCGGCCACCGCGGTGTGCGGGCGCTCATCGAGGTGCGCGTTTCTCCCGAGGCGGAGGGCGGCTTCGACCGCATGGCCCGGCGCATCTCGCGCTTCGACCAAGTGCGCGATTGTTTCCTCATGAGCGGAGGTTATGACCTCGCGGTCATCGTTGAGGCCGAGGACTTGTTGGAGGTGGCGAATTTTGTCGCGGAAAAGCTCAGCACCATCGGTGGTGTGCTTTCCACCGCCACCCGTTTCCAACTCAAGGCCTACAAGGAGGGGGGCTTCCATATCGGTGCCGTGGGCGAGGAGGACCGCCTGCTCGTCGCTCCCTGATCTCGATTTTTGCCCGCCCACCGCCATGGACTACGACAGCAAACTCTGCCGCCAGGTGCGCGACCTGCCACGCTCCGGCATTCGTGACTTTTTTGAACTCGTCATCGGCCGCTCCGATGTGATTTCCCTCGGCGTTGGCGAGCCGGACAAACCCACGCCCTGGCCGATTCGCGACGCCGCCATCAAATCCCTGGAGCGCGGACAGACCAGCTACACTTCCAACCTCGGCCTCGAAAGCCTGCGCAACGCCATCGCTGACTACGTCGAGGGCCTGTTCCAGGTGCGCTACGACCCCAAGAGCGAGATCCTCGTCACGGTGGGTGTCTCCGAGGCGCTCGATCTGGCCTTTCGCGCCGTGCTCAATCCGGGCGACGAAGTCATCTACCACGAACCCTGTTACGTCTCTTACAGTCCCGGCATCAAAATGGCCTACGGCGTGCCGGTGGTGGTCAACACGCGCGAGGAAAACGAGTTTGCCCTGCTCGCGGAGGACATCGAGAAGGCAATCACGCCGCGCTCGCGGGTGCTGGTGTTGAACTTTCCCACCAATCCCACCGGAGGCATCATGCCCCCGGACGAATTGGAGAAGGTCGCCGCGCTGGCGGTCAAACACGACCTCTTCGTCTTCACCGACGAAATCTACTGCGAGCTGCTTTACGATGACCGCACGCATAAGAGCATCGTCGAATATCCCGGCATGAGGGAGCGCACCGTGCTGCTGCATGGTTTCTCCAAAGCCTTTGCGATGACCGGTTGGCGGCTGGGTTATGCCTGCGCGCCAGCGCCGCTGCGGGAGGCCATGATGAAGGTGCATCAATACTGCATGCTCTGCGCGCCGATCATGAGCCAGGTGGCGGGTTTGGAGGCGCTCAAGCTCGGCCGGGCCGCTTATGAAGACATGCGCGCCTCTTACGAGCAGCGGCGCAATCTGATCGTCAGCCGGCTCAACGGCATGGGCCTGCATTGCTTCAATCCGGGTGGCGCGTTTTATGTCTTTCCGGAGATTCGCTCCACCGGCTTGAGCAGCAAGGAGTTCGCGGTGAAGCTGCTGGAGAGCAAGTCGGTCGCCGTGGTGCCGGGCAGCGCTTTTGGCGAGGCAGGGGAGGGCTTTGTGCGCTGCTGTTACGCCACTGCGCCGGATTTGATCGTCAAAGCCATGGACTTGATGGAGCAGTTCGTCACCGAGCTGCGCACCCGGCCGCTGCCGGAAAACAGTCCGCTGCTGGCGGCGTCTTGAGCCAATGGCATGACCGCCGCCCTGCGAGATCTGCGCGCCAACCCGGCCGCCGCGCACATCGGTCCGCTGGTGGCGTTTATGATGCTGTCATCGGTGCCGGACTGGTTCCGTGTCGAAAACTCCGCGCTGCCCTGGCATCAGCAGCAGCCGGAGCACTGGTGGTATCCCGTGCAGACGCTGCTGTGCGCCCTGCTGCTGTGGTGGTGGCGCGGTCAATACTGTTTTGGGCCATGCCGTCCTGCGCATCTGCTGCTGGCGTTCGGCGCGGCTGTGCTGGGCATCGCTGTTTGGGTGCTGCCGGGCTGGCTTTATCAGCAATGGAATGGGGGCGGTGCCGAGCCCGCTCCCTGGTGGAAGTGGCTGGGGCTGAGTGATCGCTCGCAGGGGTTCGATCTCGCCTTGCTCAACGAGCAGCCGCTGTTGCAGAAGCTCTCGTTGTTCTTCCGCTTTGCGCGCAGCAGCCTGGTGGTTCCATTGGTGGAGGAGTTGTGCTGGCGCGGCTGGCTGATGCGGCGTGTGGTGTCTGGTGAGAGGCCGTTCACGAGCGTGCCCTTTGGCACGCATCGCTGGCTGGCTTTCTGGGTCACCACGCTGGCGGTCACATTGATCCACCAGCCGGAGGACTGGCTGGCGGCCTTTGTCTGGGGCAGCCTGGTTTACGCGCTGGCAGTGCGCACCCGCAGCCTGCTGGCTTGTGTGGTTATGCACGCACTCGGCAATCTTTTGCTTGGCGTTTACATTTTGCTGACAGGGCAAAATGGTTATTGGTGAAGTTTACGCCACGGAAAAAATTCTTGTTTTCAACCTCGTCGTTTTGCGATAAGGCTGTTTCCAGCGGGTCTTCCTGCTGGAAACTCAGGCAAATAACCACCCACCCAATGACAGGTTATGAAACGAGCAATGATTTTTCCGTCGGCTTTATTTGGCATTCTCATTGGTCTTGCTTGCCGCCCTGTGCTGGCGCAGGACGACAAGCCCGGCAAATCTGCCGAGACCGCAGTGGACCCGGCGGCCCAAGCGCTGATCAAACGCGCCTCAAGCCTCCTCGGCGAGGCGAAGGCGGTGTCGTTCTCCGCTGAAATTTGGGAGGATGTTCCGGTGGAAGACGGACCCACCTTGCAGGTGAGCCGAACGGTGGACGTTAAATTGCGCCGGCCGAATCGTCTGCTGATTCAGAAGAGCTCCACCGAACCGGAGCGGGCCTTTTATTACAACAGCAAGGAGATCACCGTTCACGATCTCCGTTCGGGCTGCTATGGCAGCATCAAAACACCGCCGACCATCGATGCCATGATCGAGGTTGCGGCGGAGAAGTTTGGCATCGAACTGCCCATTGAGGATCTGCTGGTGAGCAAGCCCTTCGGCGATGGCGCTGCCAAAGCCAAAGCCGGGGTGTATCTCGGCCTGGACCGGGTGCTTGGTGTGAATTGCCATCACGTGGCCTTTCAAAGCGAGAAGGTGGATTGGCAGGCATGGATCGATGCTGGCGCACTGCCTGTCATGCGCAAGGCGGTGATCACGGTCAAAGCCCGGGAAGCCAGTGACCAGGCCGGGGCCGAGCCTGAGCGGCGCATGACCGCGATCCTCTCCCAGTGGGATTTTAATCCGCATCTGCCTGATCTCGTCTTTGAGTTCAATCCGCCCGCGGACGCTCTGAGAATTGAGGTTGTCTCCGCCGAGGATTACGCCGGCGTTGAGAAAAAATAAAACAGCGCCCGCGCGAAACATCATCAAATCCTGTTTTCCAAGCCCAGCCCTTCAAACTCTGCCATGAACACTCAGCTTTATTCCGGTCTCCGTGGTCTTGTTGCCAGCATCACCATGGGTGCGCTGGTTTTGCAGCCGTCGTTCACCTTCGCCTGGATCCACGGTGGCGGCTTTCACGTGAACCGCAACGTCAATATCAACCGCAATTTCAACGCGGGAAACATCAACCGCAATGTGAACATCAATCGCAACGTGCATCGTGATGTGGACATCGACGTGCACAACCGCTGGTATCGTCCCGGAGCCTTTGCCGCCGGGGCCGCCATCGGCACCATGACCGGCCTTGCCATTGGCGCGGCCGTGGCGCGGCCTCCGGTGGGCTACCGCACGATTTATTACGGTGGCGCGCCCTATGCGTATTATGGCGGCACCTTTTACCAGCCTGCGGCCACCGGTTATGTCGTGGTGGCGCCCCCGGTCGGCGCCATCGTGCCCATGCTGCCGCCTGGAGCCGCAATGACGGTCATGAATGGCATCAACTGCTATGCTTACAACAACGTTTATTACCAGCCCGTGCTGGTGGGTGGCGTGACGCAGTATCGCGTGGTGCCATTCTAAGCCGTAACGATGCAGTTGAAACACGAATAGACACGAATAGACACGAAGGACTGAGGAAAAGAGAGCCTATTGGCGGTCATCACCAAAGGGTGATCTCCCGGTGCTCCAGAGCACCGGCCATTAGGCCTCCAAAATGCGTGTCCATTCGTGGTTTCCTGTTGCATGAACACGGCTAAGCAAGCCTGCGGACATTCAGTTTCAAAACCCCGGATAGGATAGAACATGACAACGAACCCAGCACCGGAGCAAAACCATGGACATCGTGCCACTCATCATTCAACTCGTCAGCGGGGCCATCGGCGGCAATGTCGCCGGCGGTCTGCTGAAAAAGCTCGACCTGGGAACCCTGGGTAATTCGATTGCGGGCATCCTTGGCGGCGGCCTGGGCGGGCAGTTGCTGGGCATGCTTGGGATCGGCGATCCGGGCAGCGCGGGCGCGCTCGACGTGCAGAGCATCCTGGCCAGCATCGGTGCCGGCGGCGCGGGCGGCGGCGCGCTCATGGCCATCATCGGCGCAATCAAGTCTGCGATGGCCAAAAAGTAACTGGTTTCCAGAACGCACGGCGCGGGCGGATTGCCGCTCGCGCTTCGCGCTGCTTATCGCTGGGCTTGGCGCGCGGTTTCTGACGGCAGCTCCCCGAACAGGTTGCGGTAAGATTTGGAGAACCGGCTGAGATGCCGCAGGCCGCAGTCCAGGGCGACACTGGTGACGAGCCTCCTGGACGGCGGCCGCCGCTGCAACTCGCGCCGGGCTTGGTGCAGGGCCAGGTGCATCGACCAGTTTTTGGGGCTGGTGCCGAGCGCTTCCTGAAAGTGGATCTCCAAGGTGCGCTCGGAGACCCCCAGCTCGCGGCAAAGGCGGGCGCTCGAGTAGGGCTGGCCCACGAGGTGGCGCATCATCGTATCCGCGCGGCGCAGGATGTCGAGGCGGCGGGCGGCGCGCTCGCGCATCCAGCCGGACAGCCTCGGGTCGGCCGCGGCCACGACTTCGACATAAGCGCCGAGAAGCAGCGAGTTGAAATCCTCTGGCTGAAGCCGGACCTCGCCGCGCTGGGGCGTCAGCAAGCTCGCCAGACGCAGGAGGCGAGTGACTGCCTCTGGATTCGCGCGCAGGATTTCCACGTCATGCTGACGGGAAGAAAGGCGCAGCTCCCGGCCGAGAAGCCGGAGCGCCTCCGTTTGCAACTGCTCGCGGGTCACGGTCAGTCCCGCCCAGCCGCCCGCGGCGTCGGCGCGGTAGAAGACATCGGTGCCCTCGTGGAAAATCATCACTCGCCGGTAGTCCATCGAGTAGCCGTTGATCCAGGTGGGATTACGGGCGCCCTGGGCCACCCCGATGCAGAGACACCCCGGTGCAAACTGCCCGCGCGCGACGACGGAAAAGTTGTAGTGACCACGATCGAATGAAAAGGCGGGCCCGTGGATTTGCTCGATCCTGGCTTTTCCGCGCTGGCCTGCGATGATCGTGTGCTCGATGTTCGCACGGTCGAGGATATCTTCTTTAAACTGCTCGGCCTCGACTTCGTCGAACTCGATCTGGTTGTAATGGATCGCCTGGTTCATGCCAGTTGGTTTAAGATAAGAAGAAGCTGCTTTGAAGTCGAGTGCCTTTTTCACCCGGTTGAAGTTGGGCTGCGAGGCAAAAAACAAAATGCTCTTAAATTTGATGCGAGGCGTCTTGCGCTGGACGTTGCGCAATTTACTTTGGTGCGTGGAAAAAATATTTCTCTCGATTCTTTTTGCCGTCGGCATCTTTGGCGGTTTGCTGACCTGCTTGCGGCTGGGCTGGCACCTGGGCCGGCGACGACTGCAGGCAATCGGGGAGAGCGGGCACGCGGGCCTGGGCGCCCTGGAGGGCGCGGTGTTTGGTCTCATGGGCTTGCTCATCGCCTTCACGTTCACGGGGTCGGCCACGCGGTTTTATGAGCGCCGGGATCTCATCACCCGGCAGACCAACGCCATCGGCACCGCCTGGCTGCGGCTCGATCTTTTGGCCGAATCTGATCGCGAGCGTGTCCGGGACGGCTTCAGACGTTATTTGGACACGCTCTTGGACGTCACTCGTTACATCAAGGCTGAGGAGGAACTTACCGCGCGGCTGGCGGCGCTCCAGCAGGAGATTTGGGCAGGCCTCATCCAAGCGGTCAAAACGGACCGGTCTCTGCCTCTGGCGCAGACGGTCCTGCCGTCCGTGAACGAGATGTTTGATCTGAGCACCAGCCGGTTGATGGCGTCGCGGCAGCATCCGCCGCTCGCGGTTTTCGTGATGCTCGGCATGGTGGTTCTGCTCAGCGGCTTGCTGGCCGGATTTGGCATGGCCAAGGCCGGGCGCCAGAGTCCGTTGCATCTCTTTGGCTTCGCGGCCATCACCGCACTCTCCATCTACCTCATTCTCGACATGGAGTTTCCGCGCCTGGGTTTGATCAGGATCGATTCGTTCGACCGGGCCTTGGTTGAGTTGCGGACAACGATGAACTGAGGTTGACACCACCCATGACTCCTTTCCGGCTCTGTTTGGGATCCTTTTCGCTGTGGGCACTGCTGCCGGGCTCCGTGTCCGCGCAGCAGGATGGCCAAAGCCGGCTTGAGGAGGCGATTGATCTCCGGCGGCAGCGCCTCGAGACGCTGGTCGGCGAATCCGGATTCACTGGAGATTGGTTTGGGGCCGGAGCGTGGCTGCAGGAGCGCGGCATCCGCTTCGAAGCGGCGGTGACTGGCTTCTACCAGGACCTCTGGGCAGGCTCAGGCGGCCTCGCATCTGCGGTCGGAGGCAAACTGGACGGCCTGTTGCGCATGGACCTGCACGCGCTCGGACTGTGGCAGGGGCTCAGTTTGACCGCGCACCCGGAGTGCAACCTGGGCGAATCCGTCAACGGCATCGGCGGCACCTTGCTGCCGGTCAACGTGGCGATGCAGCTTCCCGGCGCGACCGGACGTGACCGCTTCGACTTCTCCAGCATTTTTCTCACCCAAAAGTTTGGCGACACCGCCACCTTGATCGTCGGCAAAACCAATCTCGCGGATGTGACCGCGCTGCATCCGTACGCGGGAGGCACCGGCATCATCGGCTTCATGAATGGCGGTCTGGCCTCCGCGCCAAACGGCGCCATCCCGCCCTATGTCTTCGGCGGACTGCTTGTGGTGAAACGCAAAAACCTCGTTTACAGCCTGGGTTTGTATGGAGGCACCAACGCCCGCGGCAGCTTCGATTTTGCGGAGGCCTTTGACCAGGGCTGCCTCGTCTCGGCCGGGGTGACCGTGCCGGTCAAACCCTGGGGGCAGCCCGGCCAGCAAAGTTTCAGCGTGATCTGGGGTGACCGCGACAGCACCTCCCTGCAGGGGCTGGGCGACATCATTCCGCCCGCTGGCATCGAAAACCTCGCCGGCCTCGAAAGCGAGCGTCTTCTCCTGCGCTACGCCTTTCATCAGCAACTCGGCGCCTGGCACGGCGATCCTGATCGCGGCTGGGGTCTGTGGGCGCGCGGCAACCTGGCCGACGACAAGCTCACCGCCGTGGCCTGGTCACTCGCAGGCGGGGTCGGCGGCCACAGCCCGCTGCCGGGTCGTAAAAACGACCGCTGGGGGTTTGGCCTGTTCTGGTATTCCTTCGCGGATTACCTTGGCGACACCGCCTACATCGCCATTCCTTTGAAGGAGGAACGCGGACTTGAATGTTTCTACAACGCCGAACTCACACCCTGGCTGCACCTGACGGCCGATCTGCAAGTCATCGACCCTGCTGTGCCGGGCATGGACCGCGTCATCGTCGGCGGGTTGCGTCTCGTGGCACGCTTCTAATGAGGTGTCATCACGCCGATGATGGCTGCTTTCCAAGTGTTAGTTAAAGCGCTCACGATGAGCATGGAGAAGATCAAGAACAGCCCTGATGGCTTCACCACGACAAGGTAACCGGAAGAATTTTGCGATTTTTTCCGGGAAATCTTGGCGGTGACAACATTGTGCATTGACGCGCGAGGCTGTTTTCTCTTTAGTCATGAGTGAACGGAATCCTAGACCCTCGGGCGTCAGCAGCGCCGCTTGGTTGAAACCCGGCTCGTTTCTGGTGGGTGACGCTCGAGCGTTTTTTTATTTGGGCAGTGGGGCAACAAGGGCAATAAAAAATCACCGGCGCATGAATGAGGCTCACCCGTTCCTTTCACAGGGGTTTCACACCGAGGCCGCCCTGGCGCAGTTCCTGCCGCCCGGCAAAAACACCTGCATCGCCCACGGCGTCAGCGGCTTCTGCTACCAGCAGGTCAGCGGCGACAGCGGTCCCGGCGCCACCCGTGGCGGCTTGGTGGGCCGCTCCGCCGGTCCCGGCCCCGTGCTGAATCTCAGCCAAATCTTCGGCAACAAAAAGCCCGCCATCCAGGCCAAGTGGCTGCCCGAGTTCGACACCGCAAATCGCTGCGAAGGCAACCGGCTCAGGCTCACCGCCGGCATCGCATTCTGACTTGATCCCAGCAAGAGACACCGCTTCACCACCCCATCATCATGAGACTGAATCGCATCCTCCCCCTCCTCGCCCTGCTCACCACTGCCGCCCAGGCCGCCGACCCGCTGCCCTCCTGGAACGACACCGCGCCGAAGCAGGCCATCATCGCCTTCGTCGAAAAGGTGACCAAGGAAGGCTCCCCCGGCTTCGTCCCGCCGTCCGAGCGCATCGCCACCTTTGACAATGACGGCACCCTCTGGAGCGAGCAGCCCATGTACTTTCAGGCCTTCTTCCTCATCGACCGTGTCAAGGCGCTCGCCCCCCAGCACCCCGAGTGGAAGGAGAAAGAGCCTTTCGCCTCCCTGCTCAAGGGCGACATCCAAGGTGTCATGGCCAGCGGCATGAAGGGCCTCGTGGAAATGCTCGCCGCCACCCACGCCGGCATGACCACCGAGGAGTTCGACCAGACCGTCACCGACTGGATCACCACCGCCAAGCATCCAAAGACCGGCAAACACTACACTCAGATGGTCTTCCAGCCCATGCTCGAGCTGCTCGCCTACCTCCGCGCCAACGGCTTCAAAACCTTCATCGTCTCCGGCGGCGGCATCGAGTTCATGCGCCCCTGGGCGGAGAAAGTGTATGGCATCCCGCCCGAGCAGGTCGTCGGCAGCAGCCTCAAAATGAAGTACGAAGTGCGCGACGGCACCCCGGTCATCGTCAAACTGCCCGAGATCGACCTCATCGACGACAAAGAAGGCAAACCCGTCGGCATCCAGGCTCACATCGGCCGCCGCCCCCTCTTCGCCGCCGGCAATTCCGATGGCGACTTCCAGATGC
Source organism: uncultured Verrucomicrobiaceae bacterium (assembly GCA_964553805.1). Classification (GTDB taxonomy): domain Bacteria; phylum Verrucomicrobiota; class Verrucomicrobiia; order Verrucomicrobiales; family Verrucomicrobiaceae; genus JAGRPD01. Next base: position 19,659 of record CAZKMS010000107.1, read on the forward strand.
TCGAATGGACCACCAGCGGCCAAGGCCCCCGCTTCGGCCTCATCGTTCACCACACCGACGCCGAGCGCGAGTTCGCCTATGACCGCGACTCCCACTTCGGCAAGCTCGACAAAGGCCTCGACGAAGCCCCCAAGCGCGGCTGGACCGTCATCGACATGAAGGCCGACTGGAAAACCGTCTTCCCGGACTGAATCCGAATCCGAAACCAAACCCGCGTTCCCATGAGCACCTTCAAATACAACCGCCTCGATAAAAACGATGTCGCCGTCCTGCTCGTCGATCACCAATCCGGACTCACCAACTGCGTCCAGGATTTCTCGCCGGACGACTTCAAGAACAACGTCCTCGCCTTCGCCGACGCGGCGAAATACTTCAACCTGCCGACCATCCTCACCACCAGCTTCGAGGACGGTCCGAACGGGCCGCTCGTCCCGGAACTGAAGGAACTGTTTCCCGACGCTCCCTACATCGCCCGCCCCGGCAACATCAACGCCTGGGACAACGAGGATTTCGTGAAGGCGGTGAAGGCCACGGGCAAAAGGCAGTTGCTCATCGCGGGCATCGTCACGGAGGTTTGCGTGGCCTTTCCGGCCCTCTCGGCGCGCGAGGAAGGCTACGAGGTCTTCATCG
>CAZKMS010000108.1:0-20210 GCA_964553805.1 uncultured Verrucomicrobiaceae bacterium
GCATCCACAAGGCCTGGACCTTCATCCACCTCTCCAATCCGCGAAGTCGGGCTAAGTGGACGACACTCGGTGGTGTCGGCTGCCGAGGGCGGATCGGCGCCGTCGTCCACGCCGTTTCGGGAAGTGCTGTTACAGGCCGCCCAGAGCGCAGATGCGTTTGAAATGGCGCGCTTCCACCGGTGTGATCGACAGCCGGTTGCCGCGGCGCAGGATCACCATGCCTTCAAGGCGGGGGTCCGCTTTCATTTGCTCCAAGGTCACAAAATTCGAGAAATCTGCCTCCCAAGTCACGTCCACCAGCAGCCAGCGCGGGTTCGCAGCATCACTTTTGGGATCGTAGTAGTCGGATTTGGGGTCGAACTGAGTGGGGTCGGGTCTGGCGGCGCCTGTCACGCGCACCACGCCCGCCACACCCGGCACCGCGGTGCTGGAATGATAAAACAGACCGAGGTCGCCCGGCTTCATGTCGTCTCGCATGAAATTGCGCACCTGGTAATTGCGCACCCCATTCCAGGGCTCAGTCTTTTGCGGGCGTTTTTTCAGATCGGAGAATGAAAACTCGTCCGGCTCGGATTTCAGCAGCCAGTGATTCATGCCGCGCACCCAACAACAGGCCCGTTCAAACGCAAGCGCCTCCCGCGCGTTGCAGCACCCAGCCGGCGACATCGCTGGCGAGCGCTTCCCGCTCGACGTCTTGATGCGGTTCGTGGCGTGATCGGGGATAAATGCAAAGCGTCTTGTCGATGCTGCCAGCCTGTTCGACGAGGCAGTGTGCGCCATTTGCGAGGTTGACGGGGTCCAGGCCGCCATGCAGGACCAGCAGGGGCGTGTTCAACCGCGGCAGCATGGGCCGGACTTCCGCCAGCGCCCGGATGGCCTCCACTCCCCACCGCGCGGTGACGGTGCCTTGCATCAGGGGATCTGCGGCCAGCTCAGCGAGCCCCTCCGCTCGGCTCATCAATTGGTCCGGGGTGAGCGGCAGCCGGATCGGCCAGGTCGGCCACAGCCGCGCCAGCACTTGAGCCAGCATCACGAGGTGGGACTTGGCCACCCCGGCGGGTTGCAGCGGCACACCGCTGATCACCAGTCCTGCCAGCGGCAGCGAACGATGCAGCACCGCGTGCAGCGCCACCAACGCTCCCATGCTGTGGCCCAGCAGGAAAAGCGGCGCGGGATCGCCAGGCCGGCGGCTTCCTTGTTCAAGGCAGAGCTGCAAGTCCGCGCTGTAGTCGGACCAGGAGCGCACATGCCCGCGTCTGCCTGCGGACAAGCCGTGCCCGCGCTGGTCCCAGCCATGCACCGCCACGCCCTGCGCCGTCAGCCGCTCGGCGAGCCAGTGGTAACGGCCGCTGTGCTCGCCGACGCCATGCACCAGCAGCAGCACCGCTTTCGGCGGAGCCGGCGGCAGCCAATGCCGGACGTGCAGCATCAAACCATCCGCGGTGCGCAAGGAAGCGTTTTCGAGTGAGCACATGACTTGGTTCAGCCCGCCAGCGGCCCGGTCAATGCTTGGTGCACAGTGCTGAGCAGATCGGCGCTGGAATAGGGCTTGGTCAAAAAGTGTTCGAGACCGGCTCCCGCCGCCTTGGCCACCCGGGGTTGTTCGCTCAGCTCGCAAGCGGCGATGAAGTGCGCTTTCGGATTGATATTGCGCAGTACGGCGAGGGTGGCCAGACCCTCTGCCGCGGGCAGGGACATGTCGATGATGACTGCGGCGACTTCATGCTGCCGCACCACATAGACGCTTTCGGCGCCCAGTTTGTCCGAGGCGAGCTGCACCCGGTAACCGAAGGCCTCCAGGGTCTGGCGGATCATTTGCCGCACCGCCGCCTCGTGCTCGACGACCAGGATCAATTCGCCATTCCCGCGCGGTTGGGCCGTTTCGACGGCATCGCCTGCGGGCTGGGCTGGGAGAAAAACGCGCAGCAGAGTGCCTTTCCCCGGCTCACTGGAAACCCGGACAAAACCGCCGTGGCTTTGCACAATCGCGTGCGAGGTGGAGAGGCCCAGTCCGCTGCCTTTGCCGGCTGCCTTGGTGCTGAAAAAGGGCTCGAAAATCCGCGCGGCAACTTCGGGGGGCATGCCATCGCCGGTGTCCTGCACGTCAAGCACGACATAGGATCCCGGCCTGGCCTCGGGATGCATGTTGGCCTGCCCCTGGTCGAGCGTCTGGTTTTTGGCCCGCAGGGTGAGGGTGCCGCCTGCTGGCATGGCGTCCCGGGCGTTGATGGCGAGGTTGAGCAACACCTGGTGCAGTTGCGTGGGGTCAGCCTTGATCCGCCACAGCTCCGGATCAATCTCACGGCGCACCTGGATGTCCTTCAGGAAGGTTCCGCCAGCGATGCCGCTGACTTCATCGATAAGATCGCCGGCGTGAATGTCCTCGCGCCGGCCGGCGACGCCACGGGCGAAGGACAGCACCTGACGCAGCATATCCGCGCCGCGCTTGGCGCTGCCCTCAATGGTGGCAAGGAGTTTCAGGCGCCGCGGATCGTCTTCTTTGATCTGCAGCAGATCCACGGCCATCAGGATGGGCGTCAGCACGTTGTTCAGATCGTGCGCGATGCCCCCGGCCAGCGTGCCGATGCTCTCCATGCGCTGGACGCGGAAGATTTGCTGCTCAAGCTCGCGCTGCTCGCTAATGTCCCGCGAGATCCCGATGATGCCGATGACGTTGCCGTCGTTGTCGCGATAGGGCGCTTTGGTGGTCAGGTAGGTGCCGGTTGAGTTGCGGCTGGTCAGGACTTCCTCAAACACACAAGGTTTGCCGCTCAGCATGACTTCGCGGTCATTGTCCATCAGCTTGCGCGCCTGTTCTGGAGGAAATAAAACGGTGTCGTCATGGCCAAGGACCTCTTCCATGGGTTTTCCAGCACGCTGGCAGGCGCCGTGGTTGAAGAGCAGGTAGCGGCCCTGCAAATCCTTCACAAAGACCGTGTCCGGGATGCCGTCCGCCACCGCAAGCAGCAAACTGCTCGTGCGCCGGATCTTTTCTTCAGTCGCTTTCAGCGCGCGCAGCTCCCGCTGCAGGGTCTGATTCGCCTGCTCCAGTTGCAGGCTCTTTTCCTCGAGCTTGCGCACCAGGGTCTCATTGTAAACTTTGAGCAGCTCCTCTGGGTTGGTCGTGGGAGGGCGTGGTGCTGCTGGCTGGGCCGCTTGCTCGCTGACTTGTCGCAGGCGCTCGATGAAGGCATCCGGCTCGCAAGGCTTGAGAATGAAGGCGTCAGCACCTAGGCTGCGCGCGAGCCTCTCGTCCGCGGCTTCAGTGTAGGTGGCGGTGTAAACGACGAAAGGAATGGCCTGCAGAGCCGGATCGACCTTCCAATGGCGCAGCAGGGTGTAACCATCCATGACTGGCATCAGCAGGTCGGAGATGGCGATGTCTGGCGGTGTTTTTCTTGCCAGAAACAGGGCTTCAGCCCCGTGGCGCGCCGTGGCCACCTGCCAGCCGCTTCCGCTCAGCAGCGAACTGAGGTAGGCGAGGCTCTCCTCCTTGTCGTCGATGATCAAGGCTTGCCGCATGGTTAGGGGAGGGGTGTTGGTGACCTAGCCGCGAAACGCTCGATTTCGGAGGCGAAGGTGTCGGGGTTGATGGGCTTCTCGATGTAGCCGTTGCAGCCGGCCTCCATCGCCTTTTCGCGGTCGCCCGTCATCGCGCAGGAGGTGACGGCGATGATCGGGGTGGTTGCAAGACCTTCGATGCCGCGCAGGGCCTTCGCCACGGCGTAGCCGTCCATCGTGGGCAGTTGAATGTCGAGCAGGATCAGCGCGGGCCGGGCGCTCTGTGCGGTCTGGATGCCTTGCAGGCCATCCGCGGCGGCGATGACGCGATACCCCTGGCGTTCCAGCAGGAAGGTGGCCAGGTAGCGGTTGTGCGCGTTGTCTTCAATCAGGAGAATCGTCTGGCTCATGGGGTTTCGGAGGCAGTTGCAAAGGCAGGATGACAGTGAATGTGCTGCCGTTCGGCTGGTCGCTGCTGGCCTGAATCTGCCCGCCGAGCAGGCTGGCGAGGCGGCGGCAGATGGCCAGCCCGAGCCCGGTGCCCTCGTGCTGGCGCGCCAAACCGCGGTCAAGCTGGTGAAAGGGCTGGAACAGGTCCGGCAGCTCCTCCGCGGGGACGCCAATGCCGGTGTCCACCACGCTGATCTGCGCCGCCGGTTGTGGCGTTGCGCCGGGGTCGCGTTGATAAGCCGGCAGCCATTCCGTGGTGACGCCCACGCTGCCACGGTCGGTGAATTTAACGGCGTTGTTGAGCAGATTGAGCAGGATCTGATCGACGCGGCGGCGGTCGCTTGTCATGCGACCCAGCCGCGGCGAGAGCTGGACGCTGAGTTTCAGCCCCTTGGCCTCCGCCTGCGGACGGATGGCCTCGATCGCCTGCTCGATCGAGGCATTCAGGTCGAAGGACTGGGCGTGAATTTCCAACTGGCCAGCTTCGATCTTGGAGAGGTCCAGCACGTCGTTGATAAGCGCCAAAAGATGTCGCGCGCTGCCCTGCACCATGCCGAGCTGCTTCATTTGTTCCGCGTTCAAATCGCCGGCCATGCCCTTGAGCAGGATGCCGGTGAACCCCAGGATCGAATTGAGCGGGGTGCGCAGCTCATGGGACATGGTGGCGAGGAAGGCCGACTTCACCTTGTCCGCGGCCTCGGCGCGCACGAGCGCGGATTGCAGTTCGGCGGTGCGGCCGGCGACCATTCGCTCCAGGTTTTCGTTCAACTCGTGCAGCGCCTTTTCGGCGGCCAGACGTTCGGAGACATCGATGCCGACTCCCACCACGCAGTCCCTGCCGTCGAACGACACAATGCGGCCGGTGAAAAAATACGGAAGCGAGCGGCCATCGCGCGTGCGAAACGGCGCCTCGACGAAGGACTGGCCTTGTGCAAAAACTTCGGCGATGCGCTCGCGCACCAGCGGCTTTTCGGTTTCATCGAAGAAGTCAAGCGGGGCCATCTGCTTGATCTGCTCCGCATTGTAGCCGGTGACCGTCTCGAAGTTTTTGTTCCAGCGCAGGAAGCGGCTGCTGCTGTCATACACATAGACGATGCCCGGCATGCTGTCGATCAAGGTGTCGGAGAAGTGCTTCTCGTGTTCCGCTTCGGTTTGAGCCTCGCGCCGCGCCTGCGCCAACGCCAGATTGTCCAGGGCAAAGGAGACATCGGTCGCCGCCTCCTCCAACAGGGCGATCTCCTTGTCGTGGAAAAAAACGGGCTCGCTGGCGCCGACGCTCAACACGCCGCAGAGTTTGCCGCGAGTTTTGATCGGAAAACTGGCGGCCGCGCGCACGTCGTGGCGCCGGGCAGCGCCGCGCCAGAGACTGGAGGCCTGGTCGGTCCGCAAATCGTTGCGGATGCGCGGGCGGTCGCCGTCGAGGTTGGCGGCCCAGGCAGCCGGCTCCTCGGGACTGGTCAGCAACGCGCGCAAGTGCGGATCATCCTTGTCCAGTTCAGCTTCACGAAAGGTGCTCCCGCTCACCGGATCATGCCAGACGATCCAGGCGATTTTGAAGCGCCCGTGCTCAATCAAGACGCGGCAGATGTTGCGCAGCAACTGCCCGCGATCCGGCGTCCAAACGATGGCCTGGTTGACCTGGCTGAGAGCGTCGTAGAGGCGGTTCAGCCGCTGGATTTCCAGATCGTTTGCCTTCAGCGAGCGATTGGCCTCCTCAAGCGCCCCGAAGGCCCGCCGCATCATGAGCAGCAGCAGGATCGTCGTGACGGCGACAAAACCCAGCCCCTTGTAGGTGCCCCATTGCGCCAGCACTTCCGCATCGGGCGCCAATGCCTTCAGGCATCGATCCGAATAAAGAATCCACAGCGTGGCAAAAACCGCGTAGATGCCGGCAACGATCCAGGCGCGGGAGCGGGGCCGTGAGAAGCGGAAAAGAAAGCGCCCGTTTTGGCGGCGGGCAGTGATTTCTCCTGGCTGGTCGTCGGCGTTTTTGACCATTTCAAACGATAGGCGCAGATGCAAGGGGCGCCAGCATTATCCGCCTAAGAGGCTTTGGCTGGAATGGCGGCAGCCGGGTCAGCCTGCCCGGCAAATGCTGTACCTCGCCTCGGTGAGGCCGGCCGCCCCGTGCGCCGCACCCGCCCCACCGGACTCACAAGCCTGGACTCCCAGCGTCAGGTCACTTCCCGTCCTTTTATTCGCCCGTTTTTGCCGATCCCGATGACCCGGCCGAATGGTCCGGCGATCCTGCGGAAGATCCCCCCGGGGATGAGTCCGGAGAAGACGAGGGAGATCCGTCGGAAGACGATCCGGAGGGCGATGATGACCAGGACGGCATTCCCAACGGGGATGAAGATGAAATGATCATCTTGCAAGCGATCTCGCGACGACACTCTCTAGCCGGCCCTGCCCGCACGGTAGTTGTCGGCCACCTCCCTTGCTGAAAGCACTCGCGGGTAAATTGCCACCTCATCCAGCGCGCCCATGAACAAGCTCTTGCCATCGCGTGTGCCGAATCGCAGAGGGGCTCCGCCATGCCGGGGCATGATGTCATACGACGTGTAAAGAGCGCCCGGAGAGGACGCCGGACTTCCGGCCAGCTTGCCGTCCTTGTAGATCGACACACCGGCCTTGGGATCGTTTTTGTCACCGGGATCGAACACCGCCACGATGTGCATCCACTTGCCAGGGCGGATATCCTCCTCAACATAGGCCCCCGCCCCGAGACCGGGACCAGGGTTGAAAAGATAGGCCGAGACGCGGTTGGGCCGGGAGGACTTCCGCGGGTAAAAACGCAGCGCCCATTCCTGCCGGCCCGCCTCTCCCTTGCCCAGCCAATGAATGTAGCCCTCCTCGCCTTCCCCGGCGAAATCAAGCGTGTCCGGACGCATCCAGGCCTCCACGCTCAGCCCGGCGCCGCTGGCGGGCTGGCTGAAAACCGTCGTCTCCGGGATCTCCACCCAGGCGGTTTGGCCATCGAATGCCAGCGCGGTTTCCCTCTCGCGATCCAGCACGCCCTTTTCGCCGAAACGAACTGCTCCCTGGCAGCGGCCCTCATGACCATTCCCGGAAGCATCCGCCACGACCGGCCCCGCCTTTTCTCCCAATCGCCAATAGCCGCAGGGCTTTTTCTCCAACACCCGCTTGGCATAAGCGGACAGCGGGAGGGCCTGGGCGGCTCCCGGCCCGGAAAACGCCAAATGGGTCAAGCCGGCGGAAAAAGCGGTCAAAAACTGGCGTCGGGCAATCATCCTTTTCGGCAAATTGACTTGAAAGAACACTCAAGGCAACCGCTTCGACGCAGCGGGGCAACTTTCCCGCTTGGGGAAGACGCCGTCATTTCCACGGGGAGAAAACGATGCTTTCCGGGGGAGGCAAGTAAGGCGGACGACACGTCCGCCCTACTGCCACACCAAGCCCAGCGTCATCGGGGTCGAGATCGCCAGCCGCGTTGCTCAAGCCGCCGCCGGACAACGGCGGCGGCTTGAAACGGTGAGAGTTTACCAGTCGGAGTCGTCATACGCCGGGTAAAGCTCGACGATGCCGTTGGCGGGCAGCCCGCCTGTGCCTGGAGCCAGGTAATAGCCTGAAGCGAATTCCATCGTCTGGAACACAGCCCCCTGGAAAGGGACAGGCTTCTCCGTGCCGGTCTGCAGCGTGCCATTAAAGAAACCGGTGGCCGGCAGGAACTTGATCGTGATCCGCACCTGCGGGCTGAGGGGCAGCGCGATGGTGTTGTTCTCCAGAAGCGTGAAGACTTGTGTCACACCGCCGGTGGGAAGGCCGGGGCCAGTGGCGAAAAAGTCCGCCGCGCCATGAGTTTCACGCACGCCGGCCAGTATGGGGACGCGTTTGCTGTAGACATAAGGGCTCAAGTAAACAGGCCGGCTCTGGGTGAAACCATTTTTGAAGTTCTTGCTCTTAGGGTCCGCGGCTTTAAACCAGTCGAACCTGGACCAGGAAAAGCCTTCTTCATCCCATTCCCAGTCCCACTCAGACAAGCGCAGGCTCGCGCATGCGAGACCTTTGTTTTTGTGCAAAGGCGCAAAGAGCGGATAAATGTCCTCTCCGGTCAGAGGACCACCATTGGTGAAGGCCGTGCCATCCGGCAGGACTCCGGTGATTTTGACCACTCCTTTCGGGGACACGCTGGCATGCAGGAAGCCATCGGCGATGGGCACATCACCGGTCATCCCGCGGTCGCCTTCGATCAGCGCCGTGAAGGCAAAGGCCTTCTCGCTGACTTCGACTGCGCCGCCGTAGATGATGCGCCGGGCCTGAGCCTGCACGGTTTTGTCTCCAACCACGAGTTGCGCGCGAATCCGGTTGCCATTGTCGGCGTAGCGGAGGATCACCTGAAGGGGGCCGCCCGAAGGACGCGGCAGATTGAGATCGGCTTTGCCCGAGGCGTCGAATGCTCCCCTGAATTTCAAAGCGGGAGAGCCGGTCAATTGCACCGTGCCGCTGAAGCCGCCATTGCCGGCGGCGTTGATTTTCACGAGTCCGGTCACGTCCTTGTCGAAGGGGGCGGTCTGCGCCAGTCCGGCGTAATTGGCTTTCAAGGGAATGAAGGGCTCGTCATCCGCGATGTGCGCCGTGGCCACCGAGAGGCCAAAAACAGCGTTCCCCGATGGGTAAGGGTCTCCCAGACGGATATAAAACGTCTCCTCACCCTCGAACCGGCGGTCTTGGCGGATGGGGATATTGACCGTGGTCGTGGTGGCGGCGGGCGCAAACTCCACCCAGGCGGAGGTGTACACGTAGTCGGACTCGCCGTCGGCGCTGCCATCTCGGGTGTAGAGGAGGCATTCCACCGGTCCGTCATGGGTGCCCGGATTGCGGTTTATGACCACCTGTATGGCGGGCCCGCCTTCGGTGGCTTCGTAGGTGGCGCGGTCGAGGCTGATGACGCTCGGCGTTTGAACGGTGTCTTTTTGCGCCCAGCTGAGCTTAATGTAGCCCTCGGAGTAGCTGCCAACGCGGATGCGGTACGCATGGCCCGCCACAACCGGCGCGCTCACCTTCGCGAAGGGGCTCCAATACCAATCTTCCCCGATTTCTTCATCGACGTCGTTATTTTCGGCAATGATGTTGAAGGTGGCCAGTTCCTGACCGTCGTTTCCAACAGCCAGGGTGGTGTTGATCGAGCTTCCTGCCGTATCAAATTCCACCGTGCCGGTGAACGGAGCCACCCAGTGGAACCAGACCGTATGATATTCTTCATAAACAAGCGGCTCATTCGCTTCGACTCCGGTCATGAAGGTGGAGCCGTTCACCGTGCCGCTGTCGCCAGTCAGGCTTGCGGGCGAGGCAAAGTGATCGTTGGAGGGACGAACGGGATACTGCCAATTCAGGGCCACGGCGCCGGGAAGGCCACCGGAAGCGATTGAGAGGCGGACGTGGTAAGTGACCCCGGCGGTTGCGGAAAATTGCGTCAGGCTCTCAAAATTGATTTCCGAGTCGATGTCATTGTTGGAGGAGACCAGGCTGAGGCCGCCGCCCAGGAGGGTGTCCCCGGTGTAAATGTGCAAGCGAGTGTCGCGGCCGCTGCCCAGGGTGTCAAAAGCCACTCGGCCATTCGCTGGCGCGGTCCAGCGGTACCAGATGGAATTCGAACCGGTGCTCGTCTCGCCCGATTGCAGGGTGGCGGCGAGGTTGTTGCCAGTCGCGGAGCCCGAAGCTCCGTCCAGGCTCTCGGCATTCTCAAAAAGATCGTTCAGAGGCGGCGGGGCAAAGGACCAGTTCAATACGGAGTCGCCCTGTTCTCCCGACGAGTAGCCGGTGATGCGGACGTGGTAGATGGTTCCTGCCGTCACCGCCAAAGAAACCAAGCTGGTTATGTCATCGCCGTAATCATCGTTGGAAATAAGAATGCTGAGGGCATTCACCGCGCTTCCGGTCGCCACAATCAATCTGGTGTCGAAGTCGCTCCCGAAGGTGTTGAAAATGGCGCGGCCATTCGCCGGCGCCTGCCAGGAGTGCCAGATGGAATGGGCGCCATGACTGGCGGCTGGACAAGCGGTGCCCGTCCGTGACTTTGCCCGACAGTACCACGGGTTCGCCGCTGATGGCGGACCCTTGTTTGGGCGATGTCAGGGTGATCTTTGGCGGCGTGTAATCAGCCGCGCCGTTCAAGGACACATGGTTCAACTCATAATCTTCCGCATCTTCGCCGCGGCCAAACCTCTTGTAGGACACCGCGGAAGTGCCTTTTATATAGCAGGTTCTCGATCCGTTGAACCCGGCAAAAGCGACGGTCAGGGGCAATGAACTGCGCAGAGCCAGCTTTTTGCCTTCTTCCGTGGTCTGCCCGGCAAATCCCGCGGCGGTGACACTGCCCACCAGCCCCTCATCCGCCGTGGCGGAAAAGGATATTGTCAGTCTTGTGGCGGTCCATTTCAGGGTTAAACCTCCCTTGCTGTTCTTGGTGATGATATTCTCGCCCCGCTCCACATCATAAGTGTAGGCGGGGAAAAAGACGGATTTATTTCCCTTCTTGTATTTGGCCGCGTCCCCCAGCTTGCCCGAAAAACTCAGCCCGCCGAAAACGACTGCAAACGAGGTGTTCTCATCAATCGCGTCCAAGTTCACCCCGGTGATGTCAGCGACGATTTTGAATGTAACACCGTTGAGTGTTTGCTGTTCGTATTCGCAGTAGGTGTAGTAATAGGGCCTGTCGTTGTCATCCCAGTCCTGCTCGCGAAAGCAACTTTTGTTCACCCGATCAAAATGCCGGTCGGAACTCAGGACGACGGAGGGGGTGAAGGAAGGCGTGCGGTCGAGGATGTTTGCGACTCCCCTGCTGATGCGGTGGTTGTCATAGTCCGTCACAAACAAGCTGCCGTCAGATCCCACTGCTATGCCGATTGGATTGCGAAACCGCGCGGCACTGCCCGCGCCGTCCGCGCTGCCCGGGTTCAAGGCGCTGCCTCCAATAGTGGTCACCACGCCCGCAGTTGTCACCTTGCGAATGGTGTGATTCCCAAAATCCACGACATAGAGATTGGCGCCACTTATTGCCAAGCCGGCCGGCTGACGAAACCGTGCGTTGGCGCCGGCGCCATCCTCGCTGCCTGTGTTCCCGGCGCTGCCCGCCAGGGTGGTCACCGCGCCCGCGCCGGTTGTCACCCTGCGGATGGTGTGATTCCCAAAATCCACGGCATAGAGATTGCTGCCAGCTATTGCCAAGCCGATTGGATTGCGAAACCGCGCGGCGGCGCCGGTGCCGTTCGCGCTGCCCGCATTCCCGGCGCTGCCCGCCAGGGTGGTCACCACGCCCGCAGTTGTCACCCTGCGGATGGTGTGGTTCCCAAAATCCGCGACATAGAGATTGCTGCCAGCTATTGCCACATCGTAGGGCTGGCGAAATCGCGCGGCGGCGCCGGTGCCATTCGTGTTGCCTGCGCTCCCTGCCGTGCCCGCCAGGGTGGTCACCGCGCCCGCTGGCGTCACCCTGCGGATGGCGTGGTTCCCATAATCCGCGACATAGACGTTGCCGCTGCCATCCACCGCCACACCTCTTGGTGAGTTAAACCGCGCGGCGGTGCCGGTGCCGTTCGCAGTGCCCGCGTTCCCGGCGCTGCCCGCCAGGGTGGTCACCACGCCCGCGGGCGTCACCTTGCGGATGGTGTGGTTCCCGGTATCCGCGATATAGAGGTTGCCACTGCCATCCATCGCCACCCCTATTGGGCGGTTAAACCGCGCGTTGCCGTTGGCAGCATTGCCGTTCGCACTGCCGGAGCTGCCTGGCCTTCCGGTGAAATTGTCCCATTGATAAACCTGGGCCTGGACAGGAGCGGGGGTGAGAGTTGGCAGCAGCGCCGCAAAGAGGAAAATGGCGGGGTGACGTTTCATGGGAGTGGGTTCGTTTGTTCGTGTTCCGTTTTCCTTGTTCAGGGATCGTTTGGGAGAGTCGGGTACTGAGTGGAAGGTGTTGGAGTTGAGCCTTTAGGCGACTTGGGGGGCAGAGCGCAGGGCGCAAAGAGCGGGGCGTAGAGGCAAACGTGAGTTTGCCCCATCCCCCCTGTTCATGGGCCGCTCAACATTACCTCCCCGCTTTCGGGGTTGAGATCATTCGCCGAGTTGCTCAGGAAGAAACCGAACCCGCCTTTATTGCCACCCTTCTGCAGCAGCACGCACTGGAAGGCGGGCAGCTTCTTGGCGGGGCTGGTCCAGTTCGGGGGGAACGTGCCTTTGAGCAGGCCGGTCTTGGCCGCCGCGCTCAGGGTGAAGCTCTTGTCGTTGGCGGGGATTTTCGTCACCTTGTTTCCGGTGACGTTGAGGTTCACCACCGCCACCGCCGGGTCGAGCTTGCCCGCCTCAAAGTCCAGCCGGGCGTTGCCGGTGGCCGCGTCCGTCGTGGCCAAGCCCAGCGTTTCCTGCACGGACACCGTGGCGTCATACAAGGTTCCCACCGGGTCCAGGGTGATGCCCTCCGGCCAGCCGGCTCGATACGCTTGCGCTTTGGCTGCTGCCGTCACCGCCTGCGGACGGAACCACAGCCAGTCCGTGCCGCCCACATCACTCTCCTCGGCATTCGTGTCAAACACCAGCGTCCCCAGGAAGCTGCCGTCTTTCACACTCGCCTTCGCTCCCGGCGTGGTCAGTGGAATGAAGATCGGGCTTTCGTCTCCCGTCACCAGCACACCGCTGGCCGTGATCTTCGTGCCATCGGCCAGCACGCCGGTCAGTTTCAACGTGCCGGCGTTGGTTAGGGTGAGCGTGGCGTAGCCTGTGCCTTGGGGATAAGTGGCTGGGGCATCATAAGGCGGCAACTGCGCCTTTGAAGGGAAGGTCAAAGTAAAATACCCTTTCGTGTTCCTCGTCTGATTCAACAGCGCACCGGGAACCGGATGTGTTTTGTTATAGATTGCAGGCCGTGCCAGCACCTCGCTCAACGCCACTCCGTGCACGCCGACCTCCGCATGCAGGCCATGCGCATACCAGCTTGCCACCAGCGTCTTGCCCTCCGTCGTGCCGTTCAGCGGCAGGCTGGCGCTCAGGCCCTTGCCCACCTTGAACCACACGCTGCCATCGCCTTGCAGCATGCCGGTGCAGGACGTGCTTTTGCCGTCGATCAGCACCTTGCCACTGAAATTGCCATTGGAGGCGGCCAGGGTGGCGGTGAGCAGACCGACGGTGGCGTTGCTGGGAGTCGTTTCTTCATAGGGCAGCAGCAGACCCTGCAAAACCACGCTGGCACCGTGGCCGCCGAAGATGGGGGTATCCTCGCTTCCTGGAATCGGAAGGAAAGGATTGACGATGAAGTGGGCGGTGAGGCCTGGCACGTCCTCAGCGGGCATAGTGAAGGTGACGACATTGCCAGCCACTTGAGCGCCCTCCGGCAGGCCTTCCCAATGACTGAACAGGTGGCCTTTCTTGGCCGAGGCAGTGACCGTCACCTGCGTGTCAGGCAGCACATTGGAAAATTGGAGCGCGGAGCCTTTGGTGAGCGGGGTGGCGTTCTTGGCCGGGCTGGCTTTGAGGGCCAGGACGCCTGCCTTGTCCGGCGTAGCGGCTTGGCCCTCGGGCACCATGCGGGAGAGCGCAAGCATTTGGCGCTTCTCATAGGTAAAACTGCGCGTTAGTGTTGTGCTGTTTCCTGACTTGTCGTAGGCGGTGACGGCCAGTGTATTGCCGCCTTCCACAGGCACGATCCTCGCCGTAAAAGGCACTGAACGTGGATTGCTACTACTCCCCAAAGCAGCAATGACAGGCGCGCCGCTGTTATGCACGATTTCCACTTCAGCAACCGCGGTATTGTCAGTGGCAGTGCCCGTTATCTGAAGGAGTTGAGATGCGGCGCCGATGATCTTGCCGGATGGAGACGCGAGCTTGATGGCGGGCTTTTTCGCATCTTGAGGCCCTGAAGACGGGTCCTCAAAAAAATAGCTGGCCAATGCAAACGTTTTAGGATCAGTAATATTAAGCGAAAAACCAGGATGAAGCCCCTCGGATTCGTGTGAACCCACTACAATGACCTGGGTGACATAGCCTGATTTATGCACCACCACATCATTAGGAAAGGCGTGTTGACCTTTACTGCTATCGCTGAAAGATGGTGATATTCGAGTTGAGCCACCTCTGGGATTTCGATTTGTACTTCTGGGATCGTAACCGCTTTTGATGTGACCGTCTGAACTATAAACCAGACAAATAAATCTATTGGTATACCATCCGCCAACCGGCGCATAAACCCAATCCCCGAAATGCATCCCATCACTATATCCAGCCATGAAAATATCTCCATTTGGAAGCAGGGCGACACTGGTCCCGAAAATATTTTCAATTTCATCCATAGGTTCCCAAACCCCAGCCGTGGTATTTGATCCAGATTCAGTTTTAACGGCGCCTGTGCCATCCGGGCCAAAATCGGTGTCCAGGCTCCCATCCTCAAGAAAGCGGGCCAATGCGAAGCCTCCAATGTGAGTAACTGCATTGACAATGGTAAATACTCCACCGGCAACAAGGATTTTGCCGTCAGGCTGCAAGGCAATGTCAGAAAAAGCATCGACGCCGGCATCGGTGCGGCTCCCGAAACTCGCATAAGCCTTTCCGCCGGCGCCAAAACCGCCGTCCAGACTGCCATCCGCGTTAAACCGGACCAATACAAATCTTCTAGAGTCAGATGCCGCATCCCAATGCCCCTCTGGTGTCGCAACAAAGATTTTCCCGTCTTCCCGCACGGCTAAAGAAGTCACGTCCAGATTTTTGAATCTTTCGCTCATGCCTGATCCTGATAGCCCAAAACTGGAATCCCAAGTGCCGTCGTCATGGAGGCGGCCAAACATGAGAAAAGAGCCGTCATCCCACTTCTCCCAAAACATCGCCGAGACAACAATTTTGCCGTCCTCTAGCAAGACCATGCGAATATCCTGCGCACTTGATGATCCATCCACGGGCAGGATGAGTTTGCCGCCCTCGCCAAAATCCTCATCAAGACTTCCATCAGAATGATAACGAGCAAGCGCGAAGCAACCAATGCCGCCTTGATCTGTACCGCCAGCGAGGAGGATTTTGCCGTTTGGCAGTATTGCCACGTCCCCAACTATAAAGTTGTTTTCAAAATGGGTGACAACCCTGCCGTGCGATCCAAAATCGGAATCAAGATTGCCATCCTTGTTGTAACGAGCCATGGCAAATGCATATCGGTACATGTGATCGTTGTTCTGATGTCCCCAACTATATCCGGCGGCGATGATTTTTCCATCCGGTTGCACGGCTACCGCAAGAGCATTGCTCGCGAATGAATCATGGAATAAACCATTAGAGATTGTTTTATCGAAAGTAGTCCTTCTCAACCAGCCAATCTGGCTGAAACTCTGCACAGGAAGGACCGCAAAAAACAGCAAAATAACACCAATGGTATAATATTTGTTCGGGTAAGTGATGCCTTGACGCGGCTTGTTTTTTTGGTGTTTGGTCATGGGATGGAGTTGAGGTGAGGGTTGATCGTTGAAAGCTGGGAGAGTCAGGCAGGCAAGGCGGTTTGGTTGGCGTCCTGGCTTTAGCCGTTTTGGATGATGTGCGGTATAATCACGTCTGCCGGGTAGCGTTTCATGGGAGTGGGTTCGTTTGTTCGTGTTCAGGGATCGTTTGGGAGAGTGGGGTACTGAGTGGAAGGTGTTGGAGTTGAGCCTTTAGGTGACCTGGGGGCGCAAAGAACGGGGCGTAGAGGCAAACGTGAGTTTGCCCATCCCACCCCTGTTCAGGGGCCGCTCAACATTACCTCCCCGCTTTCGGGGTTGAGATCATTCGCCGAGTTGCTCAGGAAGAAGCCCCAGCCGGCCCGGTTGCCGCCCTTTTGCAGCAGCACGCCCTGGAAGGCGGGCAGCTTC
The DNA here is from genome assembly GCA_964553805.1 of uncultured Verrucomicrobiaceae bacterium. Taxonomy (GTDB): domain Bacteria; phylum Verrucomicrobiota; class Verrucomicrobiia; order Verrucomicrobiales; family Verrucomicrobiaceae; genus JAGRPD01. The sequence goes on from CAZKMS010000108.1 coordinate 15,789, forward strand.
TTCGCCCGCTCCAGCGGCGCCACCCACTCCGGCGTGAACGTGCCCTTGATGAGGCCCGTCTTCGCCGCCACGCTCAACGTGAAGCTCGTGTCCTTCTTGTCCACCTTCACCACCTTGCTGCCCTCGATGTTGAACGCCGCCACCAGCACATCGGAATCCAATTTGCCATCTGCAAACTCCAGCACCGCGTTGCCGGCGGCGGCGTCCGCGTCGCCCAAGTCGAGCGCCGTTTGCGCCGGTTTGGCGGCATCGTACAAGGCTCCCACCGGGTCGAGGAAGATGCCCTCCGGCCAGCCGGCGCGGTAAGCCTGCAATGTCTCCGCCTGCGTCACCGCTGCCGGACGGAACCACCACCAGTCTGCGCCGCCCACGTCGCTGTCCTCAGCGGTGACATCAAACACCAAATCTCCCGAGAAACTGCCGTCTTTCTCGCTGGCCTTGCCGCCCGGTGTGCGCAGGGGGATGAACACCGGGCTGGCGTCTCCCGCCACCAGCAAGCTGCTGGCGGTGATCTTCGTGCCGTCCGCCAGCACGCCGGAGAGTTTCAGTGCGCCAGTCTTGGCGAGGGTGAGGGTGGCGTAGCCGGTGCCTTGCGGATAGGTGGCGGCATCCTCAGGAGCAGCGGGTTCGCGGGCAGGCAGCGCCAGGGTGAGGTAGCCCGATTTGCCTTTGCGGTTGAGCAGCTCTGCGGGAGCGGCGGCCAGCTTGGGTTTGGCCAATCCGGCGCTCACGTTGCCGCCGGGGGCGCTGACCGTGGCTTGCAGGCCGGCCTCCGACCAGGTCGCGCTCAAGGTTTTGCCGGTGGCCGCGCCATCGAGCAGGGTGAGGGCGGAGTTGAAGGTTTTGCCGGTTTTGAACCAGACGCTGCCATCTCCTTGCAACTGGCCGGTGCAGGAAGTGGTTTTGCCGTCCAGGAAGACCTTGCCGCTGAGGCTGCCTTTGGCGGCGACCAGGGTGGCCGTGAACAGGCCGACAGTGGTGTTGCCGGCGGTGGTCTCGGTTTCCGAGTCCGGCAGCAGCAGTCCTTGGAACACCGGCTTGGCGCCGAGGGCCAGAAGGGGACTCGGCGTTCCGCCCTCCCATGGTGGCACGGTGAAGGGGTTGGCGATGAAAACAGCGGTGAGCGTGATGTTCCCCTCCGGCATCGGGAAGGCAGTCACGTTGCCCAACTCCTGCGCATCATTAGGCAAGCCTTCCCATTGTTTGAAAAAATGTCCGGCCTTGGCCGTGGCGGTCACCTTCACCTGGGTGCCGGGCAGAATCTGGCTGCTCTGCGGCGCGGGGCCTTGGCTCAGCTTCGTCGCGTCTTTCGATGGGGTGGCGCTCAAAGCCAGGACGCCGGCCTTGTCCGGCGCGGCGGCCAGCGCCTTCGGCACGCTGCTCACGAGGGTGAGCTGGTAACGTTGCGAAGCGGACGGCCCCGCGTTCGTGGTGAAGCTGACCTCCTCGCCGTAGGCTGTGCCGGCGCTGTTGATGGCGTAGGCGCGTGCGTAGTAGGTCGTGCCGGCGCTCAGATCGCTGAGATTGGCGATGTAATGGCCTTTGCCGCTGCCGGACACGACTTGGATTCCCGCGCCGATGGCCGGCTCCGGTGTGGTGGCAAAAACCACCCCCCGCTCGGTCACGGCAGCCCAGCCATCGGCAACGACGTGGCCGCCGAGGACCGCCGCGCTGTGGGTGATGCCGCCTGGCGTTGCCGTGGTAACTTGAGGCAGTTCCGGAACGGCCACTCCACGGCTGATGCGGTGGTTCCACATATCCGCCACATAAACATTGCCGCTGCCATCCACCGCCACGCCTCTTGGGTAGGTAAAGCGCGCGGCGCTGCCCGTGCCATCTGCGCTGCCAGGAACATGAGCCAACCCGCCGATGGTGGTCACCACGCGCGCCGGAGTGATCTTGCGGATCGTGCTGCCGTCCGCGACATAGAGGTTGCCGCTGCCATCCACCGCCACGCCTCTTGGATAATTAAACCGCGCGGCGCTGCCCTTGCCATCCTTGTGATAATCTCCGTCGCTCTCGCCTCTATTTTCGGCTCTGCCCGCCAGTGTCGTCACCACACCGCCGGGCGTCACTTTGCGGATCGTGTAGTTGAAAGTGTCCGCGACATAGACGTTGCCGCGATCATCCACCGCTACGTCTTCTGGTTCATAAAACCGCGCGGCGCTGCCCGTGCCATCCGCGCTGCCACGATGCCCGGCTCTACCCGCCAGCGTCGTCACCACGCCTGCTGGCGTCACCTTGCGGATCGTGTGGTTCATCGTATCCGCGACATAGACGTTGCCGACGGCATCCACCGCCACGCCGCTTGGCCGATCAAACCGCGCGGCGCTGCCCGTGCCATTGGCGCTGCCCTCGTTATAGGCGCCGCCACCTGCCAACGTCGTCACCACTCCGGAGGGAGTTACCTTGCGGATCGCGTTGTCGTTAAAACCCGCCACATAGACATTGCCGCTGCCATCCACCGCCACGCCGTATGGATAAAAAAACCGCGCTTCGCTGCCCGTGCCATCCGTGGTGCTGCTGTATCCGCTGCCAGCCAGTGTCGTCACCACACCCGTTGGAGTCACTTTACGGATCGTGTTGTTGTATGTATCCGCGACATAGAGATTTCCGCTGCCATCCGCCGCCACTCCCATTGGCCGATCAAACCGCGCGGCGCTGCCCGTGCCATCCCCGCTACCTCTTTCAGCGAGACCCGCCAGCGTCGTCACTGTCGCGTCTGACGTCACCTTGCGGATCGTATGGTTGTCCCTATCCGCCACATAGAGATTGCCGTTGGAATCTACCACCACGCCATAAAGAAATCTAAACCGCGCGGCACTGCCCGTGCCATCCGCGTTGCCCCATATAAAGAAATCGCCTGCCAGCGTCGTCACCACTCCCGCAGGTGTCACTTTGCGGATCGTGCGGCCATAGCTATCCGTCACATAAAGGTTGCCGCTGCCATCTAGGGCCACGCCTCTTGGATGATTAAATCGCGCGTCTCTGTCCGTGCCATCCGCGCCACCAAGGTTCCCGGCACTGCCCGCCAGTGTCGTCACCACTCTGGCAGGTGTCACTTTGCGGATCGTGTGGTTATAAGTATCCGCCACATAGAGATTGCCGCTGCTGTCTACCGCCACGCCAACTGGATATCTAAACCGCGCGAAGCTGCCCGTGCCATTGGCACTGCCAGGGTTCCCGGCGCTGCCCGCATGCGTTGTCACCACACCTGCAGGCGTCACTTTGCGGATCGTGTGGTTATTATAATCCGTGACATAGAGGTTGCCGCTGCCATCCACCGCCACGCTAAGTGGACCATTAAATCGCGCGGTGCTGCCCGTGCCATTGGCGGCGCCAGAGCTCTCAGCGCTGCCCGCTAAAGTCGTCACCACGCCCGCTGGCGTCACCTTGCGGATCGTGTGGTTGCTCCTATCCGCGACATAGAGGTTGCCGCTGCCATCCACCGCCACGCCGCTTGGGCCATTAAACCGCGCGGCGCTGCCTGTGCCATCCGCGCTGCCAGGACTTCCCGCGCTGCCCGCCAACGTCGTCACCACGCCCGCTGGCGTCACCTTGCGGATCGTGTGGTTGTTATAATCCGCGACATAGAGGTTGCCACTGCCATCCACCGCTACGCCTCGTGGCAGATTAAACCGCGCAGCGCTGCCCGTGCCATCCGTGTTGCCAGACCCTCCAACCCTTCCCATTCCGACAAAATTCGTCCAGGAATAGTCCTGGGCCGGCAGCAGCGACGGCAGAAGGCCAAGCAGCAAGACAGCTTTGAGAGCGAAATGACGCATGGGTGGGACCGGGATCATGGGGTGTTGCGAGGGTTAAAAGGGGGATGTGGGGCGACCGGCTCGATCGCCGGGGCAGGCGGCGATTTGCGGGAGGGAATTCATGTGGGGCGCGTGTTCCGTTTTCCGTGTTCAGGGGTGGCCTTGGGGCGGCTGCGGTTGGAGATCGCCGGAGCCTGTTCCATGGCGGATGAGTGTGGCGTTTCGTGTCTGCTTGGAGGAAACAGGCAGGACGAGAGCGGCGGCGGCGGTGAGGGCGAGGGGAAGACGATGGCTGTCGTTCGCCATGCGGGAGTACACAGATTTTCCGCCGGGCTGTTCTTCTTCGGGAGGGTTCATCAAAGATTGAAGGCGCATGTGGACAAAGCGGAGAAGTGAAGGGAGAGGGAGCGTTTCATGAACTCATCTGCCTCTAGGGATTCCCGAGCCGGCGGTTACAGATTTTTTGACGACAGACGAAAAAAGGGGGGAGGGCGCTGCGCGTGGAGCCGGTAGGGACGCGCTGTGTCGCGTCCGTGATGCGACCAGAGGCTCCGCGCCGCCTCCGCCCTCTCTATCTTGGGACGCGGCACAGCGCGTCCCTACCCCGACTTCGCGGATTGGAGAGGTGGATGAAGGTCCAGGCCTTGTGGATGCGAGG
>CAZKMS010000109.1:0-20202 GCA_964553805.1 uncultured Verrucomicrobiaceae bacterium
CTTTTCTCCAACCAGACCCTTTTCACCCTCCCAGATGGAGTTTTGCAATTGCCTCTATTAGCGAGACTTTATGGCTGCGGCCCAGCCAGAGTGAGTTGGTGGGAAGCGCAGCGCGGCTTGTTGAAAGAGGAGTGGTGTGCTGGCTGCATGGGGATCGCGGGCGAGAAGCAACCCGTAAGCGAGCAGGCGGGGCGCGGGGAGCGGACTGAAGCACAATGCGCGGCGGATGGCAGGCTTTTCAATGCCGGTCCACGGGGTCGGCGGATGATCCTTGCGCCGCCGCTGGCATCTGCTAGGCGTGGAGGGACATGAAGATTTTGGTCACTGGCAAGGGCGGGCGCGAGCACGCCATCCTCTCCGCGCTCGCTGCCTCGCCCGGCAGGCATGAGTTGTATGCTTACCCCGGCAGCGATGCGATCGCGGCGCTGGCGCAGCGGGTGGAGGCGCCGGATTTGCCGGCTTTGATCGACTGGATGAAGGCGAATGCGATCGATCTGTGCGTGGCGGGCGAAGAAGCCTGGCTGGTGCAGGGGCGCGGGCTGTCCAACCTCTGCGCGGAGGCGGGCATCCCGTGCTGGGGGCCGCGGAAGGAATCGGCGCAACTGGAGGCGTCAAAGATCTTTGCCAAGCAGTTCCTGCAGCGCCACGCCATCCCGACGGCGGACTTTGCGGTGGCCACCAATGTGGAGGAGGCGGACGCGGCGATCACTGAAATGCCGATCGTGTTGAAGTTCGATGGCCTGGCAGCGGGCAAGGGCGTGGCGGTCTGCACCCGGCGCGAGGAGGCGGAGAAATTTGTGGAGGACGTGCTGGAGAAGCGTGTGTTTGGCGCGGGCGACCTGCTTGTCGAGCAATGCCTGGCCGGGCCGGAGATTTCGATCTTCGTTTCCGTGTGCGACAAGGCCTATCAAATCCTGATGCCGGCGCGCGATTACAAACGCATTGGCGATGCCGATGCCGGACCGAACACCGGGGGCATGGGCGCGGTGGCATCGCGCGAACTGGCGCCGGCGGCGCTGCTGGGGCAGATCGAGGAGGAGATCGTCAAGCCGACGGTGGAAGGCCTGGCGAAGGATCATTTGCCGTATCGCGGCTTTCTGTATTTCGGTTTGATGCTGACGGCGCAGGGTCCGCAGGTGCTGGAATACAACTGCCGCTTCGGCGACCCGGAAGCGGAGGCGGTGTTGCCGATGCTGACGGGGGACTTTGCGAGTTACGTGTTCGCGGCGGCGAAGGGCGAGCTGAAGCCGGAGCTGATCCAATTCAAGGAGGGCTGGAGCGTGTGTTTGATTTCCGCGTCGGCAGGTTATCCGGCCTCGTCGCGGTCGGGCGACGTGATCAGCGGTCTGGACCAAGTGCCGGCCGCAGCGCAGGTGTTTCATTGCGGAACGAAGCGCAACGCGGCGGGCTCGTTTGAAACCCATGGCGGCCGCGTGCTGGCGGTGGTGGCACAGGGCGGCACGCGCGAGGCGGCCCGCGATGCGGCCTATGCAGCGGCCAAACCGGTCACCTTCGCCGGCCTGCAACGTCGCAGCGACATCGCGACGCTGCACTTTGAGGATTGAGTGGCGCAACCATCCTGGTTGCGCGGGCAAGCTGGAAGCTTGCCCCACTTTAGGCAACCACAGGCGCGCGGCTCCAGCCCAACGCAGGCAGGCGGCGGCCAGCGGCTTCCACGTTGTGCGCCAGCACGAGCAGCACGGTGAAGCCGAGATCGCTGAGTAGGCTGTTGCGCAGGAAGGTCCAGGCCGGCGGGAAGCCTGGCAAGCCGGTGGTGAGCGCCTGCCACAGGCCGTTGAGAGTCTTGGCGTAGCCGGGCAGCAGCGCCCAGGAGAGCGTGTTGGTGACCAGATAAAAGAGCAGGGTGCAGGCAAGGGTGCCGCCAAGGATGCCAAGCGCGCCCAGCCGAGCCCGCCAGCGCGCGGCGGCGAACGCGGCCAGGGCAAAGCTGAGGTAGATGACACTCATCGTCAGCGGATCGTGGAGCAGCAGGCTGCTGTGGATCAGGATGTCGCCAACCACCAGAAGCGCGGTGGGCAGCCACCAGGGCAGGGCGCGGGGAAGCAGCGCGGTGCCCGCGAAAGCCAGCGCCATCCACGGAGAAAAATTGGGCAGCCAGTCCTGTCCGGCCGGAGTGCTCTTAATGGCGCGCAAGACCAGTGCCAGCAGCAGCAAGGCGAGCGGCAGCCAGAGGGGGCGCACTGATGCAGCGGGGTTGGAAGGGCGCGAAGCGGTCATGCGGCAAGGTGTTTTATTTTGGTGCGGGTTCAACCTTGGATTGCCTGCCCGCATTTGCCAGCGTTATGAATGGCTGACTGCATGACAAACGCGGAGCGCATCGCTTTTTTTCGCCGCCACTTTCCGGCGGAGGGTTTTTTTCAGGATCGCGAATGGGTGTTGTCGGCGCGGGCTTTTCCGCTGCCGGCCGGAGTGGTGGAGTTGATTCAGCGGCTGGGTCCGGCGCTGCGCCGCTTTCAACGCGCCTGCAACGGGTTGTATCTGGAAGCCGCGGCGGGCGGTGGCAACGCCTGGGTGGCGGAGTTGCTGGATCGCGGCAAGCCGGAGTCTGTGGTGGCGCTGGGGCGGGCCAAACGCTGGCAGGATGACCTGGCGGGCGTGATCCGGCCGGACCTGATGCTGACCGCGGATGGCGTGGCCATTGCTGAGCTGGACTCGCTGCCGGGCGGCATCGGGTTGACGGCTTGGTTGAACGAGACTTTCGCGGCCATGGGTGATGCGGTGATCGGCGGTGCCGATGGCATGGTGGAAGGTTTTCGCCGGGCGTTTCCGGAAGAGAGCTTTATGGTGTCGCGCGAGTCGGCCGATTACGAGCCGGAGATGCGCTGGCTGGCGGGGCGGCTGGGCGACGGCAGAGAGGTGCTGCATCCGTGGTCGATGAATCCCGCCGGGCTGCGCGGACGGGCGTTGTATCGCTTTTTCGAGTTGTTTGACTTGGCCAACATCGAGCAGAGCAACAGCCTGCTGGCGATGGCAGCGCAAGGCGAGCTGAGATTGACGGCACCGCCAAAGGCGTTTCTGGAGGAGAAGCTGTGGCTGGCGCTGTTTTGGTCGCCGGGCCTGCAAGGCTATTGGGAAAACGAATTGGCCGCAGCCGATCTTGAGCTGCTGCGCCGGGTGATTCCGCGCGGTTGGGTGGTTGATCCCACGCCGCTGCCCGCGTTTGCGGAGATCGATGGCTTGGCTGCGGACTGGGAGGAGGTCGGAACCTTGGGTCGCAAAGACCGCGAGCTGGTGCTCAAAATCAGCGGCTTCTCCGAGCTGGGCTGGGGTTCGCGCGGTGTTTTTATCGGCCACGATTTGTCGCCTTCGGAATGGCAGCAGGCGCTGCGGGAAGCGCTGGCGCAGGCGACATGGCAGCCGCGTTTGTTGCAGCGATTCCACGCCGCGCAGGTGGTGGATCATCCGGCCTGGGATGAGAGCGCGGGCGTCGAGCGTCAGGTGCCGAGCCGGGTGCGTTTGTGCCCGTATTATTTTGCCGATGCCGCTGACGACCAGGTGAGTCTGGGCGGCATTTTGGCGACGGTTTGTCCGGCGGACAAGAAGCTGTTGCATGGCATGCGCGACGCGATGATGCTGCCGTGCGTGCAGGCGCAAGGTTGACGAGACCATCGGGCAGCGCTAGCTGCGGGCGCCATGAAAATCGTTGTCGTTGATGCTTACACCGCCAATCCGGGAGACTTGTCCTGGACCGAACTCGAAGCCTTGGGTGACTGCACTTTTCACGAGCGCACACCGCTGACTGAAATGGCGGCGCGTTGCGCGGATGCCGAAGTGGTGCTGACCAACAAGGCGGTGCTCAACGCGGAGGTCATCGCAGCGTTGCCGCGGTTGAAGTACATCGGCGTCTGCGCCACCGGCTACAATGTGGTTGATGTGGCGGCGGCAAAAGAGCGTGGCATCGTGGTGACGAATGTGCCGGCCTACAGCTCTGCTTCGGTGGCGCAACTGGTGTTTGCGCTGATTTTGGAGCTGACGCATGGCGTGGGCCGGCATGCGCAAAGTGTGGCCGGGGGCGGCTGGCAGGCTTGCCCGGATTTTAGTTATTGGCAGCAGCCGCTGATGGAGCTTCAGGGGCGGGCGCTGGGGGTCATTGGCTACGGCGACATCGGTGGCGCGGTGGCGCGCATTGGGGCGGCTTTTGGCATGAAAGTGCTGGCTTCCAAACGCACCTGGGCGCAGCCAGCGCCGGAAGGTGTGACACCTGCCACGACAGACGAGATTTTTGCGCAGTGTGATGTCATTTCCCTGCATTGTCCGCTCACGGATGAGACCAGGCATTTGGTCGGTGCGCATACGCTGGGGCTGATGAAACCGGGCGCACTGTTGATTAACACCGGCCGCGGGCCGCTGGTGGACGAAGCGGCGCTGGCGGAGGCGTTGCGCGCGGGGCGCATCGGGGGCGCAGGCTTGGATGTGCTCTCAGTCGAGCCGCCAAAAGAAGGCAACCCTTTGATTGGCGCGCCGAATTGCCTGGTCACCCCGCATATCGGCTGGGCCACGCGTGAGGCGCGCTCGCGCTTGATCGCGCAGGTGGTGGCGAATGTGAAGGCCTGGCAGCAGGGTGCGCCCCTCAATGTGGTGAACTGAGGCGAGGCTCGATCCAGCCGGAAAGGTCAGCCACCACCTGCTCGCGTTCGACATCGTGCAACAGCAGGTGATGTGAGCGTTCATACCAGAGCAGGGTCTTATCCGCGCTTCTGAAGTGGTTGAAGAGTGCCGCGACTTGTGCGGGCGCGGACACCACGTCATTGGGCGAGGCGAGCATCAGCAGCGGCTGCCGCCAGCGCCGCGCCGCTTCGCTGGCTTCATTCATCCAGCGTCCGGTGGCGGCAAGCAAACGGACACTGAAACTGGCGACATGATGCGCTGTCACCGCCATTTGATCTCCATGCGTCGTGGTGCTGGTCACTTGGATTTGCGATTCGTCAAGGCCCGCCAGGTCGCCCAGTCGCACGCGTTTTCGTGGAGCGACCAATGAGGCCGCCTCCAGCAACCAGCGCTTGCCACCGGGCAAAGGTTCGCGCAAACCCGCCACGGGTGACATCAGGATGAGGCCATCCGGCCGCTGATCTGATTTGGCCGCGGTGGCCGTATGCAGTGCAATCAAGCTGCCCAGACTTTCGCCCATCCAAAAGGTGGGAGTCGCGGCATGACGCGTTTTGACCAGGCAGGAAAATGTTTGCAAATCGCGCTGCCAAAGACGTGGCGAACGAATGTGACCCTGCTCGGGTTTGACGGGATCGTGACCCTGCCCGCGCAATTCGAAGGCGTAGAGGTGGATGCCTTGCTTGGCGAGACGCTCACCGGCCAGCCAGAAATCCGATGCCGCTCCGCTCAAGCCATGCACAGCGATCACCACCGCGCGCGGTTGGCCGCTGCCCCAATGGGTGAACGGCATGAGTTTGCCGTCAAAACTGCGCCACTGCTTGTCAAACAAGGCGGGTGTTTCTTCACGGCGGGGCAATCCCGAGCATCCCGCCAGCAGCAGTATCATGCCGATCAACAACCACCAGGTGAAACTCATGACGAGACAGCCTCCGCTGCAAAGCTCAAGGCCGCGTCGAGGAACCGCACCTGCGCATTCACGCGGTCATCGAGAGCAAATTCCGACGGTGTCTCAAACGTCAGCGACACCGGGCATCCGAGTTCGTAAAGCGCCACCGCCTCAGGCAGGCCGGGCAGTCCCTTTGGAGATTTTTTGCGCTGGATCACGCCATCGCGCGCGGTGCGGCCGTCGATGCTGAGGCGTGATTCAATCGGCATGGTGGCATCCGCGCATTGCCGCAGCAGTCCGCTGCTCCAGCCACCCAGTTGCCGGCTGAGTTCATAGAGATACATGCCGCAGGCATCGTAGTCTTCATGCAGGCAGATGCCGAGACGCAGGCTGCGGCTGGCGATCAGACGGCGCCAGGCACCGCAGACGGGATCGTCATCGAGATGGAATCGCCGGTTCAAATCCAGGCCGCGCTGATCGTGTCGTGTGTTGAGAATCAAGCCGTGCGGATTCAAACAAGGGAAAATGGCGAAGGACTCCTGCTGCAGTCGTCGAACGTTGCGCTGCGCCCAGGCAAGCAGGCCTGAAGTGGCGCCCGCTTCGTCGCCATGAACTCCCGCGGAGAGATACACCAGCGGCTCGCCCCTGCGGGCGGCGGCCGACTCCAGCCAGTGAACCCGCAGGCCGCCGGACCGGCAAAGCTCGCGCATTTTCAAACCCGCCGCGCGGCTCACCAAACGCCACTGCCTGATCAACTCCAAATAGTCGTGGCAGCGGTGGAGAGGGATCAGCTTCAAAGGGGAATCCATGAACAATAAAACGGTATGGCGGAGCGCTCACGCTCAAGGTGGCGGGCTGGCCTGCTTCAAATGGTAACGTCCATTTCGCGCGATGACTTCCGGCGGTCTGGGGTCCTTTTCAAACGCGTCATAGGCAGGTTTCAGCTCCTCGCGCCAAAACGCCAGCCACTCGCTGTCAGCCGCCTGTGTGAGCCGCTCTTCAGTGAGGCGAAAAGGAAACACATGCACGGGCGCCTCGGTTTGGCCGTTGTCCAAAGCCGCCTCCACAAGCAAGTAGATTTCCTCAATCACCGGGTCGGTCATGGCGAAGCAGCCGACACTCACATTGCTGCCGTGCACCATGATGAGACTGCCTGTGCGGCCGAGCTGTTGGTCGCAGGCGTTTGGATAACCGATGTTGAAGGAAAGATGGAAGCGGCTCATCGGATTGAGCAGCTTTCGCGTTGCCGCATAAAATCCCTCGGGAGCCTGCAGGTCACCCTCGCGCTGTTTCGGTCCCAGCGTGCCGGAGTGATTGGCGATGCGATAGGTCTTGAATTTTTTGAAGGAGCCGTTCGCTTCCGTTTCGACCCAAAGTTCCAGTTCCATGGGCTCTTTGAACACACGCAGGTAAACCGGCGCGCCATAGCGCAGGCCATTTTCCAGGAGGGACTGTTTCAAAGGAGCCTCCACACGAGCCCGCACTTCGTCGAGCCGTTCGCTGCCGATCATGTCCATCCGCCACCAAAACGCGGTCGCGCCAAGAATCAATCCCAGGGCAGTAAGGCGCCGCCAGCGCGAAAACGGTGGGTGGACCATCCAGGCAAGGTCATGAGGTCGCGCCCGGCGTCAACTGAGTTTCTCCTTTCAACGCAAAGACCCAATCCGTCGCTTGCGCGCGGCTGCGCTTGCGCTCATTAACACAGCAATGTCCCCAGACGATTTCCAGCCCGCCACGCCCGAAGACCTGCGCCGCCTGCGGGACGAGCTGGACCGGGCTGGCCGCAAGCTGGTCTTCACCAATGGCTGCTTTGATTTGCTGCACCCCGGCCATGTGCGTTACCTGGGCCAGGCGCGGGCTCTGGGCGATGCCCTGGTTGTCGCCCTCAACTCCGACGCCTCAGTGCGCTCGTTGAAAGGCCCGTCCCGGCCCATCAACAACGAACTCGACCGTGCCGAGGTGGTGGCAGGGCTGCGCGCCGTCGATGCGGTCGTCATCTTTGACGACCAGCGAGCCACCGGCATGATCGAGGCCATTCGCCCCCACATCTACGCCAAGGGCGGCGACTACACGCCGGACTCGCTCGAGCCCGGAGAAAGAGCCGCGCTGGAAAGTGCCGGCGCCGCCATTCACATCCTGCCGCTGGTGCCTGGCCGCAGCACCACGGCCACGCTGGTGCGCATGAAACCGCAACCGCTGCGGCTCGGTGTGCTGGGCTCCGGGGCAGGCTCCAATTTCGCGGCGATCCTGACCGCTATTGAGCAGGGTGAACTCAATGGCGAGATCGCCCTCGCGCTCAGCGACGAGCCCGACTGCGGTTTCCTTCAACAAGCGGCGGCGCGCGGGCTGCCGCAGGCTGTCATTGATTGCGGGCCGCATCCGCTGCGCACGACGCCGTCGGCGCAACAGGAGCTGCATGATCTCATGATTGCCTCCGGTGTTGAAGTCGTCGTGCTCGCCGGTTTCATGCGCATCCTCAAGGAGCCAAGTTTGAGCGCCTTTGCCGGCCGCATCGTCAATGTGCATCCGTCGCTGCTGCCGCGGCACAAGGGCCGGCACGCGGTGCGCGACGCGCTTGCTGCCGGCGATGCCGAGACGGGCTGCAGCGTGCACCTGGTCACCGCTGAAATTGATGCGGGCCGCGTGCTGGCCCAGGCCGCGGTTTCCATCCTGCCCGGCGATGACGAGGACTCCTTGCATCAGCGCATCAAAGAGCAGGAGCACCGGCTTCTGCCAAAGGTTCTCAACGACTGGCGCGCCCTTGGCCTGCCCACAGCCAGCTAAGTCGTTGCAGCCATTAAAGGCGGCCTCAGGACCCATCTTCATCATTCACCATTCGCATTTTCCAGCTCCAGCATGTCAGGTTTCACCGGCACCCTCAATCCCCAGCAACGACAAGCCGCTCAACACATTCACGGACCGCTGCTCATCCTCGCGGGTGCCGGCACCGGCAAGACCCGGGTGATCACCGCTCGCATCGCCCACATGGTCAACGAGGGCATCCTGCCCGAGCACATTCTCGCTGTCACCTTCACCAACAAGGCGGCTGGCGAAATGCGTGAGCGTGTCAAAGGCATGGTGCGCGATGGCAAAGGCCGCAAGATCGTGCTCGGCACGTTCCACGCCTTCTGCGCCCGGCTGCTGCGCGAGTTTGCTGAGTCGGTCGGATACAAACGCAACTTCGTCATCTACTCCCAGAGCGAGCAGACGAGCCTCGTCAAACGCTTGCTCACCCGCATCCTCACGAAAGAGGAGTCGCGTGATCCCGGTGTGGTGCTGTCCCGCATCAGCAAGGCCAAAAACGACGGGTCGTCTCTGGGCGATCCCGAGAAAGACATCGATGCCGCCGTCATGCAGGCCTACACCGATGAACTGCGCGCGCTCAACGCCATGGACTTCGACGATCTTCTCGTGCTGGGGGTTCGTGCTGTGGAGGGCGATGCCCGCGTGCGCGAGACTCTGCATGACCGTCACCGCTTTGTCATGGTCGATGAGTTCCAGGACACCAACAGCCTGCAAATGCGGCTGCTGCGCGCTCTCGTGCCCTCTCCCTACAACGTCTGCGTTGTCGGTGACGACGATCAATCGATCTACGGTTGGCGTGGTGCGGAGATCACCAACATCACCCAATTCGAGTCATTCTTCCCCAATCCGACGGTGGTGAAGCTGGAGGAAAACTATCGCAGCACCACGCCGATCCTGCACACGGCCAACTCGCTGATCGTCAACAACGCCGGCCGCCGCCCCAAATCCCTGTGGAGCCGCAACCACGGCAGCGAGCCGGTTCGTCTTGTCGTCACGCAGGACGACAAGGAGGAGGCCAAAATGATCGTCACCGAGATCGAACGGGATCATGCCACCCGCGGTGAACCTTGGGAGGATTTCGCGGTGATCTTCCGCACCAATGACCAGTCCCGCCTGCTTGAGCAAAATTTCCGCCAGGCCCGCATTCCTTACCGCGTCATCGGCACTCGCTCCTTCTTCGACCGGCGCGAGATCAAGGACGTCATCGCCTACCTGCGTCTGCTGCACAATCCGCACGACGACATCAGCTTGCTGCGCGTGCTGAACACGCCCACGCGCGGCATCGGCGCGGCGACTGCCGAACTGGCGCGCGATCGCTCCGTCGAGCGCGGCCACAGCATCTGGGTGTCGCTTTGCGACGACGATTTCCTCAATGGCATTCCGCCCAAGGCGCGTGCGGCGGTGCGCGGCTTCATCGACTTGGTGAACAAATACTATGAGCCCGCGCATACGGCTGGAACGCTCATTGGCCAGTTGACAGAGCAACTCATCAACGAGGTGGGTTATCTCGACTACCTCAAAAAGGGCGCCAAGGAGCCGGAGGATCTGACCGTTTGGCAAAACGCCCTCAACGAACTCATCAAGCAGATCCACGACTACGATCAACGCAATCGCAAGGATGGGCTGGGCGGCTTCCTTGACGAAGTCAGCCTCAACGACGAGCGCGAAGACAAAGATGATGATGACATCACCAAGAAGAAGGGAGTTTGTCTCATCACCCTGCACGCCTCCAAGGGCCTGGAGTTTCCGGTCGTCTATCTTCCCGGTCTGGAGAAAGACCTGCTGCCGCACAAGCGCAGCTACGACGAAGGGCGCGTGGATGAGGAGCGCCGCCTGTTCTACGTCGGCATCACGCGCGCGCAGAAGCGCCTGACGCTGAGCTGGGTGCGTTTTCGCATGAAGTGGGGGCAGCAGCAAAGCTCCCTGCCCAGTCCTTTCCTGGCCGAACTCGACCGCACTCACGTTGCCGAGACGGATTACAGCCGGCAGATGAAGGCCCAGGTGCCGGTGGAAGAGCGCGCCAGCGTCTTCGCTGGCCTGCGCCGCATGCTGGCGGAGGATGATGAGGACTGAACCGGTTGGTTTTGAGTTGAAAGAAGCCGGCTGTCAGTGCGACCGGATTTCGAGCAGGCGCTTCATGACATGGTGCAGGTTGCCGCTCCAATCGCGGGTGCCGAAAGCGTCGTGCAGGGTGAGGTAGAGATCGTAGAGCTCGCGGTAAATGGCCACGTTTTCGGGGATCGGGTGATGCACCTTTTCACGGGTGGCGGTGACGCGCGCTTGCAGCCGCTCAATGCTGTCCACTCCAGCGGCGGCCGCGCCGAAGATGGCGGCGCCGAGGGCGCAGGTTTGCTCGCTCTGGCTGACCTTCATCGGTTTGCCAATGACATCGGCGTAAATTTGCATCAGAGCCGCGTTTTTGATGGCGAGCCCGCCCGTGTTGATGATCTCGTCGATGCGCACGCCATGCTCCTCGACGCGGCGAATGATGGTGAGGGCGCCGAAGGCGGTGGCTTCGATGTAGGCGCGGTAAATTTCGTGCGCTGCGGTGTGAAGGGTCTGGCCGAGCAGAAGACCGGTGAGGCGCGGATCGACGAGCACGGTGCGGTTGCCGTTGTTCCAGTCGAGCGCGAGCAACCCGCTGGCGCCGGGTCTCTGCGCGGCGAGTGCTTTTTCCATGGAGGCGAATTTTTCCCCGACCGTGGCGCCGTAGCTGTCAGGCACGAGATGGTTGACGAGCCAGAGGAAAAGATCTCCAACCGCGCTTTGGCCGGCCTCAATGCCGAAGTAACCTGGCAGCACGGAGCCATCGACAATGCCGCAGACGCCTGGAATGTCTGCCAGTGGCGCGTTGCTCGGAGTGATCATGAGGTCGCAGGTGCTGGTGCCGAGAATCTTGGCGAGCACGCCGGGACGGATGCCCGCGCCAACGGCGCCCATGTGGGCGTCAAACGCGCCAACAGCGATGGCGATGCCAGCAGGAAGGCCGAGTTTCTCCGCCCAGGCGGGGCAAAGGGAACCGGCTTTGGTGTCGGCGGTGTGGGCCTCGCTAAAGAGGCGGTCGCGCAGGCCGGCCAGATCGGGGTGCAACTGGGCGAGGAACTCCTTGTCCGGAAGGCCGCCCCACTCCGTGCTGAACAAGGCCTTGTGGCCGGCGGCACAGACACTGCGTTTGAGGGTCAGCGGATTGGTGTCGCCGGCGAGCACAGCGGTGATCCAGTCGCAATGCTCGACGAAGCTGAAGGCGGCGTCGAAGACAGCGGGGTCGGCGCGGCGAAGGCGGAGGATTTTGCTCCAAAACCATTCGCTGGAGTAAATGCCGCCGCATTTGGCGAGGATGTGCGGGCGCAACTCGGTGCCGAGGCGGGTGATTTCGGCGGCCTCAGCATGGGCGGTGTGGTCTTTCCACAGCCAGACCATGGCGTTGAGATTGTCCTTGAACTCGGGCAGGAGTCCAAGCGGGGTGCCATCGCGATCGACCGGAATCGGAGTGGAGCCGGTGGTGTCAATGCCGATGCCGGCGACCGCGGTGGGTTCGAAGGCGGGATCCTTGGCGCGTGCTTGTTGCAGCGCGCCGTGAACCACGTGAACGAGCCCGTCGAGGTAATCCTGAGGGTTTTGGCGGGCGGCGTGAGGGTCGCGCGGGTCGAGCAGGATGCCCATTTCCCCGGAGGGATAGGCAAAAACGGCGGAGCCGAGTTCCGCGCCGTTGGCGAGGTCGATGAGAAGGGAGCGGCAGGAATTGGTGCCGTAATCAATGCCGAGGGCGTAACGGGCGGTCATGGTGGTCGGGGCTGCGGGCTGCCATGTTGGACGGCGGGGGAAGGGTGGTCAATGCGCAAAGCGCTGGTGCCGTTTCAAGGGACACTGGCGGGAATGCTAGGTGGGGACTCGTGGCCCGCCGCATTGATGCAGGTCAGTGTATAACGGTGTGGCCCTGGGGAGTCATCGATCAGGCTGTGCGGGCGCAGTTCCTCAGGGGTGGAATCGCGTCCGGTGGCGAGGAAGGCTTCCGGCGCGAGGGCGAGTTCCTTCCACAGTGCGCCATCGCGATGAAAGCGCAGCGCGCGCAAACCGCCGGCGAGCTCTGGCACGATGCGCCAGGTGAGTTTCACACGGTCACTGGTTTCGCGTTCAGCTTTGAGTTCAGGTGCTTGTGTTGGACTTTGTGGGGGATTGAGCGTGCCTGTTTCGGAGAATTCGCGCCAGAGCGCCGCAAAGCTCTCATTCGGCAGCCACGTGAGTGCTGGGTCGCGAAGATTGGCTTGGGACGCTTCGTGCCGCTCCAGCGTGGCGATGTTTGCCAGCAGGCCCGGCTCGATTTCGCCGGACAACACTGCATCAAAAAACGTGATGCTCATGAACCTCGAATCATCGCAGCCATGTTCGGAGCGTGGATCGATAACCCGGCAGACTTTGCCTCCGGCGCTGCGCAGCTCGCTGAACATGGTGTTCATCGGCACCCAGGAGACAAAATGGGAGGAGGGCGGCGTGGACTCGCGTTTGCCCCAGACAAAAAGCAGCGGCAAGTCGCGGGCAATGGGAATGAACCTGGTGCGAAATTCGGGCACACCGAACTGCTTGTGGCAGCCGCCGCGGAAGGAGGCGGCGAGCACGCGCCGCTGGAGCCGCGTGATCATTTGCGCCGACCAGCTCGAACCGCCGGAGTGTCCCCAGAGCAGCCAGGGGGCGTCTTTGAGCTCAGGGCGTCCCGAGCGTTGGGCGAAGTCCTCCAACGCGACAAACAACGCCCGCTCCGAACCGCTGTCGGGGTCGTTCCATTCATCGCAGTTGCCCGCGACTTGATACATCGGAACGAGCAGCGCGGCGTCGTGCTTCCTCGCCAGCGCGCGCCAATGCCAGTCGCCGGTGATCGGCGGGTGTTTTTCTGGCGAGGCGTTGGTGCAGCCGTGCTGATGAATGATGACGGCTTGGACCGGCTTCGACGCGTCTGCGAGCCAGAAAGAGAGCTCCGCGTGCTGAAAGCGGTCGTCTTTGGCGGGCGGGACAACGAGGTCAAGCAGGAGGCCGTCCGTGGCGTGGAGGCAGGAGAAGACGAAGAAGAATGGCAGCAGGCGTTTCATGGCGGGATCTTTGGAGCGGGCGGAGACCACGACTGGCGCGGGACAAAATTCAAATCAAGCCGCTTCAAACGGCAGCGCTGCGACTGAATCCCAATCCAATTCTCCGCGCAAGGCATCCGGCGGTTGCTTTGACGGGCATTCGCTGGTTGAATCCGCTCAATTAAGCCCTTCATCACGCCATGACGCTCGATCCCAAACTCACCAAGCTGCTCAACGAACAAATCAACAACGAAATGGCCTCCAGCTACACCTACCTCGCCATGTCGGCTTGGTTTGAGCAGACGCCGTACACGGGTTTCGCCAGTTGGATGTTCAATCAAAGCCGCGAGGAGACCATGCACGCCCTGAGGTTCTATCAGTACGTGGTGGATCGCGATGCCATCGTGGAGCTGGAGCCGGTCAGCAAGCCGAAGCACAAGTTCAAGTCGCCACTGGATGTGTTCGAGCACAGCCTCAAACAAGAGCAACGCGTCACTCAGCAGATCAACGATCTTTATGACGTGGCGGAGCAGGTCAAAGACCACGCCTCCAAAAACCTGCTGCTGTGGTTTCTCAATGAGCAGATGGAAGAGGAGAAGACGGTCCGCGACATGCTGGACCGGCTCAAACTGGCGGGAACGGATTCGGCGAGCTTGCTTGCGCTTGACCGAGAGGCCGCTCAACGCAAGGGCGCGCCTTCTGGAGGTGATGTCGCGGGAGCTGGCGCTTGATGGATGACTATGGTTTGGCTGGCTGGTTTTCGGACGCGAACTGCCGCCAGAATCGCTGCAGCGCTTCGCTGCGAGTTAGGTCGCTAGCGGGTGACTTCCTTGTGGCGGCTGCAGATAAATCGGCCGCCAACCGCATGGGATCGAGCGTGCCGTTTTGAAGCTGCAGGCAGCCATTTTCCCAGAGGGCGTGCGCGGCTTCGGTGAGCGCGCTGTCGAGATTGGCATCATAATCAGGAAAACACCCCTTCGTGGCGAAGTACTGGGCAGCGGGCATCGCGGGGTGATCAGCTTGCTCCTGCAATTCGTTGAAGAAGCTCACGAAGTGCTTGTTCACCACCAACGTGCGCACCAGCAGGTCGGGATCGAGCTTTCCGGGAGTCGTTTGATGCTTTTTCGCCAACGTGGCGGCGAAGCCGGCCGCCTCGCCGCTTTGCATCCACACCGGTTCCAAACGCACCGCTCCCCAGGCCACATGGGTGGCGCTCAGGCAGACGGGGACGATGAGGTTGTCCACGCCTTGCGGGAGCAGGCTGCGCCAGGGGATCTGAGCGGGGCGCGATTCCTCGGTGAGGATGAGTTTGCCGTCGTAGTCGTAACCCGGACTGCGGTCCGTTGTGCAATCGTGCGAATCCATCGACCAGTCGGTGAAGGCGATGCTGTCAGCCTGGATTGGTGTGCGGGTGAGTCCGCTGGCGAGGCGGTTGTCGTGTTCGGTGAAGACATGGCGGCCAACAATGCGGCGCGCTTCGCGGACGTAGAGCTCGTAGGGCAGGTTGCGGTTGTCGGGATATTCGTCGAGCGGGAGGCCGATACGGCGGTAACCCTCCCGTTTCGCCGTGGGAATCGATTCGTCGTTCTGCAGAAACCACATCAGCCCGAGCGCGAAGTTCGTGTGGCGGGCGATGATCTTCTCGCGTTCCGGCCAGTTCGCATCGGGGTAGGCGTGGTTTTCGCCGGGCAGGATTGGGCTGTTGAAGGTGCTCTTGCCGTTGATCGCGCCGCCGCCCATGCCCTTGCGGTTGTAGTTCACGTACTCGTCGCGGTTGTAACCGGGTGGCTGGTCGGGCAGGCGAAAATTTCCCGGCTCGTTCGTCAAGCAAAAGCGATGGTTGTAAGCCTGGATGGCGCCGTCAGCGCTGAACGGGCTTGCTGAATCGATGCTGCCCTGCACATGGCCATAGGGGTGGATGTTCAGACTTCCATCCTTCGCGTCCTGCGGGCCGCTCTCGCTGCTGATATTGGTGAAGACCTTGCCTGCGTGCGGTTCACCATATTCCTCACGGCTCTCGCGCCCCACCCGATACGGCACCTTAGCGAGCGCGGCGAGATCGCCCTCGTAAGTCGCATCGACATACGTGCCACCGGTGATGGTGATTTCGTCGCCCGCTCCGTATTCGCGCAGCGTGAGCGCTTTCAGCAGTGCTCCCTCGCGTTGCACCGCCGCCGGGTAGTGTGACAGCAGCGTGGTGATGTTCTTTTCCGCCGAGACGAGCTTATTGAAAAGGTGCTCGGCCGCCGATGGTTCGAAGCGGCTCATCGGGTAGTGCGACTGCGTGTAGCGCGCCGCGGCGAGTTGCTTCGAGTCCGCGCCGTAGGTCGTGCGGTAGTGCTCTTCGATCATCTTTGCGTACTCGTTGAAGATCGGCGCGCGCGGTCCGCCATAGAGCGCGTCCCACTGCATGAGGCCATTGGTGAGCATGCCGCCGATGTGCCGGTTGTGCTGCACGAGCAAAACGCTCAGCCCTTCGCGCGCCGCCCGCACGGCGCAGGCGATCCCGCCCGGTGTCCCGCCGATGACGATCACATCGTATGCTTTCCCGTTCACCTGCCGCGCCGTGCTGGAACGCACGGGTTTCACCTGCAACCGCACGCGCGGTTGATCCACGGCTTGAGCCTCCGGCTTCGCCATGGCGGCTGCGCCGGTCCTGCCAGCGACCGCTTCGGGAACAAACATGACGGCATCGGCGACGACAAATCCATCCGCGTCGGCATTGCCCAGCGTCACGCTGCCGTCCTTGCCTTGCTCAAAGCGGAAGACTTCCAGTGCCTGCGGCTCGCGGCGTTGATCGATGAAGACGGTCTTCTCACCGTCGGCGCTGCGAATCGTGACTGGCACGCGGCTGGCCCGGTTTGCGCCAGGGACGTAGAGCACACGCACTTGATAGCGGCCTGCCGCAGGCAGGTCGGGGGTGAATCGCGCGGTCTTGGCGCCACGGTCTTCGCTGCCGTCGTGACGATAAGACGGCCCAAATGCCGGCTTCTGTTTGGTGCTTTCGATCCAACGACCGGTGAACTCCGCCTGCGTGTCATCCACCACAATCGTGCCATCTGGTGGCGCCGGCTCCGTGGAAAGCGTCACGGTGCTGGGGGGCAGCCAGGCGGGCAGGGGAACGGTTTTGCCCGTCGCTTTGTGAACCGGCATCGGCGCGTTGTGCTGGCGCAGGATGGCGGACAGTTCGGTGGCGAGTTCGCGGAGGCGCAGGGGCTCCTGTGTTGCAAGGTTGTTTTTCTCCCCGAGGTCGCTGGCGAGGTCAAACAACTCGAAACGCTGGTCGATATGATAGTAGATCAGTTTCCAGTCGCCACGGCGGATCGTGCTGCTGGGCCCGAGGCCGGGGCCTGCACGCGGACCGGGATGCTCAAGGCCGCCCCAGAAATTGGGGAAATGCCAGATGAGCGGCCGGTCGAAGGCGGCGCTGCCTTCGCCTCTCAACAACGGCGCGAGGTCGAGGCCGTCGATGTCACCCGGCACATCAGCCTTGGCGGCACGAAGCAGCGTGGGGAACCAGTCATAAATCATGACGGGCGTCTCATTCACTGACGCGGCCTCGCAGACTCCCGGCCAGCGCACCAGCAACGGCACGCGGATGCCGCCTTCGTGGTGCGAGCCCTTGCCGCTGCTCAGCGGGGTGTTGTGGGTGTGCGGCGGATCCATGCCGCGATAGCTGTGGCTGACGCCGCCGTTGTCACTGGTGAAAACGATGACGGTGTTGTCCGCGACGTCGAGTTCATCGAGCAGCATCAGCAGGTCGCCAACGCTTTTGTCCATGCCTTCGATGAGCGATGCGTAAGCGGCTTCAATGTTGTCGAGTCCGGCAGTGCGATATTTGGGTGCGAAGCGCTCATCGGGTTCGATCGGTGTGTGCGGGGCGTAATGCGCGAAGTAGCAGAAGAACGGCTGTCCACCGGCAACGGCGGCGCGGATCTCGCGCTTCGCCTCGAGCGTGAGCGCCTCAGTGAGATGGATGTCCTTGCCAAAATAAGCATCGAGATCCCACGCCCGAAACGGTCCGCCGGGCTGGCGCAGCGCGCCGAAGTTCTTCGTGCCCCAATAGCTCCCCAAGCCTCCGGCAAAACGTCCCCCGATGCGCACGTCAAATCCGAAGGCCTGTGGATCCTCACCCGGTGTGCCCCCCGCGCCGAGATGACCTTTGCCAAAATTCATTGTGCGATAGCCCGCCTCTTTTAAAAGTGAGGGAAGCGTCGGTGCGCTGACGGAATGGGCGAGTCCGGTGGTGGGTTGCAGGCCGTTCCAGTTCCAGGTGGCAAATCCCAGCTCAGCAAGCGGTCGGTCGGTCGTCGGCGCTTCGCCACCCAGGTGCGTCCAGTTGGTGACGTGGTGGCGCGCTTCGTTTTGGCCGGTTAGCAGGCTCACCCGCGTGGGCGAACACACAGCGCAGGAATAGGCCTGGGTGAACTTCACGCCCTCGCGCGCCAACCGCTCGAGCGCGGGTGTGTGATAGCGGTCGTTCCACTTCGTGCGCTCCTTCGCAAAAGGCACGCTTGTGTCCTGCCAGCCCATGTCATCGGCAAGGATAAAAAGGATGTTGGGTCTGTCCACCGCGCGAAGCGAGTGCGAGAGCGAGAGCGCAACGACAGCAATGACGCGAGGCAGGGTGGAAGCGAATCCCATGTTGGTGGAAAAGTTCTGTTCGGTGTGAAATCGTCAATCAATCACGTAGCCATACAAATCTCCCTTCTGGAGGTGGAAGCGGAGGCGGACCGGTTTGCCAGGCGGGATGGCTGCTTGATTCTTCCATCGGAGGGGAAACTTTACAGCGTCCTGGTTTTCGATGACGCACACTTCCTTTTCATAACCTTCGATTACCTTGCCGGTGGCCGCATCCAGCACCTCCACCATGAGCAGGCCCTTGCTGACATCGACGTTGACCGCGAGTTGTTTTCCTTCGGCGATGAAGTCATGCGTTTCGATGATGCCTGGGCTGTCGCTGGCCCGCAGCGAAGCCAGACCATCGAGGCGCCACGTCGCGAGCGCGATGGATTGCTCTTTTTCAGGCGGCACGCCGCCATGAGGCGTGGTCACGGCGGTGTAATACATCCACATCTCATCGCCGACGATGACCGGTGCATTGCACAGCCCGAAGATGCTTCCCGCATCATACGCATGAGGCCCCAACGGGATCACCGGGCTGCGGTCGGAACAGCGATGCCAATGACGGCCCTCGCGGCTGGTGACGAGTTGGACATCGATGATGCCGGTGGCGGAGCGCTTGACGCCGTTGACCTCGTCATTGCCAAACAAGGCGGACGGTGGCTCGACACGGCGGAAATGGGTGACGAACCCGAGCCACTGCCCCGCATAAGGAAAGCCGGAGAGATTGTAGTATTCCGAATAGGTGCCGCCCTTCAGCTTGCGTGTGGCTTTGTTGTCCACTTCATCCGCCACATGAACCGGATGCGGTTCGGACCAGTGTTCCATGTCTTTGCTAACGGAGAGAAATACGTGGCGGATGCCGACGACACGCGGGTCGCCCTGGCGCTTGTGGAAGGCGAGGTACTCGCCGGTCACGGGGTCTTGTGACAGGGTGATGGTATCGCAGCCGAGCAGGATGGGCTCAGGCTCAATGGTCCAGCGCAGGCCGTCGGCCGAATAAGCGGCATAATACAGGCGGTGGGTCGGATCCCGATACCAATCGACCAGTTCAAACTTGTCCTTGAGCCGTTGCAGCCTCGCCTCGTCTTTTTCCATGCCGGTATTGCCGACGGCTTTGTATCTCTTCTTCGGATCGGTTTCGAACGGATCATGGATGATGCTGGGACTGTGCAGGCCGAGGTCGGTGCGGTTGTTCTCGCCCTTGATATTGAGAATGGGGCGCTCCCAGTGAATGCCGTCAGTGGAGGTGGCGTAAAGCACGCTGCCCGCGTCGGCATACCACATGCGAAACACGCCGGTTTTTTCATCGCGCAGAACGGTGCCGTAAATGTTGACGCGTTTGTCATCGACGCCGTTGCGCTGCTTCCATTCCCAAGGCGCTTCGGCCCGCAACACCGGATGCTCCAGTTTCTTTGCCGGATGAACAACTCGTGTGACTCCCTGTTTTTCCCGGAGCATCACGCTGTCCACGAAGAGCTGGGCTTCGCCTTTTTTCAGGGTGGGAGGCGCGGGGCGAGCTGGCTTGGCGTTTTGAGAAAACAGAAGCGCCGGAAGCGCCAACGCGCAGCCTAGGCTTAACAGGGTGCTTTTTGCAGTGGCGGGATAGGGCATGGAATGCGTCATGGCTGACAGGAAGGAATTTGTTTCCAGGGGAAGCGGGTGATTCGGCTGCTCCAAGAAACTGGTGCCGGAGCAAATCTGAAACGGCCCCAACAATAACCCAGTTGCTGGTAAGTTGGGAAAACCACTGGTGGCAATGACAAAAAGGCTGGACAACCGCGCGCACTTGTTGTCCCGGACAAATGCAGGAAAGTGCATCCCCACGCAGGGAGGGTGAAAGCGAGCATGTGTTTCAGGTGGCAAGGCTGGCGACGGCGGGCTTGGCAAAAGCAGAAGGGGCACTGCATGTCAGGCATCTGCCGCCATTTTTTTTGAGGGAAGTGGCGGCGCGAAGCCGGGGTGATTTTCAGCCAAGGTCACATCCAGTCTGATCCAGGCGGCATCCGGCGCAGGCCACTTTCCTTCTCCCTCAGCGCGCGGAACCTCCCCGGCGAGATGCCCGCGTAGCGGCTGAAATGCCGGGTGAACGCGCTTTGGTCGCACCAGCCCGTTTGCAGCGCGATCTCGCCCAGCGGCAGATCCGTCTCCCGCAGCAGGCGCGTGCCTTCGTCGAGGCGCATTTGGTGCAGCAGT
>CAZKMS010000110.1:0-17080 GCA_964553805.1 uncultured Verrucomicrobiaceae bacterium
TGCTGCGCGCCACCTTGAAAGGCGGCTCCAAAAAGCAGAACGAAGGCCTCTGGCGGGGCAATGAGTTGCTGCTGCGCAAGAACACGGAGTTTGACTCAGAGAACCACGCCGGCTTGCAGGTGAAGAAGATCCTCAAGTTCTGGCCGGTGGGAGAAGATCAGCTTGTGGTGCAAGCAGTGCTGGGCGGGACGAAAAACTCCGGTGTGACCGGCAAGAACAACCAAGCCCTGCTCCTGCGGCAAGCCGATGGCGACTGGCAAATCCTCCTGCGCACCGGCGATCCCGCCCCTGGAGCCCATCCCGCAACAGTGGCAAAAATCAGCGCCGTCGAAGTGGAACGCCTCAACGGCCACTACGCCGTCCTCGCCACCCTCAAAGGCGTGCCCGCCTCCGCCAACCAAGCCCTCTGGGCCGGCCAGACCACGCTCGGCGACGACGATTCCGCGGCCAGCGAGCGGCGTCCGAGATTGCTGTTGAAGAAAGGCGACCTTTACAAAACAACACAGACACCGATGGGCTTGATTCGCGGCATCACGCTGGCTCCCGCCCCCGACAAAACCGGCGCCGGAGCGCGCGGCCAGGGGCAAGCCATCGGCAGCGACAGCAGCCTCCTCATCACCCTCCTCGGCGACCGCAAAGTCACCGAAATGCTGGTCATTGAGCCGCCTGGGGGGTAGGGGTGTGATTGGTGTGAGTAGTGCGTCCTTGTCCTCGAAATGGTTGAGGGTGAGGATGGGGGAGGTGGGCAGTTGGCGGTAGTCGGTTGGCGGTGAATACTGTCCACTTCCTACTGCCAACCGGCTACTCCTCACGCGCCGCGCAGCTTGGAAACATCATACAGGCTGAGCATCGCCTCCAGGGCGGTTTGGCGGTCGCCGGATTTGAGGGTATCAAAGGTCACGCAGCCGCCCGGCAGCAGGCGGAATTTGCCGGAGCGGGTGCGGCGTAGCGCGGTGAGGTGGGCGCCGCAGCCGAGTTTTTGGCCGATGTCGTGCGCGTAGGTGCGCACGTAGAAGCCCTTGCTGCAGACGACGCGGAAGTCCACATCGGGGCTTTCGAAACGGTTGATATCGTAGTCGAAGACACGAACGAAGCGCGGCTCGCGCTCGATTTCCTGGCCCTTGCGCGCCAATTTGTAAAGGGGCACGCCGCCGACTTTGATGGCGGAGACCATGGGCGGCGTCTGGTAAAAGTCGCCCTTGAAGGCGTCAAACGCGGCGCGCAGATCGGCGTCGTTGAGGGCAGGCACGGGCCGCTCCTCGATCACCTCACCCTCGCGGTCCTGGGAGTTGGTGGTGACACCGAGGCGCAGGCTGCCGACATACTCCTTTTCCTCGGCCATCAGCAGGTCTTGAATTTTGGTGGCGGTGCCGACGACGAGGATGAGCATGCCGGTGGCCATGGGGTCGAGCGTGCCGCAGTGGCCGATCTTTTTGGTGCCCAGGCAGCGGCGGGCGACCGCCACGACATCGTGGGAGGTCATGTCGGGACCTTTATCAACCAGGAGGACGCCGTTAATCGAGTCGTCGGACTTCATCTTCAAGAACCTGCAAAAACTGTTGGGAGGCGGCTTCGACCGGACCTTTCATGCGGGCGCCGGAGGCGAGGCGATGGCCGCCGCCGCCGAAGCGGCCACAGACTTCGGCGACATTGACCCGTGGGTCTTTGGAGCGGGCGCTGACACGGACGCGTCCGTCCTCAAGCTCTTCAAAAAGCACGGCCGCGATCACGCTGTCCACCATGCGCAGAAGGTCGATGAGGCCTTCAGTGTCACCGGGATTGGCGCCGGCGTCGAGGGCGGTTTGGCGGTGATAGATCCAACTGGCGACATGCCCGCCGGCGCTCAGGCGCATCTCATTGAGCAGGGCGCGCATGAGGTGGAGCCGGCGGGCGGGGAAGGTCTCGTAGGTGAGGCGGCAAAGACGGCCGGAGTCGAGGCCGGCGGCGAGCATTTCCGCGGCGATTTCATGCGTGCGCGCGGTGGTGGAGGGATATTGGAACGAACCGGTGTCGGTGGAGATGGCGACGTAGAGGTTCTGGCGCACCGCGTCATCGATGGGGAACCCGCCGGTTTGCAGCAGCTCATAAACGAGCTGGCCGGTGGCGGGCACGCTCGAGTCGATGTGGTTGAGGGTGCCGTAGCCGGGGTTGGTGCCGTGGTGATCGAGGTTGAGGCAGTCCGGCACCTGGTCAAAGGCGGCGACGCAGCGGGCGCCAAGGCGCTCGCGGGTGGCGGTGTCGAGCGCGACGACGAGATCTGCTTCGAGTGTTTCCGGCGGTGTGGTGATCTCAGCGCTGTGTGGCAGGAAGGCGAGGTTGCCCGGCACGGGATCCTCCAGCATGGGAAGAACGGTTTTGCCGGCGGCGCGCAGGCTGAGAGCAAGACCGAGCACGGAGCCGATGGCGTCACCATCCGGGCGCACATGCGCGGCAATGGCGACACGGGAGGCGCGGTGGAGACGGTTGGCGAGCTCCTGCAGGCTGTTGGCGGGTCCGGACATGTCAGGCTTTGCTTCCGGGTTCATCCTCCGGCGGGGCATCCTCGTCCGGAAGCGGCTCTGGCAGGGACTCGATGAGGTTGAGCACGCGCACGCCGCGTTCGATGGAGTGATCGACGCGGAAGACCAACTGCGGGGAGTTGCGCAGGATGACGCGCTTGTAGAGCGCGCGCTGGATTTGCGGGCGGAAAGCGTTGAGCTTTTTGAGGACGCTCTCGTCGGCGTTGTCGCGGCCAAGCACACCGAGGTAGATGAAGCATTGCTTCAGGTCCGGGGTGACGTCCACATCATGGATGGTGACAAGCAGGCCGCCGAAGTCATAGTCCTTCTCCAGGATCATGCCCAGCTCACGGCGGATGAGCTCTTTGACGCGTTGCAGGCGGTGGGTCATGATGGCTTGCTATTGGAGAATAAAAAAACTGAAATCTGAAGATGGAATACGACGCGATGCCCGGGTTGGGCGGGAGAGAAGCGGGCTAAGCCGGACCCGGCTTAGTTAGAGAGTCTGCTCAATTTTCTCGAGCTGATAGCATTCGATGACGTCGCCTTCCTCATAGTCGCTAAAGTGGCCCAGCTTGATGCCGCATTCGAGGCCGTTGCGCACCTCGCCGACCTCATCCTGGAAGCGCTTGAGCGTCTCGATGCCGCCGTCGTAAACGGACTGGCCGTCGCGCAGCACACGGGCGCGCTGCTTGCGGTCGATGCGGCCGTCGGTGACGAGGCAGCCGGCGACGCGTCCGCGGGTGACCTTGAAGACCTGCTTGACCTTGGCGTGGCCGATCACGTTCTCGCGGGTGATCGGGTCGAGCAGGCCGGCCATGGCTTCCTTCACCTGATCGATGAGTTCGTAGATGATGGAGTAGATCTTGACCTGAACGCCTTCGCGTTTGGCCACTGCCAGAGCCTTGTTTTCGAGTTTGATGTTGAAGCCAATGGTGACGGCGTCGGAGGCGCTGGCCAGCAGCACATCGGACTCGTTGATCGGGCCCGCCTCGGCATGGAGGATGTCGAGGTTGACCTTGTCGGTGGCGATGTCGCCCAGGCACTTTTTGATGGCCTCGACGGAGCCCTGCACGTCGGCTTTGATGACGAGCTTGAGGGTCTTTTTGTTGCCGTCCTCGATGTTGGCGAAAAGGGTTTCCAGAGTGGAGCGGCGCGGCGCGGTGAGCTTCTTCTTGCGCAGCTCCTCCTGCCGCTCCTCGCTCAGGCGCTTGACGTCACGTTCGTTGTCCATGACCACGACCTCGTCGCCGACGTTTGGCATGTCGCTGAAGCCGGAGACTTCGGCGGGCATGCCGGGTCCGACAGCCTTGCTGGTGTCGCCGCGGTCGTTGATGAGGGATTTGACCTTGCCCCAGTGCGGGCCGCAGATGAAGGGCTGGCCAACTTTAAGGGAGCCCTGGCGCACGATGATGGTGGCGACGGGGCCCTTGCCTGGAACCATGGAGGACTCGATGACGGTGGCGCGGGCGGGAGCTTTGGGGTCGGCCTTGAGCTCGAGCACCTCGGATTGGATGGCCATGGTCTCGAGCAGGTCGTCGATGCCAAGCCCCTTGGTGGCGGAGACTTCGATGCACTCGGTCTCGCCGCCCCAGTCGACGGGCATGAGGTCGAGATCCTGGAGCTGGCCTTTGACGCGCATGATGTCGGCGCCAGGCAGGTCCACTTTGTTGAGGGCGACCATGATGGTGACGCCGGCGGCGCGGGCGTGGCTGAGGGCCTCACGGGTCTGCGGCATGATGCCGTCGTCGGCGGCGACGACGAGCACGACAATGTCGGTGACGTTGGCGCCGCGGGCGCGCATTTCGGAGAAGGCGGCGTGGCCGGGGGTGTCGAGGAAAGTGATCGGGCGGCCGTTGTGCTCAATGCTGTAGGCGCCGATGTGCTGGGTGATGCCGCCTGCCTCACCGGCGGCGACACGGGCCTTGCGGATGGCGTCGAGCAGGGAGGTCTTGCCGTGATCGACGTGGCCCATGAAGGTGATGATGGGCGCGCGTAGTTCGAGTTTTTCTTCCTCGATCTCCTCGACGACTTGCGGCGACGGTTCGACGATGACTTCCTCGATCTTGTGCACGCCGGCGCCTTTTTCGCGCTTCTCGCGCTCGAGTTTGAAGCCGTGTTTTTCGCAGATTTTTTCGGCGACCTCGACATCGATGGCCTTGTCGGCGCTGGCGAACACTTTGAACGCGATGAGGTCGGAGATGACCTTGAAAGGCTTCAGGCCCATTTTGTCCGCCAAGTCCTTGACCACGATCGGCGGCTTGAGATGGATGATTTTTTCACCGGCTTCATTGACCTCAAACTGCGGTTCCTCGGAAGCCAGAGGCACGGCTGGCGGGGGAGAGGCGGGGATGGGATCGGGATCCTTGAGCAGGGAGATCGGCGGCAGGGCGGAGGCCGCAGCCTCACCACTATCGGCGGGACGGCGTTTGACCTTGGGCTTCTCCTGCTCGTCGAACAAATTGAGCGCCTCTTTTTTGGCTTCCTCGACGGACTTTTTAGGCTCCTCCGGTGCCGCGGCTTTGGCTGCGGGTTTGGCGGGCGCTGCTGGCTTGCCGCCGATGCGCGGCAGCGCGGATTTGGCAGGCGCGGCGGCGCGTTTTTTTGGCGCGGGCTTGTCGTCGTCGATGAGGGAGAGCACCTCCTTGGCCGCATTTTTCCCCGGCGTCTTGGCGCGCCCTTCGTCCGCCCCCGTTGCGGCGTCGCTTTCGCTCCCGCTGGTTGAAGGCTGGTTGGACTTGGAGGATGTGGGGCGGTTGGCCATGATGGAGAAAGCGTCAGAAGAAATGGGCGCGGAGGGGACGGGGGTTTGGGGGTGCGGGTCGGGAGTTATTCGGCCAGTTTGGCCTTGGCGCTTTCGACAATCTGGGAGGCAAGCGCGGTGTTGCCGCCCAGGATTTCGGCGACGTCCTCGACGTCGGCGTATTCAAAGGTCTTGAGGTCACCGAGGCCGTTTTCAGCCAGCAGGCGGGCGGTTTCCGCGTCGATGTCGAGCGCGTGCTGGATGGCACTGACGGCGCTGCCCATCTGGCCTTCGAAGATTTCGGAGGCGTGCTCGTCTTTCTCGATGATGAGGTCCATGCCGACAAGGCGGGAGGTCAGGCGTGCGTTTTGGCCACGCCGGCCGATGGCCTTGGAAAGGTCCTCCTCGCTGACGGTGAGACGGGCCTCCTTCTTGGCGGCATCAACTTTGATGGTGATGACCTTGATCGGACGCAGCGCCTCGCGCACGAACTCGGCGGGATCGGTTTTGAAGCGGATGATGTCCACCTTCTCGTTGTTGAGCTCGCGCACGATGTTTTTGACGCGGGCGCCGCGCAGGCCGACGCAGGCGCCGACCGGATCGACCTTGTCGTCGGCGCTGTTGACGGCGACTTTGGTGCGGTAGCCGGCCTCGCGGGCGATGCTGGCGATTTCGACGGTGCGGTCGGCGATCTCGCTGACCTCGAATTCGAAGAGGCGGCGCACGAAGTTCGGATGCGAGCGGGAGAGAATGATCTCAGGCCCGCGCGAGCTGTCTTTTTCGACCGCTTTGACGTAGAAGCGCATGCGGTCGCCCGGGGTGTAGTCCTCGGTGGCGACGCGCTCCTTGCCGGGCATGACGCCTTCGAATTTGCCGAGGTCCACGATGACGTCGTTCTTGTCAAAACGGCGCACGACGCCGCTGACGACATCGCCGGTGCGGTCCTTGAACTCGTCGTAAAGATTCTCTTTTTCCGCCATGCGCAGGCGCTGCAGCATGGTCTGCTTGGCGGTCTGGGCGGCGATGCGGCCCATGTTTTTTGGGGTGACCTCGAGATCGATTTCGTCGCCGAGCTGGGCATCCTTCTTCAGGCGCCGGGCCGTGGCGATGGCGATTTCCTCGAATGGATTGGAGACGGACTCGACCGCAACGAGTTTGGCCCAGGCTTTGATCGTGCCCTTGTCGGGGTCGATGTCGATGCGCAGTTCGCGGGCGGGGCCGATGCTCTTTTTCGAGGCGGCCAGCAGGGCCTGAGAGAGGGCCTCGACCATCTTCATGCGGTCGATGCCCTTCTCTTTCTCGTAATAATCGAAAAGTGCTTTAAGTTCGCTAATCATAAAACTGAGCCATCCCGAGACAAAAAAGAGCGGGTAAAACCCACTCTTTCAAAAGCGACGGGATGTGGCTCTTGCCCGGGAACGGAAAATCCCATCATAGCCGTGTCAAGCAGGGCGGCAAGCACAAAAAGACAGTCTGCGGGATGCGCTGGCTTCCTGCTGGCGAACCGTCCTTTCACGCGAACGGGATTGGTGAAATTTGCTAAAATTGCGGGTAAGCGGAACGGCTCGATCAGGGGTTCAAGCAATACGCCTCCCGCCGCTGATTGCGAGGGGAGGCGTGTGCGGGGGGCACTTTTGAGGGAAGAGGCAGTTAAACCAGCGCCCGGTCCACTGCTTCGGCGGTGATGCCAAGCTCCTTGAAGACCGTGTTGCCGGGGGCGCTGAGGCCGAAGCGGTC
The DNA here is from genome assembly GCA_964553805.1 of uncultured Verrucomicrobiaceae bacterium. GTDB lineage: Bacteria > Verrucomicrobiota > Verrucomicrobiia > Verrucomicrobiales > Verrucomicrobiaceae > JAGRPD01. Next base: position 6,979 of record CAZKMS010000110.1, read on the forward strand.
GATGCCAATCACCTGGCCTTGGCTGCCCACGTATTTCCACCACAGACCGGTGACGCCGGCCTCAATGGCGATGCGCTTGGTGCAGGTGGCTGGCAAGACGGACTCGCGATACTCGGCGCTCTGGCGGTCAAAGATTTCCATGCAGGGCATGCTCACCACGCGGACGCCGGGCTTGCCCTTGGCGCCTTCGACGGCGTGCTGCACTTCGGAGCCACTGGCGATGACGATGGCTTCCAGCGGCGCGCTTTCATTGACCAGGATGTAGCCGCCTTTTTGCGTGCCTTCGCGGCGGGTGGCGGCACTGACGTGGCCCTGGTGGGGTATGTCCTGGCGGGTAAGCGCCAGCAAGGTCGGACCGTCCTGACGGCTGAAAGCGAGCGCGAACGCGGCAGCGGCCTCCTCAGCATCGCCGGGACGGATCACGTCGAGGTTTGGGATGAGACGCAGGCCGCTCACGGTTTCCACCGGCTGGTGGGTGGGGCCGTCTTCGCCGACGCCAACGGAGTCGTGGGTGTAGATGTAGGTCACCGGCAGCTTGGAAAGGGCGGCCAGGCGCATGCTGGGGCGGCTGTAGTCAGCAAAGACCAGGAAGGTGGCGCAACTGCCTAGGAACAGGCCGTCGTAGGCGATGCCGTTACAAATGGCGGCCATGGCGTGCTCGCGAATGCCAAACCAGATGTTGCGGCCCGTCGGATTGCTGGCGCTGAAGTCGCCGCCGTCCTTGATGTAGTTTTTGGTGGAGCCGAAAAGGTCGGCGCTGCCGGTGATCAAGTGCGGCACGGCCTTGGCGATGTGGTTCAAAATCTCGCCGCCGCTGTTGCGGGTGGCGGCTTTGCCTTCGGCGGGGTATTCGGGGATTTGTTTGAGCAGTTCCGCAGTCCCGAATTTGCCGCCTGCGCGGGCGGTTTCGAGTTGCTTGGCCAACTCGGGATTGGCGGCGCTCCAAGCGGCAAAGGTTTGTTTCCAGTCGGCGTAGGCGGCGGCGCGTTTTTCCTTCAACTCGGCGAAGTAGGCCTTCACTTCGTCGCTGACGTAGAAGTGGGTGCCTTCCGGCAGGCCCAGGCCTTTTTTGGCTGCGTCCACAAACTTGGCGCCGCCTTCGCCGTGGGCTTTGGCAGTGCCGGCCACTTCTGGAATGCCTTTGCCGATGAGGGTCTTGGCGATGATGATTTTGGGCTTGCCGTTGTCGGTGGCTTTGGCGGTCTCGATCGCCTTCAAGACGGCGTCGAGGTCATGGCCGTCGATGGTGACGGCATCCCAGCCGAGCGCGGTGTAAACCGCCTGGGTGTCCTCGCTCTGGGTCACTTTGGCCATGGCGTCGAGGGTGACGTCGTTGGAATCAAAGATCAGGATCAGGTTGTCCAGGCCATTGTGGGCGGCAAAGGCCACGGCTTCGCGGGCCACGCCCTCCTGGAGGCAGCCGTCGCCGGCGAGGGCGATGATGTGATTGTCGAGGATCGTGTGCTCGGCGGTGTTGTAGGTGGCGGCGGCCATTTTGCCGCTGAGGGCGAAACCGACGGCGTTGCCGATGCCCTGGCCAAGAGGGCCGGTGGTGCATTCGACGCCCACGGTCTCAAAGGACTCCGGGTGGCCGGGAGTGTGGCTGCCGAGCGCGCGGAACTTGGCCAGCTCCTCAAGAGGAAGCTCGTAGCCGCTCAGGTGCAGCCAGGAGTAGATGAACATGGAACCGTGACCGGCGGAGAGGATGAAGCGGTCGCGATTCAGCCACTTGGCGTCGGCGGGATTGCACTGCAGGTTGTGACCGAAGAGAACGGCGCCGACTTCGGCCGCGCCGAGGGGCAGGCCGAGGTGGCCGGAGGAGCACTTGTGCACGGCGTCCATGGCGAGGCCACGGGCTTCATTGGCAGCTTGAGCGAGCAGGGTTTTGTTCATGAGGGATGGAGGATCAGGGAGTCAACGGTCCGTCTGGACCAGGAAAACGCCAGAGGCGGCCGGGCGCGGGGAGGCGAGACATACGCACCGCAGCGGGCGGGTCAAGTTTGGTCTTGTTTACATGATCGTTTGAACACTTGCGCGGGCGAGACGGCGCGGTAATTTGCGGGGCTTCTATGCCTGCCGCTGAAATGGACCCTGATTTGCCGCACCGGGTGCTGGCCGCCTGCCTGGCCGTGCATCAACACCTCGGACCCGGGCTGACCCGCGAGGCTTATGAGGAGTGCCTGGCCATTGAGCTCGATGCGCTGGAGGTGCCGTATGCGCGCGGCGAGCCCTTGAGCTTCTTTTATCGCGGCAGACCGGTGAAAATGGCGGCCCGGCTGGACTTGCTGGTGGCTGGGGTGCTGCTGGTGAAGGTGCTGGCGCAGGAGGAAGTGCGGCCGGCTGATCTGGCGCAGGTGGAGTCCCTGCTGCGGCTGGGCGGCCTGCGTTTTGGCATGGCGGTCAATTTCCAGGTCTCCACGCTGCGCAAAGGCGTGCATCGCGTCACCCTGCGGCGGCGCCAGGAGAAAGGGGCGGATCATGGCTGAAACGACGGAGGGCTGGCGCGGGCGGGGCGCCCAGGTCAATCCGGCGCCGCGTTTTGCGAGGCTGCGGGTCGAATATGACGCGGGCGAGGGGCCGGAACGAGTCAAAACGCAGTTCTTTCGCGACGACACGCAATCGGTCATCTCCCGCCATCGCAGCCCGGACCTGCCGTTTGAGGCGAGTTTGAACCCGTATCGCGGCTGCGAGCACGGTTGCGCCTATTGCTATGCGCGGCCGACGCATGACTACCTCGGCTTTTCCTCCGGAGTGGATTTTGAGTCGCGCATTCTGGTCAAGCAGCGGGCGGCGGCATTGCTGCGGCGGGAGTTTGACAAGCCTGGCTACCAGCCCTGCTCCTTGTCGATGAGCGGGGTGACGGACCCTTATCAGCCGGTGGAGAAGGCGCTGCGCATCACGCGTTCCTGCCTGGAGGTGCTCGCGGAGTATCACCACGCGGTGGTGATGATCACCAAAAACCATCTCATCACGCGCGACGCCGATTTGCTCAGCCGGCTGGCCGGGCAGCGGGCCGCGGCGGCCTTCGTCTCGATCACGACGCTGGACGCGGCTTTGGCGGGTGTTTTGGAGCCGCGCGCTTCCTCGCCCAGGCAGCGGCTGGAAGCGATCCGCCAGTTGCATGAAGCGGGCGTGCCGGTGGGCGTTTCTGTCGCGCCCATCATCCCGGGTTTGAACGACCACGAAGTGCCCGCGATCCTGGAGGCTGCGAAGGCGGCGGGCGCGCAGTTTGCCGCCTACACGGTGGTGAGGCTGCCGTTTGGAGTGAAGGAGGTGTTTGCCGCCTGGCTGGACCGGCACCGCCCCGGGACAAAGGACAAAATCTGGGGCCGGATTGAGGAATCCCAGGGGCGCACGCTTTCGCACGGCGACTTCGGGACAAGGCTGAAAGGGCAGGGCGTGTGGGCGGAGCAGATCCGCGCGTTGTTTGAGGTGTCGAAGCGGCGGCTCGGTTATGGCGCGCGCCTCGCGGTGCGCGAGGATGGGTTCCGGCGGCCGGGCGCAGCGGGCGAGCTGTTTCAATGGGGCGGTCTTGACGTCTGAACTCGACCCGCACTTGAGATTGATTTCAGCGCGGGTTATTGGCAGCAATAGTAAACGCGTCTGCTTCCGCACAGACGTTCCCTTTTGCTGACTCAAGATACCCACAGTTCATGCGCCTGCTGCACCTCACACCCGGAACCGGCAATTTTCATTGCGGGAGCTGCTTGCGCGACAATGCGCTCATCAAAGCCCTCCGTGCGCGCGGACATGATGCGGTGATGGCGCCGCTATATTTGCCTCTGGTCACGGATCGCGAGCCCGCCAGTCCGGACCAGCCTGTGCGTGCGAGCGGCATCTCGCTGTATCTGCAGCAAAAGATGCCCTGGTTTTACCGGATGCCACGTTTTGTGCATCGCTGGCTCAGCCAGCCGGGTCTGCTGAAATTTGCCTCGCGCAGCATGGGCATGACCAGTCCGCGTCTGCTGGGGGAGATGACCGTGGGCAGCCTGCTCGGCCAGGACGGACGGCAGTGGGGGGAGTGGCACAAGCTGATCGACTGGATCAAAAAGGAGGCGCGTCCGGACGCGGTCTCGCTCTCCAACAGCCTGCTTTGCGGCCTGGCGCCGGCCTTGGTTGAGGAAGCGGGCGTGCCGGTGTTGTGCTCGCTGCAGGGCGAAGACTCCTTTCTCGACACGCTGGTGGAGCCCTGGCGCGGCCAAGCCTGGCAGGCCATGCGCGACAATGCCCAGTCGGTGACGCGTTACATCGCGCCCAGCGCTTTTTATCAGAAGGCGATGGCGCAGCGTTTGGGGGTGCCGGAGGAGCGCATTGCGGTGATTCCGAATGGACTGGACTTGACGCCCTTTCCCGTGGCGGAACCGGATTCCAACTGGCCGGCCATTGGTTATTTGGCGCGCATGATCCACGGCAAGGGCCTGGGCACTTTGGTCGATGCCTACATCGAGCTGATGAAGCGGCGGCGGCTGCCGCGGGTGCGGCTGCGCATTGCCGGAGCCTACACGCCGGCCGATGAAAAATACGTGCGCCAGCAGCAGGCAAAACTCGCCGCGGCTGGATTGGCGGAAAAGGTGTCCTGGCACCCCAACTTGAGTTTTGAGGAAAAGCTGCGCTTTCTGGCGGAACTGTCGCTGTTCTCGGTGCCGGCGACCTATGGCGAGGCCTTCGGGTTGTATGTGGTGGAGGCGCTGGCCAGCGGCGTGCCGGTGGTGCAGCCGCGTCATGGCGCCTTTCCGGAGCTGATCGAGCGCACCGGCGGCGGGCTTTTGTGCGAGCCGGATGATCCTGTTTCGCTGGCAGATGCCTGGGAGTCGCTGTTGCTCGATGAGCCGGCGCGCGATCAACTGGCCAATCGTGGTCTGAACGCGGCGCGCTCCGAATTCACCGCAGGCAAAATGGCCGGGCGATTCGAAGCGGTCATGCCGGAGGCGGCCACCATGAGTCGAGCACTTTGATCACATCGCCGCCGTCAGGCAAAGCCGCGAGCCAGTCCAGCGCGCTGCCTGTCAGACCCGGCAGTTGCAGCTCGGGATGGATGTCAGCCAGCGGCTGCAAAACGAAACGGCGTTCAGCCAGACGCGGATGGGGCAGGGTCAAAACCTCGTCCTGGACAACCAAGTGATCGCAGTAAAGCAGGTCGAGATCGAGGGTGCGGGGGGCGTTTTTTTCGCGCTGCTCCGGCCTGCCGAGCGCGTGCTCAATGCCCGCCGTGACGAGGCGAAGGTCATGCGGGAGCAATGCGCACTCCAGTTCCACCACGGTGTTGTAGAAACTCGGGGCGTCTTCTTTGCAGTCCACCGGCGCGGCCTCATAAAGCGGCGCCGCGGCGAGGAGACGCGCTTGAGGCGCGTGCTCCAGCAGCAGTTTCAACCCGCGCCGCAGGCAGCTCAAACGATCGCCGACATTGGAGCCGAGCGCGATGCCGTAAACCAGCATGGCGGATTCGTCAGCGCCGGGCATGGCTGATCAACGCAGGCCCAGCACGTCCTGCATGTCGTAGAGACCGGCGGGTTTGTCTGCCAGCCAGCGCGCCGCGCGCACCGCGCCGCCAGCGAAGGTGTCACGACTCGACGCCTTGTGAGTGAGCTCCACACGCTCGCCGAGCGTGGCATAAACGACGGTGTGATCACCGACCACGTCACCGCCGCGCAGGGCGTGCATGCCGATTTCACGGCGCGTGCGCGCGCCAACGTCGCCGAAGCGCCCATGGCGGACATCGTTGTCATACGAGAGGCCGCGCACCTCCGCCAGAATCTCGGCCAGCCGCCGCGCCGTGCCGCTGGGGCTGTCCTGTTTCATGCGGTGATGCATTTCCACGACCTCGAGATCAAAGTCCTCGCCGAGAATCTCCGTCGCCTTGCGCGTGAGCCAGAACAACGTGTTGACGCCGACGCTGAAGTTGGGCGCAAAAACGACCGGCAGCTTGCCGGCGGCGGCGCGGATGCTGGCCAGCTCGGCATCGGTGTGGCCGGTGGTGCCAATGACCAGGCGGGTTCCGTGCTCCAGCGCCGCGCTCACGAGTTCATCGGTGAAGTGGTGATTGGTGAAGTCGATGACGGTGTTGCATTTGGCCAGCGCTTCCACCAGCGAGTCCCCCACGTCCACGGCGGCGCCGACGTTTACCATTTGATCGGCCGCGGCGCGCAGCACCGCCTGTCCCATCCGGCCCTTGCAGCCCGTCACCAGCAAGCTTAGTTCACTCATATCTTGGTCAAAGCGACCACTTAGGCGGAAATGGAAACCAGCGCAACCGGGGAATCATGCCCCCCCTTTGAGGGGGCGGCGGCGCGCGTCGCCGCGTGGCTGACGGCGCTCAGTTTGATCGTGACGATGCTTTGTCTGATTCAGCAGTACTCCGGCTTTGGCTGGAAGGTGCGGCATGAGATCGAGAACGAGCGCGTGCAGAAGACGGAGGACTACTTCCGCTGGCGGCTGCCGGAGCAATACCGGACGGACCTGGTGGATCGCACGGCGGTGCTGCTGAAAGACGGCACGCCGTGGTTGAATCGCAGCCAGAACAACAAGTATTTGCGCGAGTTCGGAGCGGGCTGGTTTTACCTGGTGGGTGGCGGTGTGAATTTCATACCCGATGCCGGGATCGATCCGCGCCAGCCGGGCAACCACCTCAGTTTGGTGACGCCGTGGCAGTTCAAAACGAAGTTCTGGCCCAAACTGGCCGCCGTTGTGTTCGCGTTGGTGCTGCTGCAGCAATGGCTGCGCCGGCGGGCTGGCCAGCCGCGCTGGCCGGGGGAACGACTGGCTGGCAAAGGGTGGGAACGCGCGACCCTGGTGACAGCGCTTTTTGCGCTGGTCATGATAGCCTTCAGCCTGACACAGCGCGCGGATTTCACCGATCACGCCTACGTGGTCAAAGGCCTGCAGGAGAGCGATGCCGGCGGCTGGTATCAGATGGCGGTGGGGTTGAAGGAGGGCCGTGGTCTGACCGGCGCTTTTGAAAACCAACGCCCGTTTTACAGCATGTTTCTGGCGGGGCTGTTCTCGTTGTTTGGCGAGGGCATCAACGTCCTGCGCGGATTCAATGGGCTGGCTTTGCTGCTGACGGTGGTGGCGGGCTTCACCATCGGCAGGTTGCTCGGCTCCGTCATGCTGGCGCTGGCTTTGGCGGGGCTGCTGCTGCTGCCGGACATGCATCAAAACTACCTGCATGCCGCGCTCACGGAGAATGCAGGGCTGCTGTTGGCGACGCTTTCCCTGCTCGGCGCCTGGCAGGCGGCCTGGACGCTTTCCTGGCGCTGGGCGGTCGCGGCGGGGTTGCTCAACGGCTTGGCGGTGCTCAGTTCTGGCGTCACGCTGTTCACGCTGCCGGGGTATGTTTTGGTGATTGCGTTGTTTCCGTGGTGGCGGCGCGTTTCCTGGCGCCGCGCCTTGCAACTCGCGGTGGTTTACACCGCGGCGGCATCGCTCGTGGTGGGCGCGTGGATCATCCGGCAAAAGATCGTTCATGATCGTTTCGCCTTGTCCTACAACTCAGCGGAGGTGCTGGCCGGCGGCTCTGATCCGGTGGATGGCAAGCTGACGGCGCGGGTGTTGCAAAAGGCGCACGACGAGGGCTTTGACCTCACCGATGGCGACAATCGTTATGACAGCATGATGCAGATGTTCAAAAACAACGTTGCTGCGGATCCTTGGGGTTACGTGCGGCGGGTGGCAGCGGCCATGGGTGGCAGCCTCGACTTTCTGCCGGCGGACGATCCGGCGGTGCGCACGATTCTGCTGCTGGCCTTGCTTGCCTTCGCGCTGCGGCCGTGGCTACGTTGGGGGCAGTGGCACGCGTTGGTGATCGCGGCGGTTTTGATGATGTTGTGGGTGCGGCATGAATGGGCGGTCAACATCTGGCTGCTGGCTGCCGCGGTGTATCTGCTGCTGCGGCGCTCGCGCCAGCCCGCGGAGCTGCTGGTGGTCTGGCTGTTGCTGATGACGGTGCTGGCGGTGATGTTTTTGGCGGGCCTTTCCGGCAACGTGGCCAGCAAACGTTTTTGGATGGTGGGCGACTGGTCGGTGTTTGCCCTGGTGCTGGGCGGCGCGCGGCATTTCATTGAGACCAGCGCCGGTTTGATTCAGCAGGCATTGCAATGCCTGCGCCTGCCGGCTTGGATCACCGGCAAACCCGCGTCCGTGCCGGAGCAGGTTGTTGTGTCGGAGACTCCGCGTTTTCATGCGGTGGCCTGTTCTGTTGTGATTGGTCTTGCCGCTTTGTGTGGGGCCGTTGTTCTGGGACAAACGTTGCGCGGACCGCACGAGCTATTTCCCGGCTTTAAGCATTCAGAGAGTGTGTCCGAATTGAAGACGCTATGGCAGCAGGCGAAGCTTCGCGAGCCCGCGCTCGCAAACGTGCCTTTCGAGGCGTTGAAAACCCGCGTGGTGGTGGACAACGGCATGCATGCGGCCTTTGCGGCGGGCGAAGGCACCCAGCACTGGCTGCCGTTTTACTCGCTCAGATCTTTTCCGCGCTGGGTGGCAACGTGGAAAGTGGCGGACACCGAAGGCAGGTTCCGCAGCACGTTGACGGCGCTTGGCAGCGGCGCCCCGCCACGGTTTCCGAATGCCCAGCCGCTGCTGGCCGCAGGCGTTTATTCAACCGGCCGAAATGGCATCAATGGCGAGCCGGTCCCGATATTTGAAACCCTGCTGGTGGTGCCTCTGCGTCGTTCCGAAGATGCAGGGGGAGTGTGGCAGCCGGACGTTGGCGACATGATCGTCCTCAAACCCACCCCGGAAGCGCTGGCTTCGGCCCAAAGCGCGCGATGACATTCTCACTAGCCATCGCTTTAGGACGCCAGGGCCAGGGGGCTTCAAGGCGCCGCATCGACTTCCAGTAAAGCGATGAGCCATCGGGAAGGCGAATCGCTGTCCAATGTGGATCGTGGTCTCCAAGCACCGAGGATGCGGGCGGAGCCGGGCTGCAAGATGAGGCCACCGCTAATTCTCTCGCTTCGAAAGTCCCGCAGCACCGCCTTCAAATCTGCGGCGTTTGGGGAAGGCAGTAACACTTCGCGATCTTCGCCGGCGACTGTCCAATCGAGGTTGTAGTAAAGACGAACGAGCTGTGATGTGCTGATGTGATCCAGTTCGATGCCGATGCTGACGCCGGTTTCCACACCCTCCCGTTCTGTTTTGCCTTGCGGGTCCTCGGCGTAGCCAGCTTTTGAAGCTGGTCCATCGTGTTGTGCACGGTGAGGGTTTGACGCCAGGGGTCGTGCAGGGCGTATGCACCCTTTTCGAATTGAATCCCGTGAAGACTCAAGATTTGTCCAGCGGTCTTCTTTGGAAAGTTGAATGGGTATGGCATCATCGGCCAGACCTCCGGGAGCTTCATGTCCGGGTCCTGCTCAAGGAGATTTTCCGGGGCGGGGAAAACTTCCGTCCGCATCTCCGGCGCGCTCTGAGCGAGAAGGGATGCTGCCAGGCAAAGCAGGAGCAGAGTTTGGACCGGAGCGCTCACCTCGAAAGAAGATGATGGAAAAAGCACCTCCGGTCAAGCCAGAATGGCGGCTGCGCTTGTTCAGCGGATAAAAGAAGCGAGGCATCTGATGAACACCAGATGCCTCGCGGTGGGAAAATGCCAAACGAGTTGACTGCCTTTAAGCAAACAAGGCCGGGATGGGCTGGCCTTTGTCGGCGATGGTGAAGGGGCGGCGGCTGGGGCTGTACATGACGTGGTCGAGCGGCAGGCCGAGGGCGTAGGCGATGGAGGCGTTCAGATCCTGGATTTTGACTTTGTTCTCGATGACCTCGCGGCCTTCCTTGTCGGTCTTGCCGTAAACGAAACCGCCGCGCACGCCGCCACCGAACAGGACGGTGGAGAAGGCTTTCGGGTAGTGGTCGCGGCCGACGTTTTGGTTGATGTCCGGCGTGCGGCCAAATTCGGTGGCGAGCACCACCAGGGTCTCGTGCAGCATGCCGCGATTGTGCAGATCGCCAATCAAAGCGGCGAGGGCGCGGTCGAGCGTGGCGCAGAGTTCGGGCACGCGGACGAAGTTGGCGTTGTGGGTGTCCCAGCCGCCGAGCGAGACCTCGACAAAGCGCACACCGCGCTCGACAAGGCGGACATCGCATCGCTCGACGCCGCCGTTTTCCCCGG
>CAZKMS010000110.1:17090-20035 GCA_964553805.1 uncultured Verrucomicrobiaceae bacterium
GCTCGACCAGGCGGCGGGCCAGCAGGCAGCCCTGCCCGAAGGATTCGCGGCCGTAGGCCTGGCGCATCTCGCCGGGTTCCTCGTTGAGGTCGAAGGCTTTCAAATCCTCCGACTTCATCATCGCGATGGCATCGTCATACATGTCGGCGTAGGCCTTGACGTTGCGATGCGGATAGGCGGCGCGGAAGTCGCTGTCGAGATCGGCGACGAGTTGCATGCGGGCCTGAAATTTGTCCTCGGTGAGGCCGGGCTGGAGCTTGACGTTTTTGAGACCGTTCTCGGGATTGTTGACGTAGAGCGGGCTGTGGGCGGCGGGAAAAAAGCCGGCGCCGGGGTGGCGGCTGTCGTTGCCAACGAAGACGAACTTGGGCAGGGTGTCGTTGCCGCCGCCTTGGAAGACGTTGAGCCAGGCGCCCATGGCGGGGTGGCGGATGGTGCCGCGCAGCTCGTAGCTGGTGTGCATCATGTAGTTGCCCTGCTCGTGCGCGCCCTGGGTGGAGGTGAGGGAGTTGATGACGGTGGCGTGGTGCATCTGCTTGGCGGTCAACGGCAGGAACTCGGACACGCGGACGCCGTCGGCGCTGGTCTTGATTGGCTTGGTCGGGCCGGCGGTTTCAACGCCCTGCTTCGGATCCCAGGTGTCGAGATGGGTCTGGCCGCCGCTCATGTAGAGGTAGATGACGTTGCGCGCGGTGGGGATCTGCTTGAGCTTTGAGGAGTCCTCAAACGCGGCGAAGGACTGGCTGGTCAGGGATTTCCCAAGCAGCCCGACACCGAGCAGCGAAGAGGCGGTCTTGGCGGCGAAATCACGGCGGGTGATTTCACCGGTGCGGCAGAGTTTGGAGGCGAGTTCGGTGTTCATGGCAGGGGCGGCGTTGATTTTTTGACAGGATTGACGGGATTTTTCAGGATTAACAGGATAGTAGTTAGTATCTGGAATCTGATATCTGGCCGTCTGGATTCTCTTTACTGGATAAAGATAAACTGCTGGGTGTTGAGAAGGGCGTAAATGAGGTCTTCCAGGCCGGTGAGGCCGTTGTCTTGGGCGGCTAGCCAGGTTTGTTTCTCCTTGGCGGTGGGTTTGCGGGAGAGGATGGCCATGTAGGCGGCGTCCACTTGCTCGTCGGGATAGGGGGCCTTGTTGATGCTGAGCATGAGCTGGCTGTACTTGGCGAGGATTTGCGGCAGAAGCTGGCCGTTCATCATCGCCAATGCCTGCGGCACGCTGGCGTCGTGGTTGGCGTTTTCAATGGTCTCGCGGTCGCTCTGGCCGAACTCGCGCAGGTAGTGACCGCGCGGCGCGGGGCTTTCGACCTCGGCGGCGCGAACGTAGGTGCGCATTTGAATCTCGCGCGATTTGAGATAGTCACGGCTGTTTTTCTCGCTGATGCCGAAATACTTGGCCTCCTCGAGCAAGGCGTCGCGCTGCTTGTCGGCGGCGGCCTTTTTCGCTTCCGGCGTCAGGTTTTCCCGGTCGTAGCCCGGAATGGCCACGTTCTCCGTGCGCACGCCGTAGCTGGACATCATCATGCTGTTGCCTGCGCTCATCATGCTGTCGGCGGCCATCATGTTGTCACCGCCGCCAGCACTCTTTTTCGAAGCCACAGCGGCGCCCTGCCAGCGTTTGCCGGTGACTTCCTCATAAAGCTTTTTGCTGCCAGGCACCAGCACCTCGTTCATGACGGTGGTGCGGCCCTCGCGCTGAATGGCGTTGATCTCGCTGCGGTGGGCGTCTGCCTTTTTCTTGAGATCGGCGGCCTTTGCCTCGGCTTTTTTGCGGGCGTCGCCGGCCAGCAATTCGGCCTTGTCCGCAGCTTCCTTGGCGGCGGCGCGGGCATCCAGGTAGAGCTGTTGTTTGGCTTCTGTGCGCGCGCGGTTTTTGTTGTAAACGGCGGCGGCGGCTTCGATGCCGCGATAGGCCTCCTCGACGCTGAGGGTGTTGACCGAGTCGGAGATTTTGCGGGCCTGCAACACGCGCTGCTCCTGGTCCTCGCGCAGGCGCAGGTTGGGCATGTCGGGGTCGGGATTGATGAGGGTCACAAAGGAATCCCACATCTGCTCGGCGGACATGCGGCGCAGCACGGGGCCGGTGAAATGATAAACGACGCCAGGAGCGATCTCCTCGCGGGTGGCCTGGCTTTGGTAGGCCGAGGTGTTGAGCACGATGCGCAGGAAGGCCTGCATGTCGTAGTCGAGGCTGATCATGAGTTTTTCGAGGTGCGTTTGCAGCTCAGGTATCATCGGCACGGTGCCGTCCATCAGTTCATCCAGCGGCTCGATCAGAGCGAGACCGAACGCCTTTTTCCAGAGGCGGTTGACGATGACGGTGGTGAAGCGTGGGTTTTCCGGCGAGGTCATCCAGCGGGCGTAGGACTCCAGCGGCGTCTCACCGGGAAGCGTCGCGGCTGCGGTGTGCCCCATCATGGTGGCGGGCGCGACCGGCGAGCGTGGTTTGGCGTCGTCGTATTGATAGTCGTGCGGCAGGGTGACCTTGCGGTCGCGGGTGGCGACGCTGGTGTAGCGCATGGTATTGCGGATATCGACGATGGCCTCCTGATAACCGTTTTGCTCGCGGCGCAGCTCACGGCGGGCCTCGTCGAGGGCGGCGCGGACCTTGGTGCGCTCCGCGACATACTTTTTCTCCAACCTGGCAAATTCGGCGTCGCTCATCTCGCGGGTTTTGCGCGGGCGCTGCGGTTCCTTGAAGGAGGCGCGGATGGCGCTTTCTTCCTCGCGCAGTTTGTTGCGCACGTCGTTCATCCGCTCGCCATAATAATCCTGTGTTTCCTGGCTGTAAGTGAAGGCGGCCATCTGGAAAAACTGCATTTGCGTCCACTTGTCGAAGGGATGGTTGTGGCACTGGGCGCACTCGATGCGGGTGCCGAGGAAGACGCGGACGGTATTCGCCATGTTGTCGAGCGGCATGCCGCGGTCGCGCATGTAAT
>CAZKMS010000111.1:0-19978 GCA_964553805.1 uncultured Verrucomicrobiaceae bacterium
TGCTGCAAGGCTCCAATTACGGCGCGGGCGTTTTCCGCGGACCCGCGACCGCCGGTTCTCTATTGATCGAGCCGGTCGAAGAGGAGCCTTGATCGATGGCCGATGCTTTGCGGCTCACGCTGTTCATCCTGGCTTTTACCCTCCGCGCCCTGCCCGCGGCGGTGCCGCAGGATTTCGCCGTGGACCTCCGCGCCACCGTGTCCGACACCGTGCCGCGCATCGTTTTAAACTGGACCCAGCGTGAGCAGGGCAGCATCACCTCGCAGAAAATCCACCGCCGGCTGAAGGGGGAAACATGGCTTATGTAATAGAGCTTGCCGGGCAGTGGCGGTTACACAATAGGTACCGGCTCTCCTACGAGCCGGGGATTTTTGCTATGAAACCTCTTTCGATGATTTTTATTCCGGCGCTGCTGGCCGGGGCTGCTCTGCTTCAAGCCGTTGAGACACCGCCTGGCAACAATCATGAGAAGGCGCCGCAAGGCTTGAGCGCGGGGAATTGGTCCTCCATCCGCGCGGCGTATGAAGCGGGACGGCATGGATTTCAGGAAACCGAGGACGGGATGTGGGTGGCGCGCAATCCGGGGCAGGGCTGGCGGATGGAGTTCGATGGGCGAGGCTTTGTCGCGCGGCCCGATGAGGGCGGGTGGGAGTGGGGACTGGAGTTGGCGGGGTATGGGCGCGCGCAGCGCAAAGGGCGGGGCGCGTGGAGCGGCTTCCACTCCGCAAACCGGAACCGGCATTCCGTAATCCAGCAAAACCGCCTGAGCATTCAACGCGACCCGCTGATGGAGGAATGGTTTATCAATGACGTCCGCGGTCTGGAGCAAGGCTGGACGGTGAAAGGGAAACCGGCCGGCGAGGGAGAAGTGCTGCGCCTGGAACTGGCGGTGCGGGGAAGCCTCAGCGCGCGGGTCACGGGCGAGAGTGTGGCTTTTTTGGATCAAACCGGCGGCACGATACTGACCTATGGCGGCTTGAAGGCGTGGGATGCGCAAGGGCGCGATTTGGCGGTCAAATTTGCGGCAAACGGCCGCTCCAAAAAGCGTTTCGTTTTGGAGGTGGCCGTGGCGGGCGCAGTGTATCCGGTGACGATCGATCCGCTGGCGCAACGGGCTTATTTGAAGGCTTCCAACACAGAGGGGCAGGACTGGTTTGGCTCCGCCGTGGCGGTGTCCGGGGATACGGTGGTGGTGGGCGCTCCTGGTGAAGACAGCAGCGCAACGGGGGTCAATGGAAATGAGGATAGCAATGGCCGTTCGAATTCCGGCGCGGCCTACGTGTTTGTGCGCGACGGCAACGGGAACTGGAGTCAGCATTCTTATTTGAAAGCTTCCAACGTATCTTCGGGTGACGGGTTCGGCTCGTCCGTGGCCGTGGATGGAGATACGGTGGTGGTGGGCGCTCCTTGGCAGGGTACCACCGCTTCCAATTCCGGTGCGGTGTATGTGTTTGTGCGTGACGGCGGTGGAAACTGGAGCCAGCAGGCCTTTTTGAAGGCTTCCAACGCGGGTACGAACGACTATTTCGGCACTGCTGTGGCCGTGTCCGGGGATACGATCGTGGCTGGCGCTCCGTATGAGCGCAGCAACTCGAGGGAAATCAACGGCGACGGGGCGGACAATAGTGCTATATCGGCCGGTGCCGCGTATGTGTTTGTGCGTGATGGCACGACCTGGAGCCAGGAAGCCTATTTGAAGGCCTCCAACTCGGATGCATGGGACAAGTTTGGCGAGTCGGTGGCGGTGGACGGAGATACAGCGGTGGTTGGGGCTGCCGAGGAGGACAGCAACGCGACGGGAATCAACGGAACCGGCGACGATCCGTCCACTGATTTCAATTCCGGAGCAGTCTACGTGTTTGTGCGCAATGGTGGCACTTGGAGTCAGCAGGCTTACTTGAAGGCCTCCAATACGGACGCATGGGATCAGTTTGGCGCCTCGGTGGCGGTGTCCGGGGATACCGTGGTGGCAGGAGCGCCCGGGGAAGCCAGCCGCGCAAAAGAAGTGAATGGAGATCAAGAAGATAACAGCGCCGGTTTTGCGGGGGCCGCTTATGTGTTTGCGCGCAGCGGCACGACTTGGAGCCAGCAGGCTTATTTGAAGGCTTCCAACGCGGAGGAAGGAGATGTATTTGGCTATCGAGTAGCGCTGTCCGGCAACATTGTGGCGGTGCAAGCGGTTGAAGAAGCCAGCAATGCGAAGGGAATCAACGGCAATCAGGCGAACAACAGCATGTCCGAGGCCGGGGCGGTCTATGTGTTCGCGCGTTGGGGCACGATGTGGCGGCAGCGGGCTTATTTGAAGGCTTCCGACACCAAGACGGGGGGCGTGTTTGGCATTGGACTGGCGGTATCCGAAGACACCGTGGTGGCTGGCTCTAACAGTATTGAGACGGCGTACCTGTTTGACCTCCTGCCCATCGTGCCCTTGCAAGGCTTGGCGAAAAAAGCGCAGCCGGCTCCCGCCCCCGCGGACACGGCCTTCAACACCTTCGGCGCCGCCTTCGTCAATGGCGATGGCGAGGCGCTGTTTGAGGCCGGCTTGAGCGGCAAAGGCGCCAAGGGGGGCAAGAACCGCGGTCTTTTCTCCACGCTCGGCGGCAGCACCTCTCTCGTCTTGCACCATCGCCAGGACTTGACCGAATTCGGCGCCGGATACGCCGGTCTCCAGGTGAACAAGCTTTCCGGCCCCTTGGTCAATCAAGCGGCGGCGGGCCTGTTTCTCATCCAGCTTCGCGGCACGGGTGTCAATGCCGCCAGCAAATCCCTGCTGGCGCGTGAAGATGGCGCCGATGTGTCACCGCTGTTCCGTTCCGGCAGCGCGCTGGCAGAATTGAGCGGAGCGGCGGTCGCCAGCTTTCGCGAGGTGCTGCACGCCCCCGGCCCGGTGGGGTACAGTGCGCTGAGCTACCTGCTGAAAAAAGACGGCATGCCCGCCAATCCAGTGACGGCCCAGAATGACAGCGGCCTGCTGTTGCTGGGTGGCAGCGGCAATGTGCTGCGGGCAGAGGCGCGCGAGGGAAACCCGGCGTTTGGAGAGCCTGGGGCGGGTCACTTTGGGCAGTTTACGGGCCGGGCGGCGGCAGGCGGCGCAGGGGTGGCGCATTTTGGCGCGGCTTTTGCGCCAGCCGCCGGGGGCAAGGCGCTGCAGGGGTTGTTTTGGGCGAATCAAGCCGGAGGCGAGGGCCGCACGACGTTGCAAGGGGAGGAGGCGCCCGGCACGGACGGGGCGTTGTTTCGGAGTTTTACAGGGCTGAGCGTGTCCGGTTTTGAGGGGCTGTACCGGGCGGCGGTCCAGGGCGGCGGAGCAAAGGCGGCTGACAACGAGGGGATATGGCGGGGTGACGCGTTGTGGTTGCGGAAAGGGGTGACAGATTTGGGCGGCGGCTTGGTGGCAAAGCGGATCGTGAAGTTTTGGCCGGTGGGGAATGACCGGCTGGCGGCGCAGGTGGTGTTGAGCGGGCCGAAAGGATCGGGTCTGACCTCCAAAAACAACTCGGCGCTGATGCTGCGGCTGGCGGGCGGAAGCTGGCAGACGCTGCTGCGGGCGGGAGATGCGGCGCCGGGCGCACCGGAAAGCAAGGTGGGCAAAATCCAGGCGGTGGAGGTGAATCCGGAGAGCGGGGTGTATGCGGTGCTGGGGAGCTTGGTTGCAGGCGCGAAGTCAGCGAACCAGATGCTGTGGGTGGGGAATGCGGGAGAGGGGACGGAAGAGGATCGTCTGCCCGTGAGACGGCTGAGGAAGGGCGACTATTACGACACGAATGAGACCGCGGCGGGATTGGTGAAGGCGCTGGGGATGAAACCGGCGGTGGACAAAAGCGGCGCGGGCGGACGCGGCTTGGGACAGGTGGCAGGGGCCTGGGGCGACGTGGTGGTGACGATCACCGGGGACAAGAAGGCGCTGGAACTGGTGGTGACAGCGGGGCGGTAAGGCGTGGGGCGAGCCGGCGCCACGGTTCGGCGGGCGCCACGCTGGCTTCTCTTCACTCCGCGATGCATCTTGAGAATGCGGCTCCCGCCTTTTCCAGCGAATGTAAAAACCTCAAGGCAACGACAGTTTTAAGCAAGCCAGCGCAGGCGGCAGCCGCCGCCCGTGTGGCACACTCCTTTTTTGGCCATGAAACTCCCCGGTCTTGCCGCCCTCGCCCTTCTCGCCTGCCTGCCGCTCACCACTTTCGCGCATTCCCTCTGGATCGAGGAGCTGCCGGACAACGCGGGCCTTGGCGTCCGCTTCGCCCAGTGGGGCGATGATTTTGAGACCTCTCCAGGCCATCTCGATGCCTTTGTCCAGGTCATGGGCTGGAGCACGGATGGCGAGGGGCAGCCGCAAATCGCGGAAGCCGCCAAAAAGTCCGACCACTTCCTCCTCGGCCAATTTGACCTCAGCCGCCCCGTCTTCGCCCAGGCGCAGTTCACCGTGCGCAAGCTGCACGAGGACAAGCCCGCGCGCGCGCCGATTTTCTACTGCCGCTGGCAGCCGGATGCCTGGGCGGAGGGCAAGCCCTCGATGACCCTCGACATTGTGCCCACCGGCAAGCCCGGTGAGGCGCGCGTGTACTTCCGCGGCAAGCCGCTGCCGAATGTCGAGATGCTGTTCTTTTCTCCGCAGGTGAGCGATGAAAAAATCACCGCCGATGCCGAGGGTTGCGTGCGTGCGCCAGACATGTCGAAGCCCGGCCACTACCTGCTCGCCGTGGCGCGCTACTCCGAGGACCTTTCCGGCTTTTACCACGGCGTGCCTTACGCCATCACCAGCCACAGCGCCTCGCTGTACTGGCATGTCAAGGCGGCTGATTGATGGCCTGGACCGCGCCTCGCTCATGCGTGGCATCGTCGGTTTCACCATCACAAGTGGAAAATGTGCCCGACTTGCTTGGGGGCTCCAACGGATGGCTCAATGTCCCTGGCGGCGGCGGCGGTCGAGCAGCATCTTGACCGCGGTCTTCATGCGCGACAGCACGTAATAAACCGTCTGGCTGCGCAGTCGCACGAGTTCGGCGCCGATGATGCGCGGCACGAAGTCCGCCGGCACCTCCTGGATTTCCTTCAGCGGCACGCCGTTCAAGCCGCGGCAAAGAATGCTGGTCATGGCCTTCGTCAGGGTCTGCACCTTGGGGCCGAGCTCGATCGCGAAATGCGCGGTGTCGCCCGGATCAACGCGCAGGAAGACGCCCACCGTGTCCGTGCACTCCTCGTCCTTGCGCACGTCCTCCAGGTCGAAACACTCGGCTTCTTTGCGCCCGCAGGTCTTGGCGGCATCGGCGTAGTGAATGAGGTTCTCCCGGCGCTCCGCCTCCGGCAGCACCTCAAAAAAGTCGATCAATTCTTGCAGCGGCGCAGGGTAGCCCATGATCAGACGTCCTTTTCGATGGGAGAGCGCACCATGTTGCCCCACTCCGTCCAACTGCCGTCGTAGTTGCGCACCTGCTGATAGCCCAGGAGGTACTTCAGCACAAACCAGGTGTGGCTGCTGCGCTCGCCGATGCGGCAGTAGGCGATGATGTCATCCTCGCGCTTCAAGCCCAGCTCGCCGCCGTAGATCGCCTCCAATTCGTCGCGACTTTTGAAAGTCTTGTCCGCATTCGCCGCGCGCGCCCAGGGGCAGCTCTTCGCGCCAGGAATATGGCCGCCGCGCAGCACGCCTTCCTGCGGATACTCCGGCATGTGCGTGGTCTCGCCGCTGAACTCCTTGGGGCTGCGCACATCGACGAGTTTTTTGCCGGCGCGCATGTGCTCCAGCGTTTGTTGGAAATAGGCGCGGTGGGCGGCATCGTCCCGCAGGCTGGGCACATGGTAATCCGTGGCGGCATGCGTCGGCACCTCCCGCGTCATGGGTCGGTTTTCCTCCTCCCACTTGTCGCGGCCGCCATCGAGCACGCAAGCCTTGCTGTGCCCGAAAAGCTGGAACACCCAAAACGCGTAGCAGGCCCACCAGTTGCTCTTGTCGCCGTAAAACACCACCGTCGTGTCCGGCGTGATGCCGTTGCGGGAGCATAGCGCGGCAAACTCCGCCGGGCCGATGTAGTCGCGCGATGTCTGATCGTTCAAATCCCGCCGCCAGTCGATGTGCATCGCGCCGGGAATGTGGCCGGCGTCATACAGCAGCAGGTCCTCGTTGCTCTCCACGATGCGCACCGCCGGATCATCAAGATGCGCCATCAGCCAATCGGTATCGACAAGCACTTCAGGATGGGCGTAGGCGTCGATTTTGGCGTTCATGGCTAAGGGGATTCGGATTGGGAACGTGCGGCGCGGCGCTGGAGATGCAACCGGCGATTTGCTCGTGAGCATCCCAATCCATTCTCCTCTCACTCAAATAAGAGCAGGAGGAAAAGCGGAATCATTTGCCCGCCCGGCAGCGCTGTCCATGCTCGTGCGAATGTCTTTGCCCGCTTCGGCTGCCAGCACCCCGCTGATCCTCGTCACCAACGACGATGGCATTGGCGCGGAGGGCATCGGCGCGCTGGAGGCGGCGGCCGTGCAGGCCCTGCCCGGCGCGCGCGTGGTGGCGGTGGTGCCGACTCATGAGTTCTCCCAGTGCGGGCATCGTGTCACCACGCACGAAGCGCTTCGCGTCGAGTCCGCCGGGACGGACCGCTACGCGGTGCGCGGCACGCCCGCCGACTGCGTGCGGGTCGCCCTGTTCGGGCTTGGCCTGCGCCCGGACTGGGTGCTCTCCGGCATCAATCACGGCGGCAACATGGGGCAGGACATCGTGATCTCCGGCACCGTGGCGGCGGCGCGCGAGGCTGCTTACCACGGCGTGCCCGCGGCTGCTTTCTCGCACTACCTGATTCGCGGCCTGGCGATCGACTGGACGCGGGTGAGCCTGTGGACAGCAGGGCTGTTGCAGCGCCTGCTCGGGGAGGAGCCCGAAGACGGCCTGTTTCACAACATCAACTTCCCCCACCTGCCGCCGGGTGAAAGCCTCATGCCGGAGGTCATCGCCACCGCGCCCGCGCGCTCGCCGTTGCCGGTCGATTATGAGCAGGTCGAGGCCGCGATGGCAAACATCATGGAATTCCGCTACCGCGCCAGCTACGCCGCGCGTCCGCGCGATGCCGGCTCGGATGTGGACGTTTGTTTTGGCGGGCAAATCTCATGGAGCCGCCTGCGGCTCTGACCGGGCTCAGCGGGCGGACTCGCCAACCGCAAACATCTCCTTCAGCGCTGCGCTGATTTTGCTCGCCGCCTCCACTTCCAGGTAGCTGCTGCGCGCGCGCCACGTCTCATACCCGCCCAGCTCGTGGTGCTCCTCGGTCGGCAGGTAGCCGTTGTAACCGTTGGCCAGGGAGATGGTGAAATGCCGCGTCGCTGGCGAAGTCTTCTTCAAATCCAGTCCGATCTCGACAAAGACCTCGCAGGGAATCGCGCCCACGGTCAAATCGCCAATGCGATGCATCTGCAGCTTCACCGGCATGGTGTCGGGATAGGCCGCGAGCTTGACCGACTCATTGGCGTAGATCGCCTTGCGCTCGCTGTAGTTGCCGCTTTTGTCTTTTGGAAACTCGGCCAGCCAGGCGCGCGCCTGCGCCAGTTCCGCCTCGCTCGGTTTGCGCACCACGAGTTGCAAATCCGTCTCGACGCTGGCCACTGTGGAGTCGGTTTTCCAGGCAATGCTTTCAAACGCATTCATGGCCGCGCCGGCAACGCTCTCCGCCACCTTGCGCAGGTGCGCGCCAGGCTCGCTCTTGGTCCGCAGCGACAGGGCGGGCAGGCCGTAGTTGATGTTGTTGATGTTGCCGCTGGTGCCGTTGGAGAGCGCGGCAACAAATGGCGGCTTGCCAGCGTAACGCGCGTCTTGGGCGTTCAGCTTCGCCGCCATCACCTCGCAGAACACGCCGAAATAATCCGCCGAGATGGCCGGCAGCCCGCCCACGTAGTGCAGGCTGTAGTTGGCCAGCAGGCCGAGCGGGCGTCCGTCCGACTTGGCGCGCGCGGCCAGCACCGCCACATCCTGGTCCACCGGGCCGGTCGGCGCTGACACCACCTTGTTGACGCTGCCCGGGTTCATCCGCGCACGATCGGTCATGATGCCGAAGGGATTTTCATACTCCTGGCCCGGCTTCATCAGCCAGCGGCGGTTGAAGACCTGGGTGGGATCGCTGCCAAAGCCCCAGCCCACCTCCGCCTCCTCCAGGTTCTCATAGGCCGCGATCAGCGAAGCCGCAATGCGCGGCGGCAGCGCGGCGATGTACTTCGGGTCGGGATCGCTTTGAAACACCGGCGCCATCGTCGCCGCCGAGTGCGTGTGCGTGGCGGAGATCAGCAGGCCCTCGCGCTTCAACCCGGTCTTTTTAGTGACGATGTCCTTGGCGGCCTCGCAGATCTCCAGCGGGATCATGCAGGCGTCCACCACGCAAAAAATCACCGTGTTCCCATCCGCGCCCTGAATGGCCAGGCTGCGCGCGTGCATCGGGTCGTGGATGCTGTCGGCAAAGCGGCCGGACATGCTGCCATTCACCGGCGCTGGAAACTCCGTGGGCGAGATGTCCGCAAGGCCGGCGCCGGCTTTCATGCCGGCTTGAGCCGAGGTGGCGAGGAGCAAAGCGGTTCCAATCGAGAGCAGGCCGGGAGTCTTCATGGTGGGCTCAAATTACCCGTCCAGCGCAGTCAAACTTTCACGCCACAACGCCCTCCCCGCTTGAGTGCCGCGCGAAAAAAAGTATGCTCCACGACAATGCCGCGTGTCCTTTCCGCCTGTCTGCTGCTCGCCACGGTTTGCGCCGCCGCCGACAGCTTGCCCCAATCCGTTGTCTTCAAAGGCGAGCCCAGGTTCGAGGCCATCCTCACCCGTGCCCGACCGCATGCGGAGAAACTGGCCGCCACCGGCATCGGCGAGCGCACCGCCTGGTTCGGCGAGCTGCTCAGCGGCACCCCTTACAAAGGCTACACGCTGGAGATCGATGACCGCATCGAGGCGCCCTCGGTCAACTTCGACGGCCTCGACTGCTGGACCTTCTTCGAGGTGTCGCTGGCGCTGGCACGGCTCACCGCCCTGTCACCGGAGCAATGGACCCAGGCGCAACTGCTGAAACTCATCGAAACCGACCGCTACTGGGGCGGCCGCTGCACCGGCTCCTACCTTTCCCGTCTGCATTACCTGGAGGATTGGGCCAACGACAACGAAAAACGCGGCATGGTGCGCGATTTGACCGGGTCGCTCGGCGGCGTCGAAGTACGCAACGCCGCCCGCGAGATGACCGTCGGCTGGAAAAGCTACCGCTACATGGCCGCCAGCGCCGCCAACCGCGCCGGCATCGCCAAGCTGGAGGCCGGCCTGCGCGCGCGGCCGCTGGTGATGATCCCGAAGGACAAGGTGCCTGCCATCGAACCCAGGCTGCAAAACGGCGACATCATCAGCATCGTCAGCCGCGACGGCAGCGCCTGCGCCACCTCTCACGTCGGCCTCGCCCTGCGCCGCAACGGCGTACTGCGCTTCATGCACGCCAGCTCCCCGCGCAACCACGGCAAGGTGCTCATCGACTCCCGCCTCAGCGACTACCTGCGCCGCTACAAAACCCACGCCGGCATCATGGTGGCGCGGCCGCTGAAGTGAGCCCGCGGCGCCCATCTTTCCGTTTGCACAACCCCGGAAAACCGCGACACTACGCGCCCTTCTCCAGCCGGGCCGGTTTTTGGGACCAGACGGCCGGGGCGGGGCGCTGGCTTTTCCACGGGCGGGGAAAGACGGCGCCGTCAGTCTGAACGCCCGCAACCCGTCAGTTAACACATGAGCGCAACCGCATTGTCCGCAATGATCGCAGGATCATTCCGCGAACTCCACGAGGGGTCCATCGTCAAGGGCCGCATCCTCGAAATCAAACCGCAAGTCGTCCTGGTCGATATCGGCTACAAATCCGAGGGTGCCATCCCCGCGAACGAATTTGAGGACGAAGACATCCAGGTCGGCGACGAAGTCGAAGTCCTCCTCGAAAAACTCGAAAACGACGAGGGCATGGTCGTCCTCTCCAAGGAGAAAGCCGCCCACAAGCAAAACTGGGAGAAGATCGTCAAAGTCTTCCAGGAAGGCGGCCTGGTCAAAGGCAAGGTCAAGTCCGTCGTCAAAGGCGGCCTGATGGTCAACGTCGGCGTCGAGGCCTTCCTGCCCGGCAGCCAGGTGGACATCATCCCCCCGAAAGACCTCAACGAGTACCTCGGCAAGGTTTACGAATTCAAGATCGTCAAAATCAACGACGACCGCAAAAACATCGTCCTTTCCCGTCGCGAAGTCATCGAGGCCGAGCGCGCCGAACAGCGCCAGAAGTTCCTCGACTCCGTCAAGCCCGGCGACAAGGTCAACGGCGTCGCCAAGAACATCACCGACTTCGGCGTCTTCGTCGATCTCAACGGCATGGACGGCCTGCTCCACATCACCGACATGTCCTGGGGCCGCCTCACCCACCCCAGCGAGATGGTCGCCATCGGCCAGCCGCTGGACCTCATCATCCTCGAGGTCAACCGCGACAAGGAACGCGTCTCCCTCGGCCTCAAGCAGCTCCAAAACAACCCCTGGGAGAACATCGAAGGCCGCTACCCCGTGGGCCACAAAGTCCGAGGCAAGGTCACCAAACTCGTCGCTTACGGCGCGTTTGTCGAAGTGGAGGAGGGCGTCGAAGGCCTCATCCACGTCTCCGAGCTGTCCTGGACCAAGCGCATCGCCCGCCCGTCGGACGTGCTCACCGTCGGCCAGGAGCTGGAAGCCGTCGTCCTTGGCATCTCCACCGAGGAGCGCAAGATCTCCCTCGGCGTGCGCCAGCTCGAGACCAATCCTTGGGACGAGATCGACAGCCGCTACCCGGTTGGCACCAAGATGAAGCGCCCGATCCGCAACCTCACCGCCTACGGCGCCTTCGTCGAGCTGGAAGAGGGCATCGACGGCATGATCCACGTCTCCGACCTCAGTTGGACCCGCAAGATCAACCACCCCTCCGAGATCCTCAAAAAGGGCGACGAAGTGGAAGCCGTCGTCCTTGGCATCGACAAGGCCAACCAGCGCATCAGCCTCGGCGTCAAGCAGCTTGACACCGACCCCTGGTCCGAGATCGACACCCGCTTCAAAGTGGGCGACATCGTCAAGGGCACCGTCGCCAAGATCGCCAGCTTCGGCGCCTTCGTCGAGCTGGAGGACGACATCGACGGCCTGGTGCACATCAGCCAGCTCAGCGAGGACCACGTGGCCAAGGTCAAGGACGTGCTCAATGTCGGCGACGAAGTCGAGGCCCGCGTCATCAAGGTGGACAAGGTGGAGCGCCGCATCGGCCTCTCCCTCAAGGCCATGAACTACAGCGCCGAGGAAATCCAGAAGGAAAGCCAGGCGTTCGACGCCCTGCGTCCTTCCACCGACCTCGTCGGCCTGGAGCAGGCCTTCAAGTTCGCCACCGAGGAATGGCGCCCCGGCCAGAACTGATTCTGGTCCTCCATTCACGAATCCCCGGAGGGCGGCCCGCGAGGGCCGCCCTCTTTTTGCATCACCATCCACCCGCCGCCAGCGCCCCTTTTCGGTTGCACCCGCAAAGGCTTCAGGCTCTTTAACCGCCCCCTCATCCCACCGCCATCATGTCCACCGATCCCCAATCCCAAATCGCCCTCATGGAGAAAATCGTCTCCCTCTGCAAGCGCCGCGGCTTCATCTATCAAAGCAGCGAGATCTACGGCGGCTGCGGCGGCGTCTGGGACTACGGCCCGCTCGGCGCCGAGTTGAAACGCAACCTGCGCGATGCCTGGTGGAAAACCATGACGCGCGAGCGCGAGGACGTGCTCGGGCTGGATGCCGGCATCCTCATGAACCCGGCTATCTGGAAAGCCAGCGGCCACGTGGACACCTTCGCCGACCTCATGCGCGAGTGCTCGCTGACGAACAAACGCGTGCGTGCCGATCATGTGGAGCCGCAGGAGGGCGTCGTCATGAATTACAGCGGCGCCCAGGCTCCGAGCGGCTGGAAGCTCGCCCGCCCCATCTCCGTGCTCATGAAAAAAGGCGAGCACATCGAAAGCCTGCGCAAGCGTGTGCGCACCCTCATCGCTTCGAACGCCGGTGAAGCCGCGGGCAAACCCGAGGAAATCGAGCTGCTCGATGAAGCCAAGGGCGACACACTCGACAAAACCATCGACTTCCACCCCGAAACCGGCGGCGCGCTGGGCGAGGCCCGTCCCTTCAACCTCATGTTGAAGACCTACCTCGGCCCCACCGCCACTGAGGACGACGTCACCTACCTCCGCCCCGAGACCGCCCAGGCCATCTTCGCCCAGTTCAAAAACGTCTTCGACTCCTCCCGCGTGAAGGTGCCCTTCGGCATCGGCCAGATCGGCAAAGCCTTCCGCAACGAGGTGACGCCGAAGAACTTCACCTTCCGCAGCCGCGAGTTCGAGCAGATGGAGCTCGAATTCTTCATCAAGCCCGACGAAGCCGTCGAGATCATCTGCGGCGAAGTCGCCCCCTGGAGCGAGGGCGCCGACCTCAGCGAACCGCAGCCGAACTGGGGCTGGGAAATGTGGCACCGCTACTGGGTCGCCGAGCGCACCCGCTTCTACGAAGGCATCGGCCTCGGCGGCGTCCTTGAATACTACTGGCAGACCAGCGAAGACCTCGCCCACTACGCCCGCGCTTGCGTGGACATCCTCTGCGAGTTCCCCTTCGGCACCGAGGAGCTGGAGGGCATCGCCGCCCGGGGCGACTTCGACCTCTCCCAGCACCAGAAGCACAGCGGCAAGAATCTGGAAGTCTTCGACGAGGAGCTCAAAAACGCCGCCGCCAAGCTCAGCGACGAGCAAAAGGAAGCCCTCATCCAGCGCCGCCTCGCCGCCGCAGCCGCCAAGACCAAGGGCGAGCCCCTGCCCGAGGCCGACGTCCGCGCCTGGTTCGAGCGCCTCTTCAAAGGCAACTACGTCCCCCACGTCATCGAGCCCTCCGCCGGCCTCGACCGCATGGCCCTCGCCGTCATCGCCAAAGCCTTCTCCGAGACCGAGAAAGTCGATGACAAAGGCAAGAAGGAGACCATCACCGTCCTGCGCTTCCACCCGCGCATCGCCCCGATCAAAGTCGGCGTCTTCCCCTTGTTGAAGAACAAGCCCGAACTCGTCGCCAAAGCGCGCGAAGTTTATGCCACCCTCAAGAAGCACATGAACTGCTTCTACGACGAGACCGCCTCCATCGGCCGCCGCTACGCCCGCCAGGACGAAGCCGGCACCCCCTTCGGCGTCACCATCGACTTCGAGACCCTCGGCGAGAAAGGCCCCGAACTCGCCGACACCGTCACCCTCCGCCACCGCGACAGCGGCGAGCAGGAGCGCGTCAAAATCGCCGATCTGCTTGGCAAGCTGCTGCCGCTGGTGAGCTGACCCGTGCCCCTACCCGAACCGTAGCGGAACTCGTCAGAGTTCCCTCCCCCGGGAGTGGAAGACTCACGTCTTCCGCCACGCCCTCATTTCTCCCACGGCAGGCCAAACCAGACTCCCCACTGCGGATCCCAAACGTTGTGGGCATGGGCCGGGTCGCCCTCGGCCTCGACCTGAAGCGCCCACTTGCGATCATGAAACGGGCTCTCAGGCAGCTCATACCAGGTCCGCCGATAGCCGCAAGCGCAGCCGTCATGGACTTTCATGACTGGCAGCCAAGCGCTCAAATAGGACAGCACCAAGAGCCCGGCGAGGATGATCCATTTAAGTTTCATCGTCTTTCGTTTCAGCACCGCACCAGACAATACCCGAATTCAATCTCCCAGCCGGTCGCGGTTTTGGTCACGGGGATGGCGGGGTTGAGTTGGTAGTGCTGGCGGCGGCCGTCGGTGGGGTTTTTGGCGATGTGGACGAGGCCGGCGGCGCGCAGGTTGACGAGGTGTTTCAACGTGGCATCCAGGCGGCGGCCGGAACTGCCGGTCAGCATCGTGGCGGTGCGCGGTTTGCCGTCGGCGAGGGTTTGCAGGAGGCGGCGGCGCACCGGATCGCCGAGCGAGGCGTAAATCACGTCTGCGGGAATCACCTGCGGCGGCGGGGCGGGCAGGGTCGGCGGCGGCGGGCGCGCCGACGTGGGCTGCTGAGGGGGTGGGAGCGGCGGCGTTTCGGGCGTGCTCATGGCGGGATTTTTGACGGGTTCGCCGTCGCTTGACAAGCCGGAAGACTCCGGAAAACCGGATTTCGGTCAAAACAACACGCCTCCGCACTCCGCCCTGGCGTTCCCGGGTTCCAAAACAAGCCCCGCGACTCCGCTCTGACGCGCGCGGGTACCGAAACAAGCCTCACGACTCCGCTCTGGCACGCGCGGGTACCGAAACAAGCCTCACGACTCCGCTCTGGCGCGCACGGGCACCGAAACAAGCCCCGTGACTCCGCTTCGGAGGCGGGAAAACTGACGTTTTCCTCTACGGGGCTGCGGCGGCGATGGGGGGCGTAGCGGAACTCGTGAGAGTTCCCAAGGGGAACGTGGAAGCGCGCCGCGCTGAGGGAAGACTGACGTCTTCCGCTACTTCCCCAGCCATCTCTGCCAGTCGCGCCATCCTCGCATGAAGAGGGCATACGGCGTGTCTTGGTGATCGATGGACTCATCCGGTCCTTCGTCGATCCGTATGCCGCGCTGCCTCAGCTTTCGAATCATCTCGAGCCGCTTCGTTTCATTCGCAGCGACCCTTGGGAAAAGGCCATCCAGCCGGTCATATTCCGCCTTCCAGTCCTTGATATTCGAACTGGGGGTCATCGCATGAAGGATTGATTGGCCAACGGTGGGGATGACGAAAAACAGCAGGGCAAGCGCCAACAGACAGCCGAATGATCTGGCAATGATCTTCATGATTGAACACTTCACCCGGCAATATCCGAACTCAAGCTACTGACAGATTTCGGCAGAACTCGAGGCTGCTCAGCCGAGGTGCATGGGGTCGATGTCCCAGACGACGGTGACATCCGGGGGCAGGGTCAGGTTTTTCACGACGCTGAGGAGGTGCCGGGCGAGGGGGCGGACGCGGGGGCTGCGCAGGAGGAGCTGGAAGCGGTATTGGCCGTGGGCTTTGGCGAGGGGGGCGGGACAGGGCTCGCCCATGAGGGCGTCGGCGGGGAGGCCGTCGCGCAGGCGGCGGGCGAGGGTCTGGAGGGCGAACTCAGCCTGGGCCTGGTGTTTGCCGCGACTGGTGATGAGGAGGACGTGGGCGAAGGGGGGGTAGCTGAACGCCTGGCGGTGCTCGAGCTCCTGGCGGGCGTAGCCGGTGTAGTCGTTGTGGCGGGCGTGCTGGATGGCGGGGCTGTGCGGGGCGTGGGTCTGGATCAATACTTCGCCAAACAGCTCGCCCCTTCCGGCGCGGCCGGCGACTTGGACGAGGAGCTGGAAGGTGCGCTCGGCGGCGCGGAAGTCGGGCAGGTTGAGGGCGAGGTCGGCGTTGAGCACGCCGACGAGGGTGACGTTCGGGAAGTCGAGGCCTTTGGCGATCATCTGGGTGCCGATGAGGAGGTCGAGCTTCTGGGCGCGGAAGTCGCGCAGGGTGTCGCGGAGCTGGTTTTTGCGCTGCATGGAGTCGGTGTCCACGCGGGCGAGGCGGGCCTGGGGGAAGGCGGCGCGGACGATGGCCTCGGCGCGCTCGGTGCCGAAGCCGCCGAATTTGATGCCGGGGTCGTTGCAGGCGGGGCACTTTGACGGGGGCAGGCGACGGGCGCCGCAGACGTGGCAGACGAGGCGGTTGTCGGCGCGGTGAAAGGTCATGGGCACGCTGCAGTCCTGGCACTCGACGGCTTGGCCGCAGGCTTCACAGGAGAGGACGGAGTGGAAGCCGCGGCGGTTGATGAAGAGGATGACTTGCTCGCGGCGCTCGAGGCGATCGGTGATGGCGGCGCGGAGTTTTTCGGAGAGGCAGCCGGCGTCGGAGGCGCTGACGCCGGTGCCTTTGCGGCGGGCCATGCGCATGTCCACGACGCGGATGAGGGGGAGCTTTTTGCCGTCGGTGCGGTGCTGCATTTGCAGGAGCTCGTACTTGCCGCGGCAGGCATTCTCAAAGGACTCGAGGCTGGGGGTGGCGCTGCCGAGGAGGACGACGCAGCCTTCCAAATGGGCGCGCACGACGGCGACGTCGCGGGCCTGGTAGCGGGGGCTTTCCTCCTGCTTGTAGGAGGGCTCGTGCTCTTCATCGACGATGATGAGGCCGAGGCGCTCGAGGGGGGCGAAGATGGCGCTGCGGGCGCCGATGACGATGTCGGCGCGGCCTTCGTGGATCTTGAACCACTCGTCGTGGCGCTCGCCGTCGCTGAGGTGGCTGTGGAGGACGGCGACGCGGTCCTTGCGGTCGGAGAAGCGGGCCTTGAAGCGCTCGATGGTCTGCGGGGTGAGGCTGATCTCGGGGACGAGGACGAGGGCGGTCTTGCCGGCGGCGAGCACGCCGGCGATGGCCTGGAGGAAGACTTCCGTTTTGCCGCTGCCGGTGACGCCGTGGAGGAGGAGGGGGCGGGCGGCGGCGGGCTCGGCGAGGGCGTTTTGCACCGCCTCCAGCGCGGGGGCCTGCTCGGCGGTGAGGGTGAGCGGGGCGCTGGGGAGAAATTCCTCGTCCTGGAAGGGGTCGCGCTCGACGCGCACCTCGCCGCGGGTGATCCAGCCGGCGGCGAGCAGGGGCTTCAGGTAGCTGGCGGCGCGGGGCAGCTCGCGGCGCAGGTCGCTGAGCACAGCCTCACCGCCGCGCTCGCGGATGAGGTCGAGGATGCGGACCTGCATGGGGGCGCGGCGGGCGAGTTTTTCCCGGTCCTCGCCCGCGCAGGGACGGGCCAGGGTGAGGTGGCTGTCGGTGACGAAGGTCTCCGGGCGGTTGCGCACGGGCTCGGGCAGCATGGTGCGCAGCACCTGGCGCACGGGGGTGACGTAGTAGTCGGCGATCCAGTTTGCCAGCCGCAGCATGGAGGCGCTGAAGACGGGGCGGCTGCCGACGACTTTGAGCAGCTCCTTGAGCCGGCCCTGGTGCGGGGAATGGTCCAGCAGGTGCAGAACCACGGCCTGGGCCTGGCGGCGCTGCACCGGCACGAGGACGCGGGCGCCGACGGCGACCTTTTCGCGCAGCGCCGCAGGCACGGCGTAGTCCAGCTCCAGCCCGGCGGCGTCATCGAGCAGCACGCGGGCGACGAGCGGCGGCGCGCCGCTGCCCTGCTCCGGCGCAGGCTCGGGCGCGGCGGCGAAGAGGTCCGGTTCGATATCAGGCGGTGGCGGCACGGGAGGGGCACTTTGCCCGGCGCAGCCCGGCAGGCAGGTGAAAAACGCGGCGCGGCCAAAAAAAAACCTCCCGGCGCGGGGCACCGGGAGGTTTGAGCAGAAAGGCGGAACCTTTCGACAGGATTAGAAGGCGACGCTCAGCTTGATACCGCCGTAGACTTGGGCGTCCTGGCCCGCGTCGTCGAGGACATCAACCGGCAGGTTGCCGGCCACGTAGGGGGTGAGGGTGGCGTTCTTGGTCAGCTTGATCGGCAGAGCGAGGCTGAGGTTGATGGCGGTGAAGCCTTCCAGCTCAAGACCGGCGACGTGCCAGCTATAGTCGAAACCGTAGCCGATGGAGGCGCCGGGGACGAGGCTGATGCTGTCGGTGAGGACGATCTCGCTGTTCACAGCGGCTTCGAAGTACCAGCCTTCGATGCCGAAGTCATAGTAACCACCGATGCCGATGTTGACCGGACCGGCCGAGGTGGCGACGGTCAGACCGACTTCGTGGCCGTCATCGAGGATCGCCTCGAGGTCGCCCTGGTGGTTGTACCAGCGGTAGCCAAGGCCGAGCTCGACGGCGCCGAGGTCAACGGCGATGCCGCCGTTGAGTTCGAGGCGCTGGTAGGAGGCGTTCACGAGATCATCGATGTCGAGGACCGAGACGTTGTCGTTGGCGGTCACACCGTAGGTGGCGCCGCCGACGAAGGAGACGTTGTCCACCAGGGCGATGTCAACGGCGACTCCACCGGAGATCCAGTGCTCCGCGAGCTCAAGGCCGCGGAAGATGTAGTTGGTGTCGTAACCGAGGCTGGCGGTGATGCCGAGGGCGGTTTCGGGCTCTTCGACGATGGTCGTTTGCTGCACCACCTTGCCGGAGCCGGCAAGAGCGGGAGAAGCGGCCAGGGCAAGGAAGCCAGCTGTTTTCAGCAGTGCATTCAGTTTCATTGGTTGGTTGGGTGGGATGGTTGGGTTGGTTGGTTCGTGGCAACTAGACAACCCCTCTCTTGAATGCCTGGCATGCAGGCCCAAGCAGTGGTTGTGCGGTTGGACGCGGCTATTTAGCCTGTTGAAACTGGCCTGCCAAGAGATTTTTGCTTTTTTGAGTCAGTTGGCCTCAAGCGTGCTTTAATTCTGCCTATTTTGCATTTAGCGCCCTGTTCCACGCAACCTCAACCTCGACAAGCCGCCGGGCTTGACTTATAAAGCCCTGCTAATGCGCTTTTACCGTCTGATTTTGTTTCTTTCGTGCAGCCTGCTCGCCCTGGCCACCACTGCGCAGGCGGGCTGGGCCGTGTATGAGTTGAAGTTCGTGCCCCAGGCCGACAGCTCGCTGAATTTTCACTTTTACTCCGGCGCCTACATCGTGGCACCGGTCACGGGCGGCCCCGCCTCCATCGTGCTGACCACGGAAACAGAAGGCCGCTTCTATGCTTTGAGCGAGCAGGGCGCGCGCGTTTTCACCGCCGCCAACGGCAGCAAGAAGCGCACCGTCCTCTCCGCCCTGGCGCT
Source organism: uncultured Verrucomicrobiaceae bacterium (assembly GCA_964553805.1). GTDB lineage: Bacteria > Verrucomicrobiota > Verrucomicrobiia > Verrucomicrobiales > Verrucomicrobiaceae > JAGRPD01. The sequence goes on from CAZKMS010000111.1 coordinate 18,674, forward strand.
GAACGGCAGCGCGCAAGCCGCTTACACCGCCTCCGGCATGGTCAACCACACCCTCAGCGTGCCCGGTCCGCAGGGCATGCGCTCCTACCGGGTGGCGGGCGCGATCCAGGGCCTGCTGGTGGCGTCGGATGACGATTCCGAGGCCGCAGGCATCGCCGAGGACGGCTCCGTCGGCATGGTCGGCACCGCCAAAATCGAAGGCAAGCTGCGCGACGACCTCAGTTACAACGCCAGCCACTTCGCCACCCAGACCGACGCCGTGCTGTACCTCATCGGCCTGCTGGAACACTACGGTTACGCGGCGGACGGCGCGGAGACGGAACCCGCGGCCCCGGTCACGGTGGAGGGCGCCCCCGCAGTGGAGGTGGAAGGCGGCGCGGACCCGGCCTTGTTTCCACCCGCCAATGCCGCAGAAACCCCGGCAGCAACCGCACCCTGACCCGTGAAAAGCGCCCGACAGGCCCTTGTGCAAAGCCTCGAAGCCGCCGGTGGCAGCGGGCTGATCCTGCCCACCGCGACTCCGAGCCTCTCCGTCATCAACCAGTTGCTGGAGCCGGGAACGGTCAATGAGGAGCAGTTCCTGGCTGGATTGGCGGATCGTTTTGGCATGCCCTGGGTGGAAATGCCCGCGCCCGATTCCGCGGACGCGCCCGAATTGAAGCGGCTGCTGCCCGCCAGGGTCGCCTTGCGCCACCAGCTTTTGCCGCTCGCCATCGTGGAACCCGAGCAAGATGCCGAGGCCGCCGGCAATGGAGAGCCTCCAGCCCCGCACACGCGCAAACTGCTCATCGCCACCAACGATCCGTTCAACCTCATCGCGCGCCAGGCGGTGGCGCGTGAGGTCAGTGTGCCGGTGCGCTGGTGCCTGGCCCCGAAGAAACGCCTCTTCAACGCCCTGCGCGACTTTTATGGTGTCGGCGCGGACACTTTTGAGGAGATCCTCAAAGGCCGCGACGTCGATGCCGCCGACCTGGAAATGCGCGACGAGGCGAACATCATCGACGCCGACGACGAGGAGGCTTCCGTGGTCAAGTTCGTCAACCAGATCATCCGCGAGGCGCTGGAGCAGCACGCCACCGACATCCACGTCGAGCCGATGGAGGAAAAGCTGCGCATGAGGTACCGCATCGACGGCCGCCTGCGCGAGGTGCCGGTGCCGGAAAACATCAAGCAGCTCCAGCAGTCCGTGCTGGCCCGTCTCAAGGTCATGGCCAAGCTCGACATCGCCGAGCGCCGCCTGCCGCAGGATGGCCGCATCAATTTGCAAATCGGCGGCCAGTTCATCGACGTGCGCGTCGCCACCAT
>CAZKMS010000112.1:0-19879 GCA_964553805.1 uncultured Verrucomicrobiaceae bacterium
CACGCTGCTGGGGGCTATCGAAAATCTGCGGGTGAGCCCGCCGAAGCGGAACGCGGTGGGCGGCGCGGTGAGCGGTCTGTTGCGCCTGAAAGGCCAGGCCGTCCCGCTGCGCGGGCAGTTCGCGGCTGACGGGTCGTTGGCCATCGATATCAGACTCAAAAGCGGGGTTCTGGTGGCGGTAGATCTGCGGTTGCAACACACATCTCCAGGCAATCATGGGGTCATCACCGGCTCAGTGAACTGGAACAACGGCGAGATCGTGGCGGCGGCTTGGCTGCCGCAGGCGGTGGTGGCCGCGACGCTGGACCGGCAAGGCAAGTTCACGCTGCTAATGCCGGGCCGTCCAGGCTGGGGCGCGGACGAGCCGGGCGGCGACGGCTGGGCCGTGATGTCGGTTTCCAGAACGGGCGTGGTGACGGTGAGGGGCCAGTTGGGCGACGGCGCGGCCCTGGTGGAGACGGCGCGGCTGTCCGAGACGGGCGAGTTTTGCCTCTTCCGCGAGCTTTACCGCACGAAGCCGGAGAAGGGCCGCTTCGGCGGGCGGGTGGTGTTTCGCGATGTGCCGGAGGTGAGCGACTGCGACGGGCGGATGCAATGGGTGAAGCTGCCGGACACGAGGGAGAAGCTGTATGCGGGCGGGTTCAATGTGGAGGTGGCGCTGCTGGGCTGCCGGTTCACACCACCGGCGGCGGGGCAGCGGGTGCTGGCGCAGTTGGCGGACGCGGAGCCGAACGCGGTGCTGAGCCTGATCGGCCCCAGCCTGCCCGCGGCCACGGGCGACGAGATCGAACGGGTGGTGGGCTGGCTGGCCAACAACACGCTGCGTCATTTCGATTCGCGAATGGTCTCCGGCTCGATCAATCGCGCCAGCGGCCAGATGAGCGGCGGTTTTCACGACCGGGCGACGGGGCTGCGCCTGCGCTTTCAAGGCGTGGCTTTCCAAAAGCAGGGTCTGGCGGCGGGAGCGTTCGTTTCCGGGGCTGGAAGCGGGGCGCTGCGCCTGCTGCCGGGGACGGATTTCCCTTATCCGGGCAGCGAGGCCGCCGGGGCCGTGGCGGAGGTGGCCGCTCCGGACGCGCCGCCCGTGCCGCCGGAACTCGTCGCGCAGGGTTTTGGCTCGGTGGCGGCGGGTGTTTACCACGGTGTACTGGCGGAGGACGGAACTGTAAGCGGTGGCCTGGAAAACCTGAAAGTGGCCGCCTCCGGGAGCTTCACCGGGCAGCTTTGGATCGCGGGCGTCCGCCACACGCTGCGCGGCGCTTTTGCCTCCGATGGCAGCGCGGAGGTTGAGATCGACCGCGGCGCGCTGCCGCCCATCGTGGTCACGCTGCAACTGCATCTGGCCGCGGGCACGGCGGACGGTTATCACATCACCGGCACGGTGGCCGCCGCTGATGTCTCCTACGCGCTGGACGCGCAACGGCTGCCGTCCTATTCCAACGCCAGCCGCGCGCCGCAGGAGGGAGCCTACACGGTGGCGCTGCCCGCGCCGGAGGGTGTGGACGCGGCGCAGGAGCCGGGCGGTGACGGCCACGGGCTGCTGAAGGTGAGCCGCCTGGGTGTTTGCACCGGGGCGTTGACGCTGGCGGACGGGACCAAGACGACCTTTGCCGGGCATGTGTCGCGCAGTGGGGAGTGGAGCCTGCATCGCGCGTTGTATGGCAATCCGGCGCGCGGGTTCCTGGCGGGCAGGGCGGTGTTCCGCGAGGTCGCGGGGGTGAGTGATGTGGACGGGGTGTGGCGCTGGGTGAAGCAGGCGGGCGCGACGCCGAAGTCGCCGTTGTATCCGGGCCGGGTGGAAGTGGATCGGGCGGTGGTGGGCAGTCGCTACGCGGCGCCGGGCAAGAGAGCGCGGGCTTGGGCGGGGCTGGAGGATGCTTGGTTCAACGTGTGGGTGCGGCTGGCCGGGCCGGGCCTTTCGCCACTGTCCGGGGTGTCTCTGACAATGCTCGACCGCGCGGCCACTTGGACGGTGGCGAACCAGATTTTCTACTTCGGCCCGGACAAGCTGACGCTCAAAGTGAACGCGAAGACGGGCTTGGTGAGCGGTTCTTACCAAGACTCATCGCGCGGGGTGAAGCAGGCGTTCACGGGGGTGTTGCTGCCAACACAAGGCGTGGTGACGGGCGGCTACGTGAACGAGCGCGGCGCAGGGCGCTTTTGGATGCAGGCGAGGTAGCTTCGATTGGCAATCGAAGCCTTATTTGGTGGATGCGGGTGAAGGCACCCGCGCTCCCGTGGCGCGGGCTTCCAGCCTGCCGGTGTGAACCGGGCATTCTGCCCGGTTTGGATTGTGAAAGCGGGTGAGGGCGCTCGCAATCCGATACATCGGCTTGCAGCGGCGCGTTTGCTTGGCACCACTGATTTTCCCCCATCATGCGCGCCCTTTTTTTCATCCTCCTGCTGCCCGCCGCCGTCCCCGGCGGGGAGCCTGCCACCGCGCCGCTGTTCTGGCCGGATAAAAACGGTCCCACCCTGAACGGCGTGGTTCCCGCCGCGGACGCCGCGCGGCTGCCGGTCGAGTGGGACGCGGACAGCGGCAAAAACATCGCCTGGCGGCTGCCGCTGGAGAACGAGGGGCACTCCACCCCGGTCATTGGCGGGGATTTGATCTGGTTCACCTCCGCCACCAGCGACGGCACCCGGCAATGGCTGCACGCCGTAGACCGTCACAGCGGCAAGATGACGCATGACATCCTGCTGTTTGAAAACGCCGCCCCCGAGGAACTCGGCAACCCGCTCAACAACTACGCCGCGCCCTCCTGCGTGCTGGAAGAGGACGCCGTCTATGCCCACTTCGGCACCTACGGCACCGCGCGACTGAACCCCGCCACCGGGGAGAAAATCTGGGAGCGCCGCGACATCAACGTCAGCCACTACCGCGGCCCCGGTTCCTCGCCGCTGCTGTACGAAAATCTGCTCATCCTCACCTTCGACGGCATCGACCAGCAGTTCGTCACCGCGCTCGACAAGGCCACCGGCAAGACGGTTTGGAAAACCGAACGTGTCACCGATTACGGCGACCTCGACGCCGAAGGCAACCCCACCCGCGGGGGCGACATGCGCAAGGCCTACCATACCCCTGTCGTCTTCGACGCGGCTGGTGAAAAACAGCTCGTCTCCGTCGGTTCCCGCTCCGCCTTCGGATATGACCCCCTCACCGGCAAGCAGCTCTGGAATCTCCCGCATGGCGGTTTCAATGCCGCCGTCAGGCCGTTGCGCTGGCAGGACGTGCTCTTCATCAACACCGGCTCCGAACGCGCCCATCTCATCGGCGTGCGCCTGGATGGCGCGATGCGCGGCGACATCACTGCCACCCATCAGCTCTGGATTCATGAAAAACGCAACGCCAGCGAGGCCGGCGGCGTCGTGCGGAACGGCATGCTCTTCCAAATCACCCGCGGCGGCATCCTGACCTGCATCGACGCGCAGCTCGGCGACGAGCTCGGCGAGGGCCGCCTGCCCGGCCAGTATCTTCCCACACCCATCCTCATCGGTGACAAAATTCTCTTCAGCAACGATCGCGGCTCCTCCTTCCTCGTGCGCGCCACCCCCAAGCTCGACATCCTCGCCGACAACCAGCTCCACGAACCCATGACCGCCGGACCTGCCGTCGCCGACGGGGCGCTTTACCTCCGCACGAAAGCGGCGCTCTATCGCATCGAAACGAAGTGAGCACGCAGACCCTCGAGTGCGACTTGCTCGTCGCCGGCGGAGGCATGGCGGGTGTGTGTTGCGCGCTCGCCGCCGCCCGGCTTGGCACGCGTGTCATTCTCTGCCAGGATCGCTCCGTGCTCGGCGGCAATGCCTCCAGTGAGATCCGCATGCACATCGTCGGCGCCAACGGCATGAGCGAGGGCGAGCCGCTGGCGGACGAGCTGCGCGAGGGCGGCCTCATCGAGGAAATCCGGCTCGATCTCTGCGTGCATAATCCGCAGCGTTCGCCGGCCCTGCTCGACCTGCTGCTTTATGACAAATGCCGGCGCGAGCCGAACCTGACACTGTGCTTGAACAGCACGGTCACCGGCGCGGTGGTTGAAGACGGCTTCATCCGCGAGGTGCGAGCGGAGCGGCCCTCCACCGAGGAAGGTTTCATCATCCGCGCGAAAACCTTTGTCGATTGCACCGGTGACAGCCGTCTCGCTCTCGAAGCTGGCGCGCCGTTCATGCGCGGGCGCGAGAGCCAGGCTCAGTTTGGGGAATCATTGGCGCCAGAGGAAGCGGACAACAAGACCCTCGGTTCCACCCTCCTTTTCCAGGCGCGCCAGCATGGCCGCGCGATGCCATTTACTGCGCCACCGTGGGCGCGGCGCTTCACGGCGGACGATTTCAAACTGCGGCCCTACGCGCAAAGCGGTTTCGACCTGGGCCTCGAATACGGCTACTGGTGGATCGAGTGGGGCGGCTGCCTCGACACCATCAAAGACAACGAGCGCATCCGCGACGAGTTGCTCGCCATCACGCTCGGCGTCTGGGACTTTGTCAAAAATCAATCGGGGATCGATGCCTCGCATTGGGCGCTCGAATGGATCGGCTTCCTGCCCGGCAAACGCGAGAGCCGCCGCTGCATCGGCCAGCACATCCTCACGGAGAACGATCTCATGGCGTCGCGCTGCTTCCCCGACGCCATTGCTTATGGCGGCTGGCCCATCGACATCCATCCGCCCGAGGGCGTCGATGCGCCGGAGCAACCGCCCTGCACGCAGCATCATTTGCCCTTCATTTACGACATCCCGCTGCGCTGCTGCGTTTCCAGCGGGCCGCGCAACTTGATGTTTGCGGGCCGCAATCTCTCGGCCACGCATCTCGCTTTTGCGTCCACCCGCGTCATGGCCACCTGCGCCGTCGTCGGCCAAGGCGTCGGCACCGCCGCGGCGCTGGCCTTGCGGCAAGGTGTCGCGCCAGCAGACATCGCCGCGGATAGCGAGTTGCTGCGCGCCATTCAGCAGCAGCTCCTGCGCGACGATTGTTATTTGATCGACAGGTGTCACGAAGATGAAGGCGACCTTGTTCGGCAGGCGACGCATTTGAGCGCTTCCAGCTCACAATTGGGTGCCGGCCCCGAAAACATCCGCAGCGGGTGGACTCGCGCTGTCTGTCACTTGCCCCCGGAGCGCAGGCAATCTGGTGTGCAGCGCTGGATGAGCGCAACGCTGCCCGCAAGCCTGGAAGTTCATTGGGACGAACCTGTTGCCATCCAGGAGGTCGTGCTTGTTTTCGACACGGGCATGCATCGTCTGCTCACGCTCTCCCAGGCGGATGGTTACACGCGGAAAATGCTCTGGGGCCGTCCGCAGCCGGAGACGGTGAGCGACTACCTGCTGCAGGGCTTGACCGCTGAAGGCTGGATCGATTTGGCAAAAGGAGTGGGCAACTACCAGCGGCGCGTCAGTCATCGCTTGCCGGCCGCTCAAAAAATCACGTCTTTGCGCCTCACGGTGACCGCCACTCATGGCATCGACCACGCGCGTGTCGTCGAGTTGCGGGCATACGGAGAGCAAGCGTAGCGGGCCTCACGCTGCCAACTCCGCGCGCAAAACATCCATCATCCGTTTCATGCGGTCGTCGGCCACGGCTTTGGCCTTCAGGGCTTTGACTTTTGCGGTCTCAGGATCGTTCACAATGGCCAGCACCGCGGGAGTGAGGCCTTTTTCCGCTTCATCGAAGTCATGATCAAAGAGCCACTCGCTGAGGCCGATGTCCTTCCACATGAAGCCCTTGCTCGTCTGCTCTTTGTAGCGGCAGACAATGGCCGGGATGCCGTGGCCGATGCACATGATCGGACTGTGCTGCTCGTTGCCAAAGAGGCCCGCGCTGCGGTTGTACACGCTTTGCGCGAAGTCGGTGAGCCAGTACTGCTCCCGCCACACCACCTTCGGCAGCACGTCAGCGGGCAGCTTGTCGAAGATCATCTCCTTGTTGAGTTTCATCTGGCTGGCGTCCTCGGGGCAGAGCAGCACCTTCATCGGTGTCTCACGCGCCACGGCGATGACAGCGTTGCGCAGCGGGGCGATGTCGTGCTCCTTCATCTCCTCGTTGCGGGCGTGCTTCTTCGGATCAAAGGCGTAGCCCTTTTTGATTTCCCAATAAGGTGTGTTGCGCAGCTTCGGAATGCAGCAGACAAATTGGCCGTCCTTGAGGCCGGCTTCCTTCAGCCAAGCCGAGGCGGCTTCATCGTTCACCAAGTCGCAAGCGAAGGTGGCGTCGGGACCAAACTCCATGATGGGCGAGGCCGCGCCTTTCTCTTTGGCGAGCGCGAGCGACACCGAGTCGCGGAAAAAAGCAAACTTCGCTTCGCTGATGATTTTGATGCCTTCCGGCCCGCTGCCGCTCCAGGTCACGCCGCCGATGCCGTAGGGTTTGCCGGTCTTTTCCGCCCATTCGGCGAGGGACCGGTGCCCGACAATGCCCGGACCGGAGCCGTGCAGCAGGAAGTCGTGCGTCTTGAAGGCCTCCGCCTTCGCTTCCTCGGTGCTTTCCATGATTTTCAATTTCGGAAAGCGCTTCATCAGCATTTCCGCGACGCCATTGTCCACGCTGCTGGGCCAGAGCGTGACATCGTGTTCCGGCAGGTGTTTCTCCAAAAGATGCAGCATGCCCGGCGTGTGGGCGATGTCGCCGATATTGACGGTCTGCCAGGAGGAGCGCAGCAGGATGCGTTTTTTAGACTTGGCTCCCTGGGCGATGGCGGCGCCTGGCAGGGCGGCGGTGGCGAGAGCGGATCGGAGGAAATGGCGTCGGTTCATGAGAGGCTGGCAAACTCTTGAGGCAATCAAGGAGCGTTTTTGGACAGAATTCAATCGTGCACTGTGCGGGTTGCTGCCCAACGGCCGCAAAACGACGGAAGCGCCTGGCGTTCTGCAATGCATGACTTGTTTGCGCGCTGCCTGCCTCCTGCTGGTTTTGACCTGCCTTGCGCAGGCGGAGGAATACTACAAAAACGATTCGCGCACTTTTGCGCAAGCGGACCGGGCAACCGTGCATGACGACCTTGCCAAGATGCAGCCCGCATCGGCTTTGATCACAGGGAAGCGGCAAAAGGGAAAATGGAAGATGATTCCTTTTGCGACAGCGGATTTGAAAGGCATGGCGCTCTCCATCTACAGCGCCACCAACCCGCCTCCCGTGCGGCTGCCGCTGGCGGAGCGTGGCTGGCATGCGGTTTACCTGGGTCTGGCGACCACGTCAGGCGGGTTTACCAGCGGCGGCAACGGACTCAAGGCGCGGTTGAGTGGCGAACCCGTCTTCAAGCGTCTCGCCAACAATCTGGTCCTGCTGCCAAACCGCCGGGCGGTGATCCAGGAGTGTTTTCTCACCGTGGCGGAGTTGCAGGGGCAGTCGCTGGAGATCGCTCCGCTGCCAGGGTTGGCGGCCACGGTTTGTTACGTGAAAACAGTGCCGCTGACGGAGGCTGAGGCAAAGACGGCACTGGCTCCCTCGAAGCACCGCACCTCCATCGCGACCTTTGACGGGCATAGCTGGATCTGGCCATTTCGCCCGGGCACGGCGGAGGAGTTGGCCGAGGAGTTTCGCGGCCTGGAGGGCACGGACATCGGGAAGTGGTGGTTTCAAGTCACCGGCAGCGACTTGGTGTGCTACCCGAGCAAGGTGGGCAATTATCCCGGCCAGGGCACGGAGGATTTTCCCACGGGCGCGTATGCGGCCTACACACGCAGCTTGGAGGCGCTGTTCAAAAAGGGGGTGAATCCGCTCCAGGTCGCTCGTGAGGAAGCGCGGCGGCAGGGTGCTGAGTTTCATGTGATGCTGCGTCCCGGCGGCTGGATGGGCTCCATGCCCTACGAGGAGACATTCAACAGCCGGTTTTATCAAAACCACCCGGAATGGCGTTGTTACGACAAGGACGGAACCCCGGCGTTTTACATGAGTTATGCCGTGCCTGAAGTGCGGCGGCATCTGCTCGACATTTTTCGCGAAACCCTGGAGCTTCAGCCGGACGGCGTTGGCTTTCTCTTCAACCGCGGCATGCCCCTCATGCTTTGGGAAGAGGCGTTCTGTGAGCGCTTTCGTCAAATGCATCATGCCGATGCGAAGAGCGTGGACGACGACGATCCACGGATCCACGCCACGCGGGCGGCCGTCATGACGGACTTCATGCTGGAGGTGCGCGCTTTGCTGGATGAAACCGCCGCCAAACAGGGACGCAAAGAGCGCTGCAAGATTTCGCTCGGCACCTTTGCGCAGGAGGCGGACAACCGGCGCTGGGGTCTCGATCTGGCGAGCTGGATCCAGCAGGGGTTGGTGGACGATCTCGCCGTGACGTGGTTCGCGTATCACACCTCGTTTGAAAAGGCGCCCGGACGGATCGACATGGAATACTATCGCCAGCTCATCCAGGGCACCCAGGTGAAGGTCTGGCCAATGGTCATCTCCTGGAAGACAGGCAAGCCGAAGGAGCTTTGTCAGAAGGCAGCGGATTGGCTGGCCGCCGGTGATCCCGGCATTGCCATCTGGGATCCGCAGGTGCAGAAAGGCTGGCCGGAGGGTTCATCCGGCAATGTCATCGATGTGCTCGGTCATCTGGGCCATCTTGAGGATCTCCGGCGCTGGGCCAAGGAAGGCCCGCCCGCGCCGCTGAGCATCCCGCTCACACGGCTCGACGACAACCACTTCAGCCGCTGGTTTCCCAACACAGGCTTTTAGCCGGGGCGCGAGCCTGATTCGGTCCGCCTCCCTGCCCTTCCGGCGGATGCTTGAACTTGCGCAGCACGGCGCGGCGAAGCCGGTGAGCCACATATCGCGCACGATCCCAATCTTCAGCGGATCTCTCGCGTCCTTGAACCACTGCTCCAGCCGCTTCAACTGGAATGCCCGCAGGTCTTTTCCGGATGACCGGAAAAAAGTGGTTCATCCGGGGAAGTTGATGCGGAGAAGTGACCGGCGGGACGCCGGAGGTCATTTCGGCGTTCGCCGCACGCGAGCGCACACCGTTTGCGCGCGGGGCGGGTCTGGCGGGTTTTAGCAGGTTTGGGCTTCGCGGTTCCAGGGACGCAGGAATGCCACGCTGCCAGCGGTTCGCTGCGCTCAACCCTGGCGGCGGGACGCCGCCAGGGGCACGCAGGACGCGTGCGCTCCAGGTGCCTGGGCCGTCGCTTTTCCCCGTACCACGGAGCCCCCAAATGCACCCACTTTCCGGATGAACCAAAAAAGTGGAACATGTGGACGAATCTGCGGGCGGCGCTACTGATGTGCCCACTTCACCATGAAACCCTGGTTCTACGTCGATTCCGAAAACCAACGCCATCAAGTCACCGAAGAGCAACTGCAATCCCTGGCTGATGCCGGAGCCATTCGTCCAACCACCCTGGTCTGGACCGAAGGGCAGGCGCAGTGGGCGCCGGCGGCGCAGGCGGTTCCCATGCTTTTCCAAAACCCCGCCGGCGCGCCGCCGCCGCCCTTGCCGGCAGGTGCTCCGCCAGCGATGCCGATGCGCGCCCATGACGTGGACTATGAGATCTACGGCAACGAGATGCAAATCGTCGAGGTGGAACTCGACCCGGGCGAGACCTGCATCGCCGAGGCCGGCGGCATGAATTACATGGAAGACGGTATCACCTTCGAGACCAAGATGGGCGACGGCTCCAACCCGAACGAGGGCGGCATCATGGGCATTTTGAAGAATGTGGGCAAACGCATGCTCACCGGCGAGTCGATCTTTCTCACCCACTTCACCAACCGCGCGCCTGCCGGCAAAAAACGCGTCGCTTTTGCCGCGCCTTATCCGGGTAAAATCATCCCGCTCAAGCTTTCCGACTACGGCGGCGAGATCCTTTGTGAGAAGGACGCCTTTCTCTGCGCGGCCTATGGCACCTCGGTGGGCATCGCCTTCCAGAAACGCTTCGGTGTTGGCTTGTTTGGGGGCGAGGGCTTCATCCTGCAGCGGCTGCGCGGGGATGGCATGGCCTTTGTCCACGCCGGCGGCACCATCATCAAAAAAGAGCTGCGCGGCGAAGTGCTGCGCGTGGACACCGGCTGTCTCGTCGCCTTCACGCCGGGCGTGCAATACGACATCGAGCGCGCCGGCAACTTGAAGAGCATGTTCTTCGGCGGCGAGGGGCTGTTTTTGGCCACCTTGCGCGGTCACGGCACCGTTTGGCTGCAAAGCCTGCCGTTCTCGCGCTTGGCCGACCGCATCCTGGCCAATGCGCCCTCGGGCGGCGGCAAGGCCACGGGAGAAGGCTCCGTGCTGGGCGGCATCGGTCGCCTGCTCGACGGCAATTGATTTTGCCTTTCGCCAGTCAAGGATAACCGGCCGCGCGCGCCGCGTGACCGCCGAGGATCTCGTAGAGCTCCCGGCTGTCGCGCTCGCGGTCGGTCTCGTGCAGGCGGCTGCCGAGGAAGACGTAGAAGGCGTTTGAAGCGGGATCCAGCCAGAGGCAGCAGCCGGTGAAGCCGGTGTGGCCGAAGCTGGTCCCGACAGGAAAGCCGCCGCGCGGGCGGCTGTAACTGGTGTCCACATCCCAGCCCAAAGCGCGCTGCTCCTCCATGTCTGAAGCGGTGGCGAGGCGCGTCATCAACCGCACCGTGCCCGCGTTGAGGATGCGCTGTCCATCGAGTTCACCGCCTTGCAGCAGGCAGCGCGCGTAGCGTGCCACGTCGCGCGCGGTGCTGAACAGGCCGGCATGTCCGGCGACACCGCCCATGCGCCGCGCGGTGGGATCATGCACCACGCCGCGCAGCAGGACGCCGTTCTCATCCTTCTCCGTCGCCGCGATTCGCGGGCGCAAAGAAGCATCCGGCAGGAAGCCGGTGTCATGCATGCGCAGCGGCGCGAAAACGGTGGCGCGCGCGTAGTCGTTCAGCGGAACGCCACTGACGCGGCGCACGAGTTCACCGAGCAGGATGAAATTGATGTCGCTGTAGCGGAAGACCGCGCCGGGGGGATCGAGCGGCACCGTGGCGCAGGCCAGTTCGATGCCACGTTCGTAGCCGGACCATTCAAAGCTGCGCGGCAGGCCCGGCTTCAGCCCGGAGGTGTGGGTCAGCAGGTGGCGTACGAGGATTCGTTCGCGACCTTCTCCAGCAAACTCGGTGAGGTAGGTTTGCACGGGTTTGTTCAGGTCCACGCGGTCGTTCTCCACCAAATGCAGCACGCAGGGCGCGGTGGCGGCCACCTTGGTGAGGGAAGCGACATCAAAAATCGTGTCCTCGTGAGCGGGAACTTCCTCCGGGGACTTCAATGCAAAGCCGCAGGCGCCATGAGCGCTGTGGCCTTGGCGCTCCAGCCACCAAGCGCCCCCCGCGATGACACGGTCTTGCGCGGCCTGCTGCATGGCTGCACCGAACGCTTCCAGCGCTTCTTTTCGCAAGACCTCCGCCCGCGTTTCACAGACGGAACAGCACAGCAAAGCCAGCAGAAGACGGGAGGTCGGGAGCATGCCTCAGGCTGGGGCTTGTCTCCCCCGGCTGCAAGCCTGGAGAGAATTCAGTGCGGCAGACCCAGCAGGTAGTAAGAGGCGCACAGGGCAGCCAGAACGGCCGATCCTGGATGCAATTCGCGTCCGCGGCCGGCCAGCAGTTTCAACAATGGATGCAGGATCAACCCGGCGGTCAGGCCATTGGCGATGTTGTAAGTGAAGACCATCATCGCGATGGTGACGAAGACCGGCGCGCTTTCGGTCAAGTCGTCGAAGTCCACACGGCGCAGCGAGCCCACCATCAACACGCCGACTGCAATCAAAGCCGGCCCGTAGGCAAAGCGCAACTGCTGCAGCGGCTCCAGCAGCGGAATGAAAAACAGGCAGACCAGGAACAAAGCCGCGGTCGCCAGGGCGGCCAGTCCCGTGCGCGCGCCTTCGCGGATGCCGGCGGCCGACTCGATGTAAGCGCCGCTGGTGGAGGTGCCCGCGAGCGCGGCGAACATGCAGGCGATGGCATCGACCAGCATCGGGCGCTCGATGCGGGGCAGGTTGCCTTTTGCATCGAGCATGCCGGCTGCCGCGCCCAGGCCGGTGAGGGTGCCGAGCGTGTCGAGGAAACTCATCAAAAACAGCGTCAGCAGCAGCGGCAGGAAACTCCAGCGCAGCGCGCCGGCGATGTCGAGCTGGAAGGCGATTTCCCCCAGCGCGTAGTCGCCGGTGAAAGGCAGGGCCGCGATGGCGCGCGGCGCGCTGCCAAAACCCAGCAGCAGTCCGGCAACAGCAGTCATGGCCATGCCAATGAGCAGGGCACCGCGCACCCGGCGCAGCATCAGTGCCAGCATCAGGACCAGTCCGCCGATTGCCAGCAGCACTTGTGGGTCGCGAAGGTTGCCGATTTTCACCGGCACGGCGGGCGCGGCCAGCACCGCGCCATTTTGCGGCAGCGCGCCGGCTGGCAAGCCCGTGACGAAGCTGGTCACGATGCCGGTTTCATAAAGACCAATGAAGGCGAGAAACAAACCGATGCCGGCCGCGAAGCTGTGTTTCATGGCGGCAGGCACGGCGTTTGCCAGCCAGCCGCGCAAGCCGGCGAGGGTGATGACGAGCAGGATGGCGCCGCTGACAAACACCGCGCCGAGCCGCAATTGCCAGCCGATGCCGAGCGCGGCCAAGCCAAAGGCGATGAAGGCGTTCTCGCCCATGTAAGGCGCCACCGCCACGGGCCGGTTGGCCAGCAATCCCATGAGAGCGCTGCCGAAGGCCGCCGTCAGGATGGTCGCCACCGTGCCCGGCCCGGCCGGGATGCCGGCGAAGGCGAGGATGGCCGGATTGACCACCATGATGTAGGCCATCGCGGCAAAGGTGGTGAGCCCGCCGAGCAGCTCCACCCGCACTGACGTGCCGTGCGCGCGCAGTTTGAAAAGCCGCTCCAGCAGGGCCATCATGCGCGGGCGCCAAGCATTTCGGTGATGAAGAGTTCGTTGCCTTCCGGGTCGCGGATTTGCCCGAGCAGGATCGGCTCCCCTTCGCGCTGCGCAGGGAAGGTCACGATGCGGCCGCCCGCTTTTTCGATGCGCCGCGCGGCGTCGATCACGCTTTCAAATTGCAGGCTGAGGCCAGTCGGGTTCGGCGCGCCGTCGTGCCCGCCATGCAGCGCGATGACGACGTCACCGTAACCCAGCTCGGACCACCACTCGCTCACGAAATGCTCTTCCAAATGGAACACCTCGCGATAAAACGCCACTGCGCGGCGCATGTCCGCGGCCATCAGAACATATTTGACTTGGAGAGGTCTCACGCCGCGCAACCTAAACGAGCGCGGCCGCCGTCACAACGGCAGCTTGCAGGGGCTCACCACTGGTTGAAGCCGCGATTCACCGCCTTTTTGACGCGCTGATTGGAGAAGAGCATCCACGCCAGCAGCAGGTGGATCAGCGACAGCGCGGTCAGCCAGAGTGGCACCCATTCCCGGTTCAGCCAGGGTTGGATGTCGGGCGGGCGCAAATTCGAAATCTGGGTCGCCAAAATGAGACCGCAGGTGCTCCCGGCCAGAAAGAACCAAGCGAGGCCGAGCCGGGCAAAATCCCGGCCGCTTTTCATCAGCGGGACAAAAAACAACGAGACGACGAACCAAGTCATCGCCAGCGCACTCTGAAAGAAAAGGCCATGCAGCGCCAGTAGCGGCGCGGGCAGCCAGCCCGTGGCGGCATGCACCCGCAGCAGTTGGCGTGCGAATTGAATGTCGGTTCGGGACTCAGTGTAGCGTGAGCGTTGACTGTCGAGCATTTCGCGAGTCATTTTTCGCACGATCGATTTACTTTCAAGGTCTTAAGTGCCAGAAAATTTGAAGCAAGCTGTCTGCCGCTTTCTTGCTTGCCTCGCCAGCCTCCGCTGCGGCAAATTGGGTGTCATGTCGAGATCACGCCAACTCGTTGCTTTGAGCTGTTTTGTTGCCGCCGTGTGGCTGCCCGCGCAGGAAGCGGACGAGTTCAAGTTTGAGGCCAGCCTGGACGAAGTCGTCGCCTGGCAGGCCCCGCTCGAGTTGAGCGAGGAAAAGATCGCCGCCGCCTGGAAGCGGAAGGGTTTTGACAGCAGTCCGTTGTATGCCGCACAGGACGTTGAGACCGAGGGCGTGAAAACGCGCGTGCTGCGATTGGGCGAGCGGCCCTACCGCAACATTCGGGTTCAGCTTTCTGCCTTCGACGGCGCTTGCCAAGTCATGGAAGGCCACCTCCTGCTGCGCGGGAGTGGCAATGAGATGGCATTGCGCTTTGCTGCTGGCGCGGATCCCGCCGCGGCGCTCGCCAAGCTTTGGTCCGGGCGTCCCAGTCAGGCCTTTGCGATGGCCACGGGTTTCGGCTCCATGCGTTTCGCCACCTGGGAGGTGGAGGGCGCCTCTGCCGTGTGCCTGATTCCGCCCGCGGGTGTGGGCGAGCCATCACTGCGGCTGAGCAGGCCCGGAATTTCCAGCGTTCTTGGCGCGCTGGTGGTGGGCGAGGAACTCGCCCTCTTTGCCGATCTCGATTTTCTGCTGGCCGGGCCGGACGCCTGGAGCCTGACGCCGGACGATTTGGAGCAGCGTTTCACCGCGCATGGCCTCAACGAGGGGATCTTTTTTCAATGGCTCGACAGCAGTCGCGCCCGCGCCCGGTTCACCCGCAAGCCCTACTCCAACGTCAGCAGCGTGATCAGCCTTTTCGGCGGCCAAGCGCAGGCGCAGGAGGCCAGCCTGGATTTTGAAAACGGCCGCCTCTTGCGTGCCACCCTTTCGATCTACAATCGCGGCGATTCCGGCGAGATCACCGTGCCGGAGTTTGAGAAGATGATCCAGGCCACGGGTCGCCAGCTCGGCCAGCGTCTCGGGGTTGCGCCCAAACCCCAGAATGCCGTTCCCGGCGCGGCGGTCAAAGTCATCGGCTGGCAGTGGACCGCACCGGCGGCCGTCGCCCTCATGGAGCACAACGAGGTCAACGCCCGGGCGGGCAAGGGCGCCTCCAATCAGCCTGAGTTCCTGCGCCTCAAGCTGGCGCCGTCAGGCAACCGCGATTGGAGCATGGGCGTGACCGCGATCGGGGCCGGCACCACCACCGTGACCAAAGGCAGCCTGATGAAAAACGTCACGCGCGATGAGGCTGGCGCGGTGTTCATCGTGGGCGTCCCGATGGTGGACCAGGGCGACAAAGGCTACTGCGTCGTCGCGTCCTGCCAGCGCCTGTTCGAGTTCTACCAGATTCCTTGCGACCAGCATGAACTGGCGCAGCTTGTCGGCACCACGGCGGAGCGAGGCACGAGTTCGCGGCTCATGGAGGCCGGGCTCAACAAGATCGACAGCAAGTTCAAGACCCGCTTCAAAGCCCTCATCAGTCCCGGCATGAGCGCGCGGGATCGCGAGCGTCTGGATCGCGACCGCTTCTTCAAAATGGTGCGCGATTCCATCAATGAGGGCATCCCTTTGCTCTGGACCCTGCAACTCGGCCTGGCTCCGGAGCTGCCGCCGCTCAGCGCAGACGGCCAGGTTTCCGGCGGCCACATGCGCATGATCGTGGGCTACGATGAAAAGGCCGGGCACATCTTGTTCAGTGACTCCTGGGGCGCGGGCCATGAAAAGAAGCGCATGTCGGTGGAAGGCGCGTTTGCGTCCACGGACGGCCTTTATGTGCTCACTCCGCGCAGCTATTGAGAGCCTATCCGGCAAAGGATCAAATCGAGAACGGAAGTCCAAAATGAGGACGGCATGCCGCTGTAATCCAGGTCTGTGACCCCGGTTGAGGGCGGAGGCGCTGCGCGGGGCGACCGGCCTCACAGAGGCCAGGTACAGCATTTGCCGGACAGACTCTGAGCGATTGCTCGTTCCCGCCAGGCCAGCGGCGCCAGGCCGGTTTCTCGTTTGAAGGCGCGGTAGAAGCTCGACAGCTCTTCGAAACCACACTCGAAGGCGATCGCCGTCACACTCCGGCGCGTGCTGGCCAGGAGATGCCGGGCATGCGCCACGCGCAGATTGGTCACCTGCTGCAGCCAACTGCGGCCGCTGAGCTGGCGGAAGAGTTGCGTGAACCGCCGCCGGCTCATGCGCAGGCGCGCTGCCTCGTGGTCGATGCCGGCCACTTCGAAAAAGCGCTCGTTCAACTCGTCCAGGTACTCGCGCATCACCTCCGCCAGACCGCCGTCGCCTGCGCGCGTTTGCGCGGCCAGATGACCGCGCGTCATCAGGCCCAGCAGAGCCAGCGCGCGCCCCGCCAGCAGGTAGCCCGCGCCGGGGCGCGCGGTGCTTTGTTCGAAGAGCAGACGCCGCAGGTGGTTGCGCAGCGTGGGCAGCAGGTCCGGTGGCAGGATGAGTTTGCCGGCCG
Source organism: uncultured Verrucomicrobiaceae bacterium (assembly GCA_964553805.1). Lineage (GTDB taxonomy): Bacteria > Verrucomicrobiota > Verrucomicrobiia > Verrucomicrobiales > Verrucomicrobiaceae > JAGRPD01. Next base: position 16,226 of record CAZKMS010000112.1, read on the forward strand.
CGGGCGCGGCCGCATCCAGCGCCACCAGCGCCGGGGAAAGGCACAAACCATACAAGGCCAGCGGACTGCCAGCGCTGTCGAGAATTTGATGACGCACTCCCGGCGGCACCACGATGACGTCATCCTCGGCACAGGGCAGTGTGCTGTCGTCCAGAATGAACGCGCCCCCGCCGCCGACCACGAAGAACAGCTCCCAAAAGTCGTGCCTGGACGGCTCCATGCGGAAGCCGTCGCCGTGGCGGCTTTCCAGTACAAACACGCCCGTTGCCGGCAGCGCCACCTCCACCGGATGCAGGCGGGGCGGCGGGGACGGCGGCGGGGGAGTCGGCACAGCGGCCATCCTGCGCCGGGTCGCGCGGGCAATCAAGACGATCGCGTCTGCCACAGAAAAGCGCTAAGTCGGCGCCCGGGCGGCCGTTCTTTTCAACCCCGTTTCATGACCCTCGCTGAAGTCCGCCGCCACCTCCATCTGCATCCCCATCGGCCGCTCCGGCTTGTCTTGCCGGATGGCGGCCTCATCCCCGCGCACTTTCACATCACCGAGGTCGGGCACGTGATGAAAAACTTCATCGACTGCGGCGGCACCCGGCGCGCCAGCGAGTCGTGTTTGCTGCAAACCTGGGTGACCGGCGACGTCGAGCATCGGCTCGTTGCCGGGCAGCTTGCGGCCATCCTTGGCTTGGCCGGCGGCGTGCTGCCGCATGAGGAGCTGCCGGTGGAGGTCGAGTATGAGGACGGCCTCACCGCGCAGTTCCCGGTCGTCGATGCCGGCGTCAGCGACGGCATGCTGCAATTTCAGCTCGGTTGGAAACACACGGACTGCCTGGCCAAGGACAAATGCCTGCCGGAGAGCGGCTGCTGCGCGGGCGCGGGTTGTTGCTGACGCGCGCTTTGCGAAAACGATGCGCGTCTTCGCCGGACGGGGGCGTATCCCATGGACTCCCTTTCGCCATGTCCGAAATCAACGCCTACGCAGCCACCGCCAAGAGCGGAAAACTAGCTCCCTTCAGTTACGATCCCGGCCCGCTCGGCGCGGAGGAGGTGGAAATCAAAGTCAGCCACTGCGGCATCTGCCACTCCGACCTCTCCATGCTCGACAACGAGTGGGGCATGTCGGCGTATCCGTTTGTGCCTGGCCATGAGGCGATTGGCACCGTCACGGCCGTGGGCGGGCAGGCCAAGGGTTTGCAAATGGGCCAGCGTGTTGGAGTTGGCTGGTCCGCCTCGTCCTGCCTGAGCTGCCCGCAATGCCTGGCGGGAGATCACAATCTCTGTGCCAGCGCGCAGGGCACCATCGTCGGCCGTCATGGCGGTTTCGCCGACCGTCTTCGCGCGCAGTGGACTTGGGTGCGGCCGATCCCGGAGGCGCTGGATCCCGCCAAAACCGGACCCTTGCTTTGCGGCGGCATCACCGTTTTTGCGCCGCTCCTTGTTTACGGCATCTCGCCGGTCTCGCGCGTCGGCGTCATTGGCATCGGCGGGCTCGGCCACATGGCGCTGCAGTTTGCCGGCAAGTGGGGCTGCGAAGTCCACGCCTTCACCACCAGTGACAGCAAGGAGGAGGAAGCCAGGTCGCTGGGCGCTCATTTCGTTCACAACACGAAGCGCGATGGCGCTTTGAAAAAACTGGCGGGCAGCCTCGACCTCATCATCTCCACCATCAACGTTCCCCTCGACGTGTCCGGCCTGCTGGACACCCTCGCGCCGAAAGGCCGGCTGCATGTCGTCGGCGCGGTGCTGGAGCCGCTGCAAGTTCCCGCCTTCGGCCTCATCGTGGGCCAGAAAGTCATTTCGGGTTCCCCCACCGGCAGCCCCTCCGCCATCGACCAGATGCTGGCCTTCAGCGCGCGCCATGGCATCGCCCCGGTGACCGAGACGTTTGCGATGTCCCGCGTCAACGACGCGCTCGACCACCTGCGTTCCGGCAAGGCGAGGTATCGCGTGGTGCTGGAGAATGATTTCGGTTGAGCCGCGAGCTGGCTCGCCCGCCGCGGCCGCCGCGAGCGTGTGATGTTGACGGGAACTTGGCGGTGGTTTCGAAAATCCGGCCCGGTCCGGCGCGTTTTTTGTCCAAAACCGGGCCGGTTTCGCCTTATCCTTTCGCATGCCCTTGTCCCAACTCATCCGAATCGCCCTCCTTGCTGCCGCGCCGGGTTCCGCGCTGCTGGCTGCGGACGCGGCGGCTGTGAAATTTTTTGAGATGAAGATCCGCCCGTTGCTGGCGGAGCAGTGCTTCAATTGCCACGGCAAGGATAAACAAAAGGGCGGGCTGCGGCTCGACCACATCGATTTCATCCGCAGCGGCGGCAGTCATTACGGACCGGCCCTGACGGAGGGCGCGCCGGAAAAGTCGCCGCTGCTGCTGGCCGTCACGCATGCCGACAGCGACCTGCAAATGCCGCCGGACGACAAGCTTTCCAGCGAGCAGATCGAGCTGCTGGAGCAATGGGTGGCCATGGGCGCGCCCTGGCCGGAGGGCGAGGTGGCGGACAGCGGCGGCTTCCGCCCCGGCGTGATCACAGAGGCGGACCGCGCGTGGTGGGCCTATCAACCGCTGCAAAAAGCCACGCCGCCGGCCGCGCCGGGGCAGGGGCCTGCCTGGCAGAATGAGATCGACCTGTTTGTCCGCGACCGCCTTGCGCGCGAGGGCTTGACGCCTTCCGCCGAAGCCACCGCCGAGGAACTGCTGCGCCGGGTGAGTTTTGACCTGCACGGCCTGCCGCCGGAGCCGGAGCAGATGCATCGGTTCATTGCGGCTTACACCGCCGCCAAAGACAAGGCGGAGCGCGACCGGGTGTATGAGCGTCTTGTCGATGAGCTGCTGGCGTCACCGCGTTACGGGGAGCGCTGGGCGCAGCACTGGCTGGACTTGGCCCGCTACGCGGAGTCGGAAGGCTACCGTCTCGATTCCTATCGCGCCAACGCCTGGCCGTATCGCGACTACGTCATCAAGGCCTTCAACGATGACAAGCCCTACGACCAGTTCATGCGCGAGCAGATCGCCGGTGACGAGATCGCGCCTGACGATCCGTCCGTCAGCATCGCCACCGCCTTTCTCCGCCACAGCATCTACGAGTACAATCAACGCGACGCCGAGGGCCAGTGGAAGCTGATTCAAAACGAGGTCACCGATGTCACCGCCGACGTCTTCATGGGCCTGAGTGTGCAGTGCGCGCAGTGCCATGACCACAAGTTCGACCCCATTTTGCAGAAGGACTACTACCGCCTGCAGGCCTTCCTCAACAACATCACCTGGCCGGAGGACAAGCCGCTGGCCACGCCGGAGGAACTGGCCGCGTATGAGAAGCAGCTCAAGACCTGGGAGGAAGTCGCCGCCGCCCCGCGCGCCGTCATTGACAGCATCATCGAGCCGCGCGTCGCGCGTGCCGCGGAGAGGGCGATGAGCCTGTTCCCGGATGAGGTGCAGGCGATGTATGCGAAGCCCAAGCAGGAGCGCACGCCCTATGAGGAGCAGGTGGTGCAACTGGCCTACCGCCAGGCCGATTACGAGCGCGTGCGCTTCAAGACCGACAAGCTGCCGGATGCCGAGGCCGCGCTGTTCAAGCAGGCGCAGGAGGATTTGAAGCCCTTCGAGCATCTCAAACCCAAGACCCCGCTCACCGCCTTCGTCATCGGCGAAACCGGCCTGCCCGC
>CAZKMS010000113.1:0-19763 GCA_964553805.1 uncultured Verrucomicrobiaceae bacterium
TTTGCCAGAGGTGTTCGAGCATCGGCGCGAAGGTGTCCGGCTTGTTCTTCAGGCGCTGCAGCAGTTCGGTAAAACCACGTTCGGGCAGCAGGCCAACATCCTCGGCAAACATGGTGAACAGGGCGCGCATCAGGAAGCTGGAAACCAGCTGCGGAGAATGGCCGGCTGCCTCCAGGGACTTCGCCAGTTTGGCCAGCTGATCGGCAATTTCGCGGGTGACCTTGGCCGAGCGGCGTGCTGGATCGAGGCTGAGCGGATCAAGCCAAACGGCACTCAGGCGCTCACGAACTTCTTCTTTGCGCAGGTCTTCCAGGCGGATGCGGTGGCTGCGTGAATCTGGGTAGGGCGTGTAGGTGGCACCGGAGCGGCTGAACTCGGCATACAGCTCAATATTGCGGCCAACATCCACAACCAGAATGAACGGTGGACGACCTTCCTCGGCGGGCAGGGCGCGGGCGTACTGGTCGGCCTGGTTGTGGGCCTTGAGCATGGCCTTGTCCCAGCCGGAGCTGTCCAGGGTCTTGCCGGTTTGCTTGGCCTCCAGCACGAAGCTGCCGCGCTTGTAGAGGTCAATAAAGCCATTGTTGCTGCTGCCGTCAGGCTGATTGATGACCACGCGGCGCTCAAACACATAAGCGTTGTCGCGGGTGTCGTCGCCGGCAGGCTCTGGCAGCGGCAGGCCAAGGAGGCTGCATAGCTCGGTGAGGAACAACTGGTAGTTGGCGCGCTCAGTACCGCCGGCCTTGCTCCAGCGGCTGAGGAAGGTGTCCAGGTGTTCCATCACGGTACTGCTCCGACTACGAGGAAGGCTGGGATTCTAACGGAGAGGTCAGATCTAGGGTATGGCATCGCAAAGCAGCGAAGTTGAGCGCAGTTTGCGATGCCGTTTTGCTCAGGGTTTTTCATTCAATTGCTGCAGGCGATTCAGCACCTCTTCGCGAGATCGGGGGTAGTAGATCCAGTTCTTGAATTTGGGGTTGTACTCACCGTCTAGCTCGTTTCGCCAGGACTTAAGCAATTCAGCGATCTGCGGATTAAATGACCGAGAGCCCACTGCAACTGAGCCTGTAGGCAGTATCCGGGCGAACATCCACATGCCCATGATCGTGTAACGGTGCTCGATGCATTTGGCTCCGCTCTCAGCGGCAAGGGGCTTGGCTGGAATGGATAGCCAATCTATCGCCGGTTGCGCGGGTAATGGCGGCTGTTCGGGATAGATCCACGATTTGTTGTGCGTAAGGTTGAGGATATGGGCCTTCACCTCTTCAGAGGGAATGGGCTGTTTGCTGAATAGCAGTTCGCTGAGGTCAATTTCGACGGTATTGATGCCTGCGCTTTTAATCCGCTCCCGTTTTTCCTCGCCAATGAACGAGGTGACGGCGACCTCGATGAATAGCTGGGCGCCATTTCTAAGGTGGGCGACCAGGTCAGGCTGGAACCCTTGCTGTGGGACTTCTTCATCCACCTTCTCGAAATCCCACCAGCTGGTTTTGTCTTCGCTCCCCGGCCAAGTGCCAGGCAGTGGGGGAAGCTGCAGGCCGAGTTGGTTGCGGATGACTTCTTTGGCGTACAGGTGCAGCAGGCTTTCGCGATGTATGAAGCAGCTTTCCTTGTTCGAGTGGTGGGAGAAGTGATGTTCACGAATCAGGCCTTTGCGGGCGACTACGGGCTCACCGCAGCATGCACAGGTGCAATTGCAGGCTAGCCCGCGCAGGGCGTTTTCAATGGTGATCAGTTGGCCGTTTGGATCGAGTGCAACGAACATGCTCATGGGCTAAGCCTCTGGTGTTAAGACGGCTTCAAGAGTCATGATTCGAGCAGGTTAAAACCTCCCCCTAACCCCACATAAAGGGGTTCTTGGGAGGTTCTTGGTGATGCTTGGGCCCTTGATCTACAGGGCTTCTGGAGGTTTTGTGCTGGAAGTGATGCGTTGCCTGGATCAGGAGCTGCGGCAGTCTCCTGCACCCGATGTGAAGGCTTATAAGGTGATCAGGGTTTTGTTGGAGGCCAGCATTAACGCCCTGGAAAAGGGCAACCAGGAACCCCAGACTTTTGACCGGGCTACCTTGTTGGAGATATGCGATCCGAAGGTGAGGGCCTCTGGGCGTGATCCTGCGCGTTGGCTGACCACCTCCACGCTGGAGGCATTTCTGGACGCGCGGATGAACTCGATTCGCCAACGTGCGGAGCACTTGGGCTTGAAGAATTTGCCTGTGATCGCAAGTAGTGAATCGAAAGGTGGCGCAGGCAATCAACGTGTCTACTGGCTTGCAACTAGGCCGTTGGAAGCCTGTGAGGTCGGCCTGCCGGCAGAGCAGACGCGTCGGCAGATCATCTACGTCAGGACGGAAAACGGCGAGGTTCAACCGGCATTGTTACTGCGGCTGATTTTCCGGAATGGGGTACTGGAAAATCGAAGTTGGCGGGGCTTGCTGCTACTTATCACAGTGTTGCTGGGTATGGCTCTGTTACTGCTCTGGGTCATTGCGTCCCTATGGAGCCTTTCCGCGATTGACCAGGCACTCACGCTGCGCCAGGTAGTCATCGGAGCTGTCGTTAGTGCCTTAGCCTGGATTACTTGGCGGAGCGTGCATCAGCCGTGGGTCGAACTTGTTGAGAATCGAGTAGTAAAAGCACAGAGCCCGTTGTTGTCGCTCAAGGAAGATCCAGCCGAGCTGGAAATGTACCGTGATGATGCGAAGAGACCTTGGACAAGATTTGTGCGCTTCTCGAGTGACTGCCCGTTCTGCGGTGGACGTGTGTTGCTTGCGGCCGGTAAGCCAGACCACCAGGTTCCTCTTGTTGGCCGATGCGGTGAAAGCCCACATGCACACGTGTTCAGCTTTGACCGGGCCAGGCTTTCAGGTGTGTATATCGGCCCGCGACTTAGTGCTTAGATTTTCGCGTCCGCGAAAATCACAGATGGATGCTGCCCATGTTCTGAGCCGAGACCGGCCCTGCTTGTTTCAGACCGCACCTTCCGAGTGCAGGTCTTCTAGCGTTTGCTTGTACAGCTCGTCGATTTGCTGTGAAAACTAACCTGGGCTCATGCGGGCAAGGTCAGAAAGCTATTCACCTGTCAGGTCGGGGGCGTCGCAGGAGATGATCGATTCGACGCGGGAGGTGGTGGGATTGCTGGCCGCCGTGCAGGGAGGCGCGGCAGAGTAGTTAGCTCGAGAGTAGGCTCGCTTCCCACCTAACAAACTACTCCTGGAGCGGGCCCTTCTCGCTGCACAATTCAGGATTCTCGCTGAGCACTATGCGCCGAATACGCCCACTGTCGAAGAACGGCACCTCGGGGCAGTAGCGTTGGCCTGCTGGGGTCTCCGTTGGTTTCCAAGCTATCTCTTCAGCTCGCAGGAGAGTCGGCTTCTGTCCGGGCGCGCCGGGCTTCCAGATCTCGATATACGCGCGCTCTAGGAATGTCCCGTCATAGATGTCGCAGGTTTTCGGATCGATCTGACGCAGTCTCAATCGCCCATCGGCTGCCTGTTCGACCCGGCTGGTGAACTCGATGAAACCGTCGCCGTAACTCGGCGTGATGTAACAAAGGCGCCGCTTGCTGCCATCCAGCAGTGGCAGGAGGTAGCTGCTCTGGGACTCGACTTCTTCGACGTCGCCTCCCTTCCAGCGATAGGTTGTTACGCCGTGCTCGCAGCAACTGGCTCGCCAGTAGGCGTAGACGATCCGGTGGGCCGGGTCGAAATCGGCCGAGCTGATGTCCTGCAGGGCCGCCGGTGCATCGACGAAACGCCCCATGGTCGCGTCGTACAACCAGGTTTGGTGGGGGATGTTGGGGCCGGCGGGGAGGAACTGGGCGAGAGTCAGGTCAGGCCACCCGTCGAAGTTCGCATCGACCAGGTGGGGCGTGAAAACGCTGCAGGTTCCCCGGGACTCTGTTTCCAGGGTCTGGAACAGTGCGCCGTGCTTGTACAGGCGGATAGCCGACACCAGCGGTGGCGTGGGACAACCATCACCCTCTACCTCGGGCAGTGTGTCTGCGAGCAGGCGTATCTCATAGGGAAATCGCGCCTCTAGATCGTCCAGGGCCTGGGTCTGGCGCAGGGCCAATGGAAGCGTCCGCTTGCCGTTGGGCGAGGTCCAGGTGCCGGTGATGCCGTCCTTCAGCGACTCGATATGCCAGGTGCCTGTCGTAGCGGCCCCACGGCCACTGTCTCGCTCTGTCAGCTCAGCCCCATCGCCCTGCATCCGCCCCGTCAACACAAGCTGGCGGCGCGTTTTGGCTCTGCAGGGCAGATAGCAGTAGCTGCCCGACAGGCCGTTGGCTGTGCGATTCAGCGCGATGTCCACCTGCTTGCTCCCTAGGGTCCCACTCCAGGTACGACTCCAGACGGGAAACTCCACGGAGCTGGCAGACGCTTGCGCTGCGCTGACCGGCGTCGCCGGCAGATAAGCCAAGGCCAAGATGAACTGTAAGCAGGAAAGAAAACCACGGGTACCGCGGATTGCGCGCATGCAACCTCCTTGTTTCGCGGGTGAGCTAGGCGGCGCACCGTATGCTGCCATCCTTACGAGACCGGCTGAATCCACACCCTTTGATTGCCTGTCATTCGGTTATCTCGAGTGTGTAGACACGGCTCGCTCTAAGGCCGGTGCATTGGGTGCCATAGGTGCCAGCGGACATTTGCACTTGGTAGGAGCCGGCCTTGGTCGGCGTGCCTATTATGAGTCCGTGCGAGTCGCGGTCTTGGTGCTCGATTCGCAGTCCTTCGGGGAGTGGGTATTTGTCGCTCACATAGATGCCATGTACTGGCGTAGCCGTTTTGATCACTTCCAGCGAGACGTTGTACGGCACACCAACCGTTGCAACTGGCAGCCTCTCTGGCAGCAGTTCCGGTGTTGCTTGCGTTGAGCAGCTTGCGGCCACGCTCCCGAATATGAGCGCTTCGCAGCCAGCTAATGGCAGCGTCAAACAGAGGGCGAATAACGCATTTCGCAGCATATGAGGTTCCTTCCTAATCATGGGATTCTGCTAAATACGGTTCCGCCGTATATGTCCTTGATGAGCTGCCCAAGCGTGTAGCCGCGCGTAACCTGGTGCGCAACGTGGCCCCAGGAAAACATTCTGGAGTCTGCGATTTTTTCAGCGCTCGCTGTGCTTTGGCTGATTACGCCTGCTTGAGTTTTAGGAGCTTCCTCCCAGGCGATCCAGTGGTTTTTTCCGACCCCGGCTCCACCATCAATCATCGATGCACAAACGAGTGAAGTGACATGATGCTGGGGGCCCAGATAGCTCAGTAGCTCCAAGAACTTTTCTTGGCTGATGTGCCCCCGGAATTGGATGTTGTCGAAGACAACGGTAGCGCCGGCTTTGGTAAACCAGGACTCGACTTTCCCCGGAAGGGTAATCCCTGGAACCTGATCGCTAGGCGAGTCGTAATCCAAGAGTGCGTTCTCACTGTCACGAAGGCTGGCCAGCGAGATCCAGTCAATCGCGGAGATGCGGTCGCCCGCCGCCGTATGGCTGAAGCTCTTTGGGTTCCGGCAGCCGTAGCTGGGCTTGATGTGTAACTCCCCGATGGTGGTTTCCCCTGTTTCCCAGAGATCGATGATCGCCTTGGTGTAAAGGTCGGGGCGGTCCATCAGCAGCGCATAGAAAAAGACAGCAGGCCCGCAGAGGCTCGTCTCTTGCTGGTTCGGGTATGGGGTGACCCTTTCCTGGGTCGATACATATTGCCCGTGCGATCTCGCTACTCGTACCCGCAGCTGCTCCACGACCTTACTTTTCTCGAACGGATCACTGGCTGTCCCCATCGGATGATCTCGGTCGTTGAAAACACGATCATTAGCGATTGAGCACTCGAAGTCGTCCAGGTGCTTTTTGGCCACAGCAACTCGATCAATTGCCGGCGCAGACGGGGCCACGGGTGCGGCAGGCTGTGCGGGTTGCGCCGCGGAGGATGTGGTTGGTGGTTGGCTTCCTGGTGTTGCCATGGCTGCTGGAACTGCGGACGCTGCCAACGCTAATGGGGTTGGCGCAGTGAAAGGTGCGGCCACCGGCGAGTCCCCAATGATCACGCTGCCTGAGCCGCCGATGATCACGTTTCCATGACCACCGGTACTGCCCAGTGTCGCTGCAGGTAAACCGTTGATCAGTACGGTGCTGGCTACCGCTCCCACTATGGGGCTGCCACAAGCAGATGTATCGGTCATCCGAGCCGCTGGCAGGTTATCGAAGATGACGTTCGGGGAACCCGTTGCTATTGGGTTTGTGCCATGGCCAGGCACTGGGCAAGAGGTGGGGTCAGTTTGGCGAGCCGCCGGTTTTCCGCTCATGGTGAAACTTCCTTGTTTTCGTAGGTGCTGATCCTACGTGTGCCACCAGGCACGCTCCTGCAGTAATTTGTCGGACTGAGTGAAGGCTCACGGTTGGGAGGGACATTAACCGCAGCTCTTGCGCCGTATTGTCAGTTGCAGGAGTTCGATCTGGTAACGGTAACGGCTCACCGCCGCCTTGAGGAACAAGGTGCCAATCGAGAAACCGAGTAGCAGGGCAAGGCTCCACAGCAACAGGGTATTGAATAAACCCAGCTCACTCGGAAGACTAATGACGGCGGTGCCGAGCCATGCGAAGCCACCGAGCTCTTCAACTGCGCCGTAAAGAAGAGCGACCAACGCAAGAGCAGCCGTTTTTTCGCCAAATACCCCACTCATGCGCATTTCGTAACGGCGCACCTTCAGTTCGAGCCAATAGCTCGCATGGCCCAAGTCATCGAGCGCGAAACGGGTGAGTGCCTTTGCCGAAGATTCGTCGTTGTTGATTTCGTTGAGCAGGCTCTCAAGCGCTAGGGCCTTCCAGCGACACAAATCCAAGGCAGCGCTGGTGATCGGGGCCAACAAGGAGAGGATGGCTGATAGCATGCTAAGCAGGCCGATTACTATGGCGAGCAAGCGCAGCAAGTCAGGCAGAGGATCGACGATATGCCGCCAGGCCAGCAAAGCCGTGATACAGAAGAGCACTATGGACAAGCCCAGGCACCAGCTGGCTAGCCTGTGCATCCGTTGCTCGAACCGACCTCGTCCCGCTGCAACTCTATACGGCTGGCAGTCGTTCAGTTGTACCAGGATCTGCCGCACTTTCTCTGGGTCATACGCTTGTTGAGCATTTCTCTGTGTCAAACCTGAGCTGCCTCTCTTAATTCTGGCTGATCTTATGGAGCGTCAATATGCCTGCGTGCATCCTAGCGGGGGCAGAGCCCATGCAGATGCAGAGATGATAAAGAAGGGCAGGGCAACAGGCGAAAGCCGCGTGACGAAGGACTGCGAGGGAGCCATTCAGACCGGGCCTGAAGCTAAAGTCGATGCCACGGTTCTGCTAAGCATTGCCTGCGCTAGGTCGTTGATGATGTCGGTTAGTTTCTCTGTACCGAGATTTTCGCGTCCGCGAAAATAACGCGGTGACTGCCGGTCATGTTTTTTCGCGTCCGCGAAAATCACAGAGGCTGACACCCATTTTTTGAGCCCAAACGGGTCGGTATGTTTCAGATCGCACCTTCCGAGCGCAGGTCTTCTAGGGTCTGCTTGTACAGCTCGTCGATGTGCTGTGAAAACTCACCTGGGCTCATGCGGGCAAGGCCAGAAAGATAGTCTTCACCTTCGGGAGTAACTTTCTCAGTGGGCCATACGGTGCTCACATGAGCGGCCATGTGGCGAAGCTCGGCAATGTTGCGTTGCTCAATGGCGGCACACGGCAGGGACTCCAAGGCGGCAGTAATGGCCCGCAGCTTTACCTGGTATCGCGGCATGGCTTGATCTGGTGTCTCACCTGGCCCGACGATGAATGACATCAGCTCATTCTCTTCGTTGACGGCAAACCAGAGCGTTCGATTCAGCTCGTCCATGTCTGCAAACAGGTCTCGGTACTCGGCCAGCAGCCGGCTAAAGAGGTGGTCTTTCTCTTCCTGTGTCATCACGTATCCCCTGTGGCTGACGGTGCAGAGAGCACCGTCAAATCATCCCTTACTGATTGTAGTTTTTCGCGTCCGCGAAAATGGGTGCTGCCTGGAAATTTTCGCGGACGCGAAAATACGCACGCACTGAATGTCTCCGCACCGGAGCTGAGATAGGGGGGCGTTAGTCCTCAACTCCCCAACCTTGCCACGTGGCCTTGAGTACTATTCGAATCTTCTGCTTCGCGATTTCAATTTTATTCGGAAGCTCTGACAGAGCATCTAAGTCGACTTGCCAATTGTTGTTTGGGGTAGCGTTGAGGTGTCGGGCTATTTGGTTGACGTTTCTACCGATTGCCGATAGTTCGCTGACTATTGCCCGAAGCATAATTGCCTCCCGCTCAGTGGCTACTGGCGCGTTACTGATATGCGATTGCACTAGTGCTGAAACCCATCTGCTGTTAGCCATTCCTTTTGATTCTGCTCGTAGCTTCACCGAGTCCATTAGAAATTCTGCCAGCCTAATGGTTAAGCGCGTTGCACCTACCCGTTGTGGTACGGGCTCAACGGTATCGAAAGTTTCGTTTTCCCCTATCTCGACCAATATCAGCCTTCTCAGAAGTTCTGAGGGGCTCAGGTTGCGGCGCGTTGCTATTACTTCAAATTGGCTTTTTTCGTATTGTCCAATTCGCGTTATTAGCGTTGAGTTTTTATTCGGCACAGTGCTCTCCAGGTTGCGTTGCCCTATTTGTAATACAAAATCCGCGCGAATGCCTATCCTGCACTAGTAAATTTTCTAATCGTCGACAGCTTGATGGTTTGTGAGCAATTGTGGAGCAAAAAGAGAGCAAAAAGAGAGCAAAATAGGTGCAGGAAGAGAGCAAAAGGAGAGCAAAAGGAATACGGAAAGGATGCAAAAATGATGCAGTAAGGATGCAGGTATAAGGAATCTCTGTAGGTTTTAAATAAGATCATGCTGCGGTAGTGATTTCGCACGCGGCTGTTCCACTTGGCCATCAAGAATAATTTTTTATTTCGTGCAGTGGCAGTGATTTAAATTTGCTGGTTAACTTCTGTGTGAGATAAATCTATAAGGATTATTAATTATGTGTGCTTACGCTAAATTACTAATGAAGTGTCCAGTGCGATGGCTGGGATTTACGGTCTTGATAATTCATCAGTCAGCCAGTGCAGGGATTCCCGTAATCGATGGCGTGTCCAATGGCATGCGCGTTGCGGAGTTTGCGCAAACCGTTGTGCAGTGGGGGAAGGAGATCGCTGAGATGCAGGCCCAATATGAGCAACTGGTTCAGCAGTATCAGCAGATGCAAGAAACGCATGACAGCATGAATGGCAGTCGCGGTATGGGTGGTTTGGCAAGAAGTGAGTACGGATATTTAGCGGGCGACTGGCAGTCTGTAATGGCAGAGTCTGACTATAGCTCGGTGCTTGAGGAGTCCCAGATTATGGAGGCAAGCCAAATGGGGTTGTCCATAGATAGTGATGCTATGCATGTGTATCAAAGCTCGCAGAATCAGAACGCATTAAGTCTGTCGATAAGCGAGCAAGGGTACAACCAGGTCAGTGCTCGATTTCACAACCTGAATAATTTGCTGGATAAGGTGAATGGTGCAACTGAGCTAAAGGATATTCAGGACTTACAAGCCAGGATTCAGGGTGAGCAAATGTTGCTACAGAACGAACAGAACAAAATTGCCCTACTGGCGCATCTGCAGTCTGGCCAGAGAGAGATACTGGATCAGCAGTCCAGAGAGGTTGCGATTAAGGCCGGCGAGTTTGTTAAGCGTGAGGGGTGGTAGCATGAGGGAGATTATATTGGTTGCGCTTGCACTGCTGCTGCTAGCGGGTTGCAAAGAGGGGGCTCCGGTTGTTGATAATCCGTCGAGAATAGTTTTGGACGGTAAAGGGTATACCCAGCAGGAGTATCTGGAAAGTTTCTGTACAGAAACTCCGAATGACCCTGAGTGCCTGAAAGTATCGGCTGCCCTGAGTCGGGACTCTGTTGAGTTCGTCAAGCGTAAGGGATGGTAGATAAATGGACGTTGCTGAGTTCGGCTTCTTTAGCCGCATATTTTCTGAGTTGGATGCTGCGCTAAATACTTATGTGAATGATGTAGTGGTCAGGGTGATCGATTCAATTGGACCAGTCACCTCACAGCTTTTGGTGCTCTATTTCATCGTTCACGGTTTGATGATGATGCGAGGTGTGATTGATGAGCCTATTACGGATTTTGCCTGGCGTGTGGTACGACTCTCCCTGATCACGGGTATAGCCCTGAACGTTGGTTATTACAATGATTCTGTAGTCGATTTTATTTGGCGCTTTCCAGAGGCGCTGGCGGCGCTTGTTGTGCAAGGTGCACCTGGTTCAGGTTCGGCAGCGTATCTCGATGGTCTGATGTCACAGATGTATTCGCTAGGCGCAGCTTTTTGGGTCAAGGGCACTGCATCGACCATTCCGCACATTGGATTGATTATTTGCGCTGTTGCCGTTTGGATTGTTGGTTTGGCTTTGACAGCGTATGCCGCGTTTCTTCTATGCCTTTCTAAGTTCATGCTGGCTATTCTGCTTGCCCTTGGGCCGATATTTATAGTGTTGCTGATGTTCGACTCGACAAAACGTTTTTTTGAGGGCTGGTTGGGGCAAGCTCTAAACTATGGTTTTACGGTTGTACTTGCAGGGGCATGTATAAAGTTGGTGATGGCTGTTCTTGAAATGTATCTCTCGGAGAGTGGTGCGGGCATAAGGCTTGATCCGCAAGTGAGTGATATTGTTCCCGCTGCAGCTATTTGTGTTATCGGTTCGCTACTGCTTGCGCAGGTTAATTCTGTCGCGTCTGCGTTAGGTGGTGGAGTCGCGATTAGTACCTTAGGCGCTGCGGGGGCGGTATACAATAAGGCGAAAGGTGGGGTGGTTGGAGCAAAAAATATTGCGACAGGTAAAACACTGTCTGATATGCGTGCGGCTCGTCGCCAAAAGGATAGTAATGCAAGATGGGCTAGCCAAAATCCAGGTAAGACTGCAAGAGCTGCGGGTATTCCTATGGCAGCGTATAGGCAGCTAACTGCATCGCGCTTTAACAATGCTTCGCGAGGTTAAAATGAATCTGTATCTGTTTTTATTGGCGTGCTCTATTGCTGTGATAGCAACTTTCATGGTGGCTACTTTGACGCAAAAGAATATTAGATGTGTTCGTGCTGCTTTGAGCCTTAAAAGCATAGCTGCGCAAACGGCAAATTGTGCTCTGCTGAATTTGTGCTTGCTTGTAACTTGGATTGTTGTTTTGCAGGATTGTGTCAACGTGGCTAAAGGTGCGTCCCTGAGCGAATTTTTTAGTGTCGTTGTATTTTATGCTGGGTTGGCAGCACTCTTGTTTAACAAGCTTCGACGTTCCCAGGAGGCTACGCCGATCTGACTACGAACAGCGCTGGCCGTGATCTATTCGGAAAGCCCTCATTTATGAGGGCTTTTTGGTTGCGTTTGCCAACGGTCATAGGCTGTTTGTTGGGCCAGCCAATGGCTGGGCTCTACCCAAGCCTGCCAATTCGAGCTGTACAGCGAGTTCGTGGCTTATGGGGGCGCTGCATAGCATGACTATTGAAAGTAGGCTGGGCGAGCAGCCTAGGCGCTTAGCCAGGCTCACTGCTGTTAGCCCCAATTCAGGGAGCATGTCTTCACGCAGGGCTTCGCCTGGATGTGGTGGATTGTGCATAGGAAGCATGGCTAATGCTCTCGGGGGCTCAAGATGGTAATGGCTATGGCGAAGTGTGATATCGCCCACGTCGTTGCAGAGCAGTTTGCCCTGTTCCTGCCGGTGGTGGTGTGCGGTAGGTGTCCTTGATTATAAATAGATTAGAAAGGATTAGAGGCTTCAGCCTCCGGTCTCGAAGGCCAATGATATCGGGGGCTGCAGGGCAGTTGGTCGGCTGTGGACTTAGCCAGTGCTTCGGGGTTTTCTAGTCAGTGCTTCGGGATTTTTTAGCCAGCGCTTCGGTATGTCCTAGCCAGCGCTTCGGTATTTTCTAGCCACAGCTACGGTATCGCCTATTGCTCTTTTTGACTGCGCAGCGACCGGTTTCCCAGGTGTTTACGCTGCGCTTTGGTTGGCTGCCGAACGACATGCACCGTTTTATTTTGGATCGTGTAACTGAAGAGTTGAGCATGCTCATTACTGGATCGGGCCAACGCATCCAGTGCTCTGCGCACATTTTGAACGCCGCTGTGTACTGACTGATCGTTACTGCCTGATAGGCGCAAAAGTGTTTCGATACTGATCGGGAATGGCTTGGCGTGGCTGGAGAAATAGCCATGCAGCCATTGCGCCAGTGGTTTACCAGAAAGCGAGCGCCTGACTTCCCAATCTACTCTTGTGAATGAGCCATGCACGAAGAGGCCGCAGAGCCTTGGATTCAAACGTATGACGTATTCATTCGTAGTCATATCTCGGAAAGCTTCATCAATCAGGCTGCCCACATAACTGTAGGGGCCGTGTTCGATCTCCACTGCGGACGCCTTTAGCCGGACGATGCAGCTGTGCAGCGCTTTACGATTTGTACCGGCATCGGCTTTGCTCTGTAGCTTCAGGAGTTGGTAACTGGTCGTTCGTATCTCGAAGCTCTGGGAGTGAGAACGTGCAAGGTGCAGCACTGTTTCCCAAACGTCTAAATCACCCTGTCCGAGACCGGGGCCGCTATAACGAATTCGCATGTCTCCCTGAGCGTGCAGCAGCTCTCGGTCTACGTAGCGGCGTGTACTTTTAGTCGTTGCGGAAAATAAGGCTGAGCGGAGCAGTGCATTGGGCACGCCGCGGGTCTCTTCAGGCCAAAACGGCATCTGATAAACAGGCATTGCTGCGACTGACGGCGCTAGCTCTACGCACGGTTTTGGGCGCTCTAATGCGACCTGTTGCATCCGGGCAATTTTGTCAGTCAGGTACATCGGGGCTCGCTCAGGCCTCATCAATGAATTGAGCGATAGATCCCACTCGAAAGTAGACGCGCCGACCGATCTTGATCCGTGCGGGCTTTAGTTTCCGGGCAATTTCATTGTCCCCGGAGAGTGTTATGCGGAGCCCTTCCGGGCTGCGATGAAGAATTTCAGCAACCTGCCCGAGGGATAGTAGGGGCGAGCCGCCGTTGCTGCTCAAGATTAGTTCTTCGGTGGTCATTCTTGGTTACGCCTACATGTGGAATGTAGGTTGAACGTTACGCATGAATACGCCTAGGATGGAGACCTATTTATTAGAGTTTAGGTTGACATGAGGCGCGCTGAAAACTTCACGATTCACCTGCAGCAGCTCAAAGCACTTGATCAATGTGATCCGGGCTTTGCTGAGTGCATTGCATTGTTTTCGGCAAAACTGACCTCTTCGCATAGCCTGACCTCCCGTAGGTATTCTGTTTGGGCTGAGGTCAGATCGATTCTCGATGAAGCCTTTACGCATGCTGTCGAAAGCTATTCAGGGGCCTGGCAGCATCAGCTATTGGGCAACATGAAGCTATCGTGCATGGGGAAGAGCCCACCTGAATGGCGGGCTGACCCTGTGATAATTGAGTGTCCGAGTGGGTATGACCGGACAGAGCTAAGAATCAGCAAGATAGATCAGTTAGAGGTTAAAACTCCTGACACCATGGATGTGGACTGGCAGGTTTCTAATCTTCGGCTTTGGTATACAAATCTACGGTATGTGATTCGAAGTGCTCAGGACGCGGCGTGCGATCCATATGAGCCTGCCTGTCAGCGTTTTTGCAGTACGTTGGATACTGCAATGCGGCTGCTCTCGGTTCTTGCTGCGCTGCGTCCAGGTCGCTCCATGTACTTCGGCGATTGGTTGGGTGATGACCGCACTCGGCTGCAGGCGGCCTCGTATTGTGAGCTTTGCTGGCGTGAGACTATGCGCTGGGCGGCGCTCATGAATACAGAAGAGGGCCCAGGCAAGTTTTTGCCAGATTCCAGGTGGCGAAAGCTGAGTGACCGCTACTGCGGCATTCATGACCCCAGTGATCCTGGCTCTAAGTATCACTCTGACCTTCCCTACAAGCAGGCTTTCCGACGTGAGCTAGAGGCTTTGAGGGGGCGAGGGCGTTCCGGCTTTTTGTTTAGGTTCCCGTTGCCGAATGGTGCCGATACACAGGAGCTGCGCAAGACCGCTTATGACCAAGTTCATTCCGGTTTAAGGCCTGCAACGGCTTCGCTGCATGCTGAGCCAGGACTGCGTGAAAAGGTCTGGGTTCTGCATCGAGAGGGATTGCATCAGGCTGAGATTGCCAGGCGACTTGGTGTCTCTCGGCAGGCAGTGTCTAAGGCGTGGAAAAGCCTTGGCGAGTTAGTGAGTCGCCGCCAGGCGGAAGTCTATATCGATCCTATAACCGGGGAGCCGTCTATCAGGCCCAGTGTGTTGGCTGAGCTGAGATCACTACACGCCCAGGGCATACCAATTGCTGAAATTGCTCGGCGCACGCGGTTGTTGAAGCGCACGGTTCAAGCTCTGGTTTTCCGTACGGATTGAATGTTTGATGCCTCGCGTACTAGTGCAGACGTTTCTGTGAAGATGAGCTTGCACGTTTTTTAGGTGGGCTCCCCCAAGTCGGGCGGACTTGTCCACCCGGCTTGGGGGAGCAGTACTGAACGGCGGGCGACTCATGGCGTTCAGTGAAACCGACCTAGAGCTGCCGCGTATTCGCCCCGCTTAGCGTTGGTTAGTAAGCTTATCCAGCTTACTAACCAAATCCTCGGCGCGAAGGTGCGTGTAGCGCTTTAGCATCTGCATCGACTTGTGCCCGCTGATGGCAGACACCTCCTGGTCGGATAAGCCGCCCTCGACCAGCCGACTGACTGCTTCATGGCGCAGGTCGTGGAAACGAAGATCAGGCATGCCTAGCTTGGTTTTCAGCAAACCCCAGGTCTTGGTGAAAGCGTAAGGGCTGCGCTTGCCGTTCTTGCCTGGCTCGCCAAAGAACACCAGGTCGCAGTCAATCGGGCGTATCGGGTTGTTCAGCGCTGTCTGGAAGGTCTCTGTGGCCCATTTGCTGAGAGGGACAGTGCGTGCGCTGTCGTTCTTGGTGTCTGAGAGGCGCACCACGCGTTTTTTCATGTCGACCTGGTGCCGGCGCAGGGATGTGATCTCGGATGAGCGCATGCCGGTTTCCAGGGCGATGCGGACGATCCAGCCAAGCATGGGGTTGCTGTGATTGTTTACGGCTGTCAGCAGGCGGCGTTCTTCTTCTGCAGACAAGCGTCGGTCGCGGCCTTCGCCTGGGCTCGGTTTGCGGATGTTCAACACCGGGTTGAAGCTCAGGCCCAGGCCCCATTCCTGAATCGCCACGGTGAACAGGTGGCTAAGCAGGGCCAGTTCCAAGCGCACGGTGTTGTTGCTGGTGGGTTTGCCGCGATTAGTGATCGAGGCCAGGCGGGTGTCGCGGTAGCTGGCGATGATTTCAGCGGAGAGGGCGGCCATCGAGTATTTGCCCAGGTGGCTGATCAGCTGCTGGGCTTTGGTGGCTTCGGCGCGCTGGGTGGTCGGCTTCTTTGTGGGGCTGATTTCGCTGAGATAGCGTTTCAGCGCCATTTCCAAGGTCATGCGCTCAGAGCCGCTGCGCTGGATGTACACGCCTCTGACCATTTCGTCTTCGGTGCGGCGTGCCCAGTCTTCGGCATCGCGCTTGGTGCGGAAGGTTTTGGTGTTGGTCGGCCAGCCGGTTTTGCGCACCAAGGCCTTCCAGGTGCCGGCATCCGTTTTGATGATGGTGGCCATTTTTCCTACTCCCAAAGCGTGCCGCTGTACCGGCGCTGTACTGAATTTGTACCTTTGGACTATAGGACTGGTAAAGCTGTTTTTCTTGCAGGCATGAAAAAGCCGCGCAGTGCGCGGCTTTCAAGTTGGTGGGCCCACACGGACTCGAACCGTGGACCAAAGGATTATGAGTCCTCTGCTCTAACCAACTGAGCTATAGGCCCTCAGAAAGTCGGCGGATTATACCGGCGCGGTTTCCGTGCTGCCAATCGGCAATGGGCCGAGGAAGTTGCTGGCGAAGGACTCCGCCGGGAGCGGGCGGCTGACCACGTAGCCCTGGATCTGCTGGCAGCCTTCGGCGGCGAGGAACAGTTCCTGGGCCTTGGTTTCCACGCCTTCGGCGATCACCGTGAAGTGCAGGCTGCGGCCGAGGGCGATGATGGCGCGGGTGATCGCGGCGTCGTCCTGGTCTTCGGGCAGGCCGCGGATGAAGGATTTGTCGATCTTCAGGGTGTCCAGCGGCAGGCGCTTGAGGTAGCTGAGCGAGGAGTAGCCGGTGCCGAAGTCGTCGATGGCCAGTTGCAGGCCCAGGGCCTTGAGTTCGTGGAGGATGAACAGGGCTTCCTCGGCCTGGTTCATGATGAAGCTCTCGGTGATTTCCAGCTGCAGTTGGCTGGCGTCGAGGCCGAAGTCGCCGAGGGTGCCGGCGATATGCTCGGCCAGGCGCGGTTGGCGCAGCTGGCTGCCGGACAGGTTGACCGACAGCGGGCCGAAGGGGGCATGGCGGCCTTGCCATTCGCTCAGCTGGCGGCAGGCTTCCTGCAGGGCCCAGTCGCCGAGCTGGAGGATCATGCCGTTTTCTTCGGCCAGGGGGATGAAACGGTCCGGCGGAATATCGCCGAAGGTCGGATGGTGCCAGCGCAGCAGGGCCTCGGCGCCGATCAGCTTTTGCGTGCTCAGGCACAGCTTGGGCTGGTAGTGCAGGCTCAGTTCGTCGCGCTCGATGGCGCGGCGCAGCTCGTGTTCCAGGGTCATGCGTTCGGTGGCCTGGAAGGTCAGGCTGCGGGTGTAGAACTCGGTGCGGTTGCGCCCCTTGGCCTTGGCGCTGTACATGGCGGCGTCGGCGTTCTTGACCAGGGTGGCGACGTCGTTGCCATCTTCGGGAAACAGGCTGATGCCGATGCTGGCGCTGATGAAGAACTCGTGCTGCTCGGCGTGGAAGGGTGCGCAGAAGCAGGTCAGCAGCTTGCTCGCGACCCGCTCGGCGTCGCGCGGCTGGTGCAGGCCGGGAAGCAGCACGATGAACTCGTCGCCGCCCAGGCGGGCGACGGTGTCGATATCGCGCAGTTGCTCGCGCAGGCGCGTGGCGATGCTTTTCAGCAGCAGGTCGCCGACCGGATGGCCGAGGCTGTCGTTGATGTGCTTGAAGCGGTCGAGGTCGAGGAACAGCACGGCGCCCTGGCGGTTGTCGGTACGCGCGTCGGTCAGCGCGGTATTCAGGCGGTTCTCGAACAGCAGGCGGTTGGGCAGCCCGGTGAGCGGGTCGTGGTGGGCCTGGTAGTCGAGGCGCGCCTGGGCCTGCTTGAGGGTGCTGATATCGGCGAACACGCCGACGAAGTGGGTGATGCTGTCGCTCTGGTCGCGCACGGCGCTGATGGTCAGCCACTCGGGATAGATGTCGCCATTCTTGCGCCGGTTCCAGATCTCGCCCTGCCAGTGGCCTTCGGCGACCAGTTGGTGCCACATGGCGGCGTAGAAGGCGCTGTCGTGCTGGCCGGAGGCGAGCAGGCGTGGCGACTGGCCGAGGGCCTCGGCCTCGCTGTAGCCGGTGATTTCGCTGAAGGCGCGGTTGACCGCGCTGATGCGCTGGTCGAGGCCGGTGATCATCACCCCTTCGGCAGTGCTCTCGAACACGGTGGCGGCCTGCTGCAGGCGTTCCTGCATCAATTGGCGCTCGGTGATGTCGCGGGCGATGGTGAGCATGCAGGGCTCGTCGTCGATCATGATCGGCTGGGCCGCCAGCTCGCCCAGACGGCGGGTGCCGGTGCGGGTGCAGAGCCAGGCGCGGAAGTCGCGCGCCATGCCTTGGCTGCGCACCAGCTCGATCATCCGCTCGCGGTCGGCCGGGTTGGCCCACAGGCCGATGTCGGAGGTGGTGCGCCCGATGACCTGGGGCAGCTCGTAGTCGGTGATGAGGCAGAAGCCCTCGTTGGCTTCGAGCAACTGTCCGTCGCTCAGGCGAGTGATCAGCAGGCCGTCGGGCGAGGCGTGGAAGGCCTTGGCGAACTTCTCTTCGGAGACCTGCAGCTGCTGCTGGATGCGTTTGAGTGCGGTGATGTCGCGCACTGCCACCACCAGGGCCGGGCAGCCGTCCAGTTCGATGGGCTGGGCCGAGATCAGGCCGGTGAACAGCTCGCCATTGCGCCGGCGAAAGAGCATCTCCACGTTGTTCAGGGCTTCGCCTTGCAGGCGTTTCAGCAGGCCCGGGCCGGTGTCGGGGGAGCCCCAGATATCCAGTTCGGTGGCGGTCTTGCCCAGGGCTTGTGCACTGCCGATGCCGAGTTGCTGCTCGAAGGTATGGTTGAGGGCGAGCAGCACGCCGTCGCTGCGCCGGGCGATGACCAGGATGTCCGGGCAGTTGTGGAACACCGAGCTGAACTTGTCCTCGGCCTGGCGCGCTTCGCTGATGTCGATCATCAGGCCGCGCATGACCCGGCCGCCATCCAGTTGGCTGAGGGTGATGATGTCGCGGATCCACACCGAGCGCCCATCGGCGGCGAGCATCCGGTAGTCCAGGCTGTGGTCGTGGCCCTGCTGGCTCTCGCCGCGGCTGTAGGCTAGCGTGGCGGCGGCGTCGTCCGGATGCAGGTGGTCTTGCCAGAAGCTGGGCTGGAACCAGTCGCTTAGCGGGTAGCCCAGGAGTTTTTCGGCCTGTGGCGAGACGTAGGTGAACAGGTAGTCGGGCAAGCGCATTTCCCAGGCCACGGCGTTCAGGCTTTCCACCAGGCCGCGGTAGTGCTGTTCGCGGATGCGCAGTTGCTGCTCCAGCGCCTTGCGGCTGTGCACCTCCTGGCGCAGGCGGCGATTGATATGCAGCACCGTGGCGAGCACCAGCAGCACGGCCGCCAAGGCCGGCAGGCCATACAGCAGCATTTCCTTCCAGAGCTGGCGGCGATCCAGCACGCCGCCGACCCAGGGCTCCTGCAGGGCTTCTATTTCGGCCGGGGTCAGTTCGGCGAACAGCTTGTCGAGGATGCCGATCAGGGTTGCCTGGCTGTGCCGCGTGGCCATCGCCAACTGGTAGCGGTAGGGCGTTTCGCCGCTGATATACAGGCCTTCGAGCTTGAGCTGGCGCATGCTCCAGACGCTGGAGGCGAGGTCGCCGACCAGGGCGTCGGCCTGGCCCATGGCGACGGCCTGCAGGGCGGCATTGACGCTGGGCAGCGGCAGCAGGTTGAGATCGGGATGGCGGCTGCGCAGCAGCTCGTGCGGGGCGTAGTCCTGCACCACCGCCACTTTCAGCCCGTAGAGGTCTTCCAGGCGTCGCGGCTGCGGCCCGTTCAGGTGGGCGATGATGACGATGGGAAAGTCTAGGTAGGGGCGGGTGAAGGCCAGGTCGCGCTGGCGCTCCGGGGTGGCCATCACGCCCGGCAGCAGGTCGATGCTCCCGGCCTTGGCACCGGCCAGCACCTCGCTCCAGCTGCTCGGCTCGACTGGCTGCAGTTTCACCTGCAGGCGCTGCTCGATCAGTTGCACGTAGCCGGCGGCGAGGCCCTGGTAGCGGCCCTGGCTATCGCGGAACTCGAAGGGTGGCCAGGAGGCGTCGATGCCCAGGCTCAGCTGCGGGTGCGCTTCCAGCCAGGCCTGTTCCGCGGGTGTGAGGTTGAGCGCAGCCGCCGGGCTTCCCCAGAACGCCAAACACAACAGGAGAATGGCCAGCAGACGCGGCATGCAGGCAGCTTCCGGAAAAGTACTGATGGGTTCAGTGTAGTTCGCGGCGGGCGTAGAAAACAAAACCCCCGGTCGGGACCGGGGGTGTTTGTCTTACTCGTCGAGGAAGGAGCGCAGGTGCTCGCTTCGCGTCGGGTGGCGCAGCTTG
>CAZKMS010000114.1:0-19716 GCA_964553805.1 uncultured Verrucomicrobiaceae bacterium
CAAGCGCCGGTCCTTGCTCGCGCCGCTGCCCCCAAGCTCCCAATGCCTCGCCACACCTCACTGCCTGTTCCGCACTAACCTCCCGGATGATCTCATTTTGTCAGCCAGTTGCAGCCTGACCCCGTTTTCGACCGGTTTCCCGTTTTCGTTTTCCCTACGGTTTGCCGTTCAAGACCTCCACCGCTTGGTTGTCGAAGCTGGCGGTGAGCGCCACGCGGCCGTTCTGGTTGATGACTTGGCCCTGCCCCTTGCCGCCGGTTCCGGTTTTGTCGGTGGCGGGGGAGAGGCTCAGGCTGCGCAGGCGGGTCATGGCTCCCGATGTCATGTGCAGCGTTCCCTTGCGCAGCTTCAGTGAGGGTTCACGCAGGGCTTTTTGGGTGGTGGCGTTGCCGAGGCCGATACGGCCGGTGAACAGGGCCTGGTTTCTGGCGGCGGCGCCCGTGAGTGAGCACAGCACGGTGTAATGGCCGTTGACCGGGTCCACGTCCACGCGCTGGATGACGTTCACCGCCGCGGCGTCCGCCGCGACCGCCACCTGTCCCTCGCGCAGCAGGATGTGCAGCCTGTCGTCAAGCAATGCCCGGTTCCACAGACACAGCGCCAGATCGTTGCCGGCTTTGACGCCGGGGCCGCTGAGCTTCACCAGCAGCAGCACCTGCAGGGTGCCACCGGCGGGCCAGAACTGCAGCAGCCGCGCCACTTTCAGCCCGTGCACCCCGTAGGGATCGTTGTTGGAGTTCACCACCGCCGGGTCCAGCAACCGGTCTTTGCGCGCGATGAGACGCAGGTCGAGCTCATGCCAGAGCCCTTCGTTGTTTTTGCCGTTGATTTCAGAGCCGCTGAGACTGGCGCGCCAGATCAGATAGTCGTTGCCCATGCTCTCAGCAAAAAACGAGCGGTATTTGATGCCGGCATCAAGCGGGTGGGCTGGATCGCCCTGTTTGGCCGGGTTGAGCAGTGCCACTCCCATCGAGTCGGAGGCAAAGACTGCCTGCACAGCGGGGCCTGGGGCATTGGGAATCAGCGCCGCGCCAAAACCGATGAAATTGCTATTCCTCGGCACCGCCACCCGGCTGAAAAGCTGGCCGTATTTGAAGCCTGCCACCGCGTCGTCTCCCTCGCGGAACGAGGCCACGGTGGGGACGCCCGCATGGTTGACGAAGAAGAGGGCGCTGTCGCTCCTCTTGTCCACGCCGCTGCCGTGTTTCAACTGCGCGTTGATTGCCACGTAATTGGCGCCGGACTGGCCCACCTCGATGAACTTTTGCGGCGCCGCGCCGCCGAGGTGCCCGCCGAAGTCGTCTCCGGTGCGCGCGATTTGCAGCAGATTCGCACCGTCGTCGCGGAAGACGGCTTGGTTGTTGGCGGCGTTGACGCCGGGGCCGGCGAGGGTGGCTTGGATCAGGGCGTTGCCGCTACGGTTGCTCCAGGCGTTGAGGATTTTGGCGGCTTGGCGGCCGCCGCCGAGGTCTTGATCCTTGACGCGCAGGGCGAGGCCGTTGCTGCCGGTGAGAGCGTTCCACACGCCCTGGTTGCGGCCGCCGCTGGCGCCGGAGCCGCTGAGCGCGCCGCGCAGCACCACGACGCCGTTGGGGTTGATGTAGGCGGAGGGGAAGGACTGGAAGGCCGTGCCCGGCGCGCCGGGGGCGAAGCTGCCCTTGGCGGCGGCGCGGTCGAGATGCGTGAGCGGCGAGGCCAGCGGGCGCAAGAAATAGGCGGAGCCGGAGTTGGCACCGTGGTCGTCATCCTGACGCGAGCCAATGAGGGCGAGACCGCCGCTGAGCGCCACGCTGTAGCCGAATTCGTCCAACGCCGCGCCGTCGCTGGCATGGAGTTTGGCAAGTTCGGCACCGCTTTGAGTGTCGAATAGATAGGCGGAGCCGGAGCTGTTGCCGAGGTCATCATCATGGCGCGTGCCGATGAGGGCGAGACTGCCGTCGAGCGCCACGCTGTTGCCGAAAAAATCGGCTGCGGCGGCGTCGCCGGCGGTGAGTTTGCCGGGGACAGCATGGCCGGTGGCGAGTGGCACGCCGTTGTGCGCGTCGAACAGATAGGCTGCGCCTCCGCTGATCTTACTAGGCGCGCCGATGAGAGCGATGCCGCCGTTGAGAGCGACGCTGAAGCCAAACCTGTCAGACGCCGCGCCGTCGGCTCCGGCGGTGAGTTTGCGCAGTTGCTGGCCGCTGCGCGCGTCGAACACATAAGCGGAGCCGGAGTCGGGGCCGTTGTCGTCGTCCCATTGCGCGCCGATGAGGGCGAGGCCGCCGTCGAGCGCCACACTGAAGCCGAAAAGGTCGTCCACCACGGTGTCGCTGGCGGTGAGTTTGCCGGGCACGGCGTGGCCGGTGGCGATGGGAGCGCCACTGCGCGCGTCGAACAGGTAGGCCGCGCCGGAGTTGTTACCCGTGCCATCGTCTCCATACGCGCCGACGAGGGCGATGTCGCCGTTGATGGCCACATTCCAGCCGAAGTAGTCGATTCCAGGGCCGTCATCGGGCGCGGTGAGTTTGCGTAGTTGTCTGCCGGTGGTCACATCGAAGACATAGGCCGCGTCTTTGCCTCCAAAGTCCGCCATTGCGGCGCCGACGAGGGCGAGATTGCCGCTGAGCGCCACACCGCTGCCGAAAAAGTCGCCTGCCGCGGGGTCGCCCGCGTAGAGGGTGCGCAGGTAACGACCGCTGCGGGCATCGTAGAGGTGCGCCGCGCCGGCGTTGCCGGCCTTGTCATCATTGAAGGGCTCTCCCACCAGCAGGAAGCGGTCTGACAGCGCCACCGCGCAGCCGAATTCATTGTTCGCCGCCGGTTTGCCGCTGTGCAGCTTGGTGACGGCGGGGTGGAAGGCTTGGGCGGGCAGGAGCGCGGGGGCCAGGAGAGACAGCAGGGCGGGAAGCAGCTTCCTGAGGTTACGGCGAAACCACGGCGGGGAAGGGGCTGGCGTCTTCATGCGCCGCAAGAGTATGACATGACAATGAACAACTCAATGTTTATGGATATATTCTATATGTGAAATCAATAAATGATGGTATCTAATTACATCCTATATAAAATTTCTATACTTGAAAAATGAGGTTTATCCGGGAAGCGGGTGTGGGGCAGTGAGGCGGGAACGGGGTCAGGGTGGCCGGGGTCTGTGACCCCGGTTGAGGGCGAGCGACACGACCGGTCCCACAGAGGCCGGCAAGAGACGGGTGCTGGACAGGCTTTCAGCATTCGAGGTCATTGGCATGCTCCCGCGTTTCTCGCGCGATCAGGCCGCTGAGCATGAGCAGGGCAAACAGGTTCGGCACTGCCATCAGGCCATTGGCGGCATCGCTGAAATCCCAGACCGTGGAAAGCTTCAGATTGGCGCCGACAAAAACGAAGATGACCCAAAGCACCCGGTAAGGCAGAATGGCTTTGCGCCCAAAGAGGTACTCCACGGCTTTTTCGCCGTAGTAGCACCAGCCGATGATGGTGGAGAAGACGAAGGTGACGAGACCGATGAGAAGGATGACCGGTCCCACGCTGTGCAGCTCAGCAAAAGCAGCCTGGGTGAGTGCGGTGTTTCCCAAGCCCTCATCCCAATGACCGGAGCTGACCAGGACGAGGCCGGTCAAGGCACAGATGACAACGGTATCCCAGAAGGTGCCCGTGGCGGAGACGAGGGCCTGACGCATGGGATTGCGAGTGCGGGCAGCGGCGGCGACAATCGGGGCGCTGCCCAGACCCGCCTCGTTTGAAAACAGACCACGCGCGATGCCATAACGCATGCTGGCGGCCAGCGCGGAACCGGCGAAGCCGCCGGCGGCGGATTCAAAGTTAAAGGCGCCCTGGAAGATTGTGGAAATGGCAGCAGGCAGTTCGGCGGCGTTTTTGATCAAGATGGCGATGCAACCAAGGACATAGAAAACCGCCATGACCGGAACCAGAATCGAGCAGGCGCGAGCGATGGATTTGACCCCGCCGATGACCACCGCGGCGGTCAGACCGGCCATGATCGCGCCGAGCACGAGGCCGAGCATTTTTGGATCGCTCTCAGGCATCCAGCCGGCGATTTGGGAGACGACGGCATTGGACTGGTTCATGTTGCCAATGCCAAAACCGGCGACCGCTGTCAGCGCGGCGAAAAGCACGCCGGCCCATTTCATGCCCAGTCCCTTTTCGAGGACATACATGGGGCCGCCGCACATCTCGCCGCGATCATTTTTGACGCGGAATTTCACGGCGAGAATGGCCTCGGCATACTTGGTGGCAATGCCGAAGACCCCGGTGAGCCACATCCACAGCACCGCACCTGGACCGCCCAAGGTGATGGCGGTGGCGACGCCGATGATGTTGCCGACGCCAATGGTCGCGGCCAGGGCGGTCATCAAGGAAGCGAACTGGCTGACATCGCCGTCAACGCTGTGGTCCTTGCTCAAGGAGAGGCGGATGCCTTGAAAGAGCCGCCGTTGAATGAAGCCGGTGCGGAAGGTGAGAAACAGATGCGTGCCGAACAACAGCACAATCAAGGGGACTCCCCATACCCAACCTGCAAACTGGCCGATGGCGGTGCTGATTTTTTCTCCCATGCGCACTAACTAAGCTCGAAAAATGCCGCGTTGTCGATCAAAATGGCGGAAGCTTTCGCGTTTCTGCATACGAAAAAAGCGGCGGAGGTGGCTCCGCCGCTTGCATTCAGGCAAACCGCGTCAGACTGGGACTACTCTGGTTTGGCGGGATTCGCGTCAGGCGCGGGAGCGGGTTTGACTTGCTCAGGCTTTGGCGCCGGCGGCACGGCCACAGGCGGTGTGGTGACGCTCGGAGCAGGCTGGAGAGGATCAACCGCAGGCGGCGCGCCAGCAGCGGGAGCGCCAGGCAGTCCTGGGATGAACATGGCCGGATTCGCATCAGGTGCTTCAGGGTCGGCTGCCGGCTCAGGGGCTTTGACGATCTCGCTGCGAGCTTTGAGCAGGTTGTTGATGGTGTATTCCGCCACTTCAAACACCCAGTTGGAAAGCTTCTGCTCCTTCTCGAGCTTTTCCTTGAGGAGGTCTTGCCCGGCTTTGAACTCCTCGTCGAGGCTCTTTTTGTCCTCTTCTTTCTCGTCCTTGCCAGGCTTGCGTTCTTTGGGCAGATTGGCCTTCACGCTGACCGTCATGAAGTGCTTGTCGGCGCCATCCTGGGTTTGTTTGGCCACGGCGAGGTCGTAGGTGAAGCCGTCAAAGGTGGTGATCTGAGCTTTGTTGGCGTCTTTGAACAGGTCGCCCGCGGCGGACTTGGGTTTGACGTCATTGAAGGAAGCGGAGGAGAGCAAGCTGGCCAATGAAAGTTTGGCGCTGTCCAGTTCTTCGCCTTCCTTGGCGCCGTCCAGAGTGTAGTCAGGGACGTCCTTGGACGGGCGGTTGACTGACCAGGCCTCTTCTTTCTGCGCCGGGGTGACGGAGAGCGATTTCATGTCCTGCACGGCGAGGAAGCTCTTGTCGAGCCAGTCTTCGGGGCGGGCGGAAAGGGTGCCGAAGGCGGTGTTGACCATCCACAGGCTGTCTTCATCGGCCGGAATGCGCACCAAACGCTGCGGGGTGTTGCCAAACTGGGCGTTGTTGGTGCCGGAGACCTCGACTTCTTTGCCGAGCACAACGGCGGCGACTTCACCGCCTTTTGCATCGAGCAATTTCACCAGCGTGCCGGTGCCATCGGTGGCGCCTTCGGCGGGATCGAGCACTTCGACTTCTGACCAGGCGCTTTTGCCGATCAATTGTTTGCCTGCGATCTTGGTCTCGCGCAGTTCCATCAGCGACTGGCTGAGTTTTTCGAAGTCCGCGGCATAATCCTGGCGCTCGCTGACAGTCCAGCCCTTGTCCGTTTGCTTGAGGTGGGTTTCGTGGTCCTTGCTCTTGATGTGAACGGTCTTGATGGCGTTGACATCGAGGCCGGGCAGGAGCAGTTCACGGGTTTGCACACCGCGGCGGGAGATCTCGGAGAGGCGGGCTTCTTTTTGTTTTTTGGCGACCACCGCGACACCGATGAGGGCTGCGAGGACGAGCAGGAGAAGGAATTTCTTCATGAGAGAATCAGGAAGTGAGGGGTTGGGGGAAGAACAGGGGTTAACGGGCGGCAGTGGCGGAGCGGCGGCGCATGGCGAGGATGAGGCCGATGGCAATAACGAGCAGGGGCATGAACAGGACGTTCAGCATCTTGAGCGTGAACTTGATCCAGTCGATCTCGCGGTTCTGCTGCTTGCGCACTTCGCGCACCTCTTTGCTGATCTTGGCCTGGGTGGTTTGCAGCTCCTCAAGCTGCTTCTGCTGCTCGGGGTCGAGGATCAGGGTGCGGGTCTTGGAGTCGAGCTTGACGCGCATGGTGCTGATTTTCTCGGCAGTCTCGTTGAGCTGGGTTTCGAGGGCCTGGAGTTTCGGACGGAACTCGACCTCGACCTTCTCGCGCATCTCGTCGAGCTTGATGAAGGGACGCTGGGTGCTGGCGCGGCTGCGCACGGCAAGCAGGTCGCCACCGCCGCTGAGCATTTCGACGGTGTTGAGGAAGAGCGGCAGGTTGGAGTTGATCGCCACGAGCATGCCGGTCAACTGATCCTGGCTGAGGCTGAACGCGTCGTAGAACATGTCTGCGTCGGAGAAAAGAATGACGGCGGAGTCCGCTCCGGTGGATTCGGCGACATGATCCGGAGGCAGGGTGGGCTTGGGCGCCTCGGCCTTGGCTTCCTCCTTTTCGGCTTCCGTTGCGGCGGGAGCGGCGGGGTTGCTGGCAGGCTCAGGCGCGGCAGGCGTGTCGGCAGCGGGTTTGGGGGCGGCGGTGTCATCCTGCTCGCCGCCGGTGCCATCGGTGGCGCCGGGAGGCGGGGGCGGTCCATCCGGAAAGGCGGTTTTGAACTTGCCGGAGAGGCGAAGCGCGAGCGCCTTTTTGCGGCCGCTGGCGTTGAACTCGCGCAGTGGTTCGGTGCGCAGGCTCTCGGCGGTGGAGGCGTCGATGAGATCGGATTGCTCGGAGCTTTCGATCAGCGTTTCGGCGGTGATGCCCTCAGTGGCGGTCGTTCCAAGCGCGCCCGCGGAGATCATGCTCAGCGTCTGCAGGCCTTCCGTGATCGGGTTTTGTTTGCTGATGGCTTCGGCGGGAAGCTGCAGCGCGGTGGGGTTTTGACGGCCCATCAGGTTGCCGCGGTAGAACATGTCGGCCACGACCTCAGCCTTGTTGTAGGTGACGCCCCAGGTTTTCAGCAGTGTCGGCAGGTCGGAGTTTTGAGCGACAAAGGTGGACTGGCCGGTCATCGGATTTTGCTGGCCATTGTAAGACTGGCCGATCCAGCAGAGGGGATCGACGCAGGCGAGCAGGCGGCCGCCTTTAAGCAGGTACTGGTCGATGGCGTACTCGGTGCGCGGCGCGATGTCGCCGGGGTGAATCAGGACGAGGACGGAAAGGTCAGAGTCGATCTTGTCCACGGCCATGTCCACATCGCGCACTTCGTAGTCGAGGCGGAGCTGCTGGATGACGGCCCAGGGTTCCTGGCCGCGCTGGCGCTGGAACTGGAACATGGGTGAACCCTGCACCGGCATGGGCGACATCACGCCAATGATGGGCTTTTTGTCCGAGATGACCTTGTTGATGGCGCGGGCAACGTCGTACTCGAGCTTGGTTTCCTCGGTGGGGTTGAGGAAGGGCAGGACCTCGCGCTGGGTGCCGCTTTGAATGACGAGGCCGAGGTAAATGTTGTCGCCCTCGGCATTGACCTGCATGCCCTGGACCTGGTCCTCGCGCGCCTTGTCCTCATCGTCGGTGTCCGGGTTGGGAGTGAGTTTTTCGAGGATGAGGTTTTCATCGGAGGCCTTTTGGAACTCGAACAGCAGGTCCTGGACGTTGCGCGAGTAGGTGGTCAACACCGGCGGCATGACGCGCTCGTCGCTGCTTACGTAGTAACGGACGATGACCGGTTTGTCCGGGTTGATGCGGCCCAGGATGTTTTTGGTGCCCTTGGACAGGGTGTAGAGGCCGTCCTCGGTGACGTCGGCGCGGAAGTTGCCAAGACCGAGGCCGCCGACGAGGTAATTCACCACGGCGATGATGCCGATGATCAGCAGGGCGGTGAAGCCGGCGCCGGAAGAGGAGGATTTGGGAGAGCTGCTCATGATTGGGAGATGAGTCGTGCTGGAGTTAAAAAAATAGGTTCGAGTGGTTAGGCGCGTTTGGCGCGCAGGCCGATGCCGGTGACAATGAGGCCGACGAGCATGACGGAGACAAAATAAAGCACGTCGCGGAAGACAAAGATGCCTTTCGACATTTCATAGAAGTGATCCATGAAGCTGAGGTAGCTGACGAAGCGCACAATGGATTCGCCCCAGCCGGGCAGGCCGCGCACGACAAAATCGACGATGCCGGGGTAGCCGATGAGGGTGAGCATCAGGCAGACCGCGACGGAGACGATGAAGCAGACGACCTGGCTGCGCGTGAAGGCGCTGACGGCGGAGGTCACGGCCAGGCAGCCAAGCGCGTAAAAGTAGCTGGCGACGTAACCGGTGATGATCGGGCCGGGATCAGGCCGGCCGAGGTAGAACACGGTGAAAATGATGGGACAGGTGAGCACGAGCGCGATCAGCCAGACCAGCGCGGCGGCCTTGAACTTGGCGAGGATGGCGTGCCAGGGGGAGATCGGCATGGTGAGCAGGAGCTCGACGGTGCCGAGGCGATGCTCCTCCGACCACAGGCGCATGCCGACGGCAGGAGCGAGCACCACGTAGATCCAGGGATGCCAGAAGAAGAAGGCCTGGCCCAGCGAGGCATTGTTGCCGTCGAGGAAACGGCCGAAAAGGAAGGCGAATCCCATCGTGGTCAGCAGGAAGATGACCAGGATGACGTAGAGCACCGGGGAGTTGACGTAGCTCAGAAACTCCCGTTTGAAGAGAGCCGTGATTTTCTGAATGTCGTTCTTGTTCATGAGTTGGTCGGAAGAGGGTTGGGTTGACGCAGGACGAATCAGGCGGCGGTGTCGGAGCGGGTGATCGAGCGGAAGATCTCGTCGAGTTTGCCCTCCTCCTGGTGCAGCTCCTCCAGCTTCCAGGTTTTGGCGGCGGCCAGGGCGGCGACTTCAGCGGCGAGATCGCCGGGTTGCCTGTTTTTTCCGGGGATCACCCGCGCGATCAAGCCGGTCTCGCTGGAGTCGAGCGCCTCCACGCGCTGCACGCCGGGCAGGCGCGCTAGCTCTTCGCGCAGGGCGGCGGCGGGAGCGCCGCGCAAAACGACGCGCAGGCTGCCGGCGTTCGGGCTGCGTTGTTTGAGTTCGTTTGGAGTGCCGTCGGCGACGACGCGGCCGCGGTCGATGATGATGGCGCGGGAGCAGGCGGCTTCGACTTCCTCCAGGATGTGAGTGGAGAAGATGATGGCCTTGTTTTCACCCATGCGTTTGATCATGCCGCGCACCTCGTGCTTCTGGTTCGGGTCGAGGCCGTCGGTGGGCTCGTCGAGGATCAAGATCTCGGGGTCATGAATGATGGATTGCGCGAAACAGGTGCGGTGGCGGTAGCCTTTGGAAAGGGTGTCCACGCTCTGGTTGCGAACGCTGTCGAGGAAGCAGAGGTCGAGCACCCGGTCGAGCGCTTGGGTTTTGGCCGAGCCGGTCAGGCCGCGGATTTCGGCGCAGAAGCTGAGAAAACTGGCCACTGTCATGTCCGAGTAGAGCGGCGCGTTTTCCGGCAGATAGCCGAGAAATTTTTTGGCCTGCTCGGGCTGGGCCAGCATGTCCATGCCGCCGACGCTGATGCTGCCGGCGGTGGGCTCGAAGTAGCCCGTGACCATGCGCATGGTGGTCGATTTTCCGGCGCCGTTGGGCCCGAGAAAGCCGAGCACCTCGCCTTTTTCCACTTTGAAAGAGACGCCATCGACGGCGACCTTGGTTCCGAATACTTTTTTCAGGTCTTGGACTTGAATCATGTTGAGGCGATGAGGGTGGTTGGAAATCGAGGCACGGAAGCCGCGGCTGCGTCACAACGTCGTAAAGACGAAGCGGGCAGGGCCGGGGCTCTGGCCTTGAAAACGGGAGGTTTCAAGCGGTTTTCGGCACGGTAACGCCGCGGCGGCCGGCTTTTGTGTGCGAATTTTTTCGCGTTCCTCTTTTTTCTGCAAGCCGGTTTCACACGCGCAGCGGCTCGCCCTCGGACTTGGCGATGATGACCGCGCCGATGGTGTCGCTGAGCACATTGACCGCCGTGCGCGCCATGTCGAGCGGCCGGTCGAGCGCGAGGACCAAGCCGAGCGGGGCTTTGATCATGTCCTCGGAGCTGTCTTTATGGCTTGCGAGCTTTCTGCAGGAAGAGGAATGGCGGACGATGCGATTTGCCGGCACGCGCGAAGCTGTCGTTGCCAGTTTTGACGGCTCAGCTAGTCTGCGCGCATGCCGGGACGCACTCTTTTCTTCCGCCAGGTCATGCGGGCTTTGCAGCAAAGCTCTCCGAAACTGCCGCTGTCACGCCGGGAGTTTCTGCGGCGTGCCAGCGCGGGCGGGGCAGGGGCCATGCTTGCCGCCTGTGCGGGCACGCCCGGCCGCAGCGAGGAGCCGGTGGCGGTGGTGGGCGGCGGGGTCGCTGGGCTGACGGCGGCCTACCGGCTGCAAAAGGCAGGGCAACGTGTGCATTTGTATGAGGCGGGCTCGCGTCTCGGCGGCCGCATTTTCACTCGCCGGCAATTCAACGCCGACGGGCAGTTCGTGGAGCTTGGCGCCGAGTTGGTGGACAGCGGTCACAAGGATTTGATCCGGCTGGCGCGGGAGCTTGGCCTGCGAGTGCAGAACCTCGTCAAGGGCGAGCGCGGCCGGGACACGTTCTGGTTTGGTGGCAGGCGGTATTCGGAGCACGAAGTGGTGCGCGCCTTTCGTCCCCTGGGCGGGCGAATCGCAGCGGACGCGGAGGGAGTTTATGACGCCAAAGGCGATTTCACCGAAAAGGCCAGGCAACTGGATCAAATCTCGCTGGCCGATTACCTGGCGGATCGTGGCCGCGACTGCGAACCGTGGGTCATCGAATTGCTGGTGGCGGCCTACGAGCCCGAGTTCGGCATCGAAGTTGAGCGCCAATCCAGTTTGAACTTGGTGGACTTCATCAATCCGGACGCTGCCGATGGTTTTCAGGTGTTCGGGGAAAGTGACGAGGCTTGGCGCATTGAGGGCGGCAACTCGAGCCTGCCGGAGGCGCTGCACGCGGCGATCACGGGCAAGGTGGACCTGCGTCTCGAGCGCAGGCTGCGGCGCCTCGATGACGAGGGTGACAAGATCCGCCTGGAATTCGCCACCGAAAAAGGCCCGGCTGCCTACAGCTACGATCGCGTCATCCTCGCGCTGCCATTCACTGTGCTGCGCCATGTGGGAGGCATCGATGATCTTCCGCTGAGTGCCGGAAAGAAGCGCTGCATTCGAGAAATGGGTTATGGCAACAACGTCAAAGTGTTTCGCAGTTTCCGCAGCCGCGTCTGGCGGCAGGCAGCGGAGGAGCCTGCGGCCAATGGCAGTGTTTTTTCCGACGCGCGCAGCTTTCAAAATGTCTGGGAAACCAGTCGCGGCCAAGCGGGCGAGCGCGGCCTGATCACCAATCTCCTCGGAGGCACACGGGCGGCGCGGTATTCGGAGGCGGCGATGAGCGGCTACCTCGACGAGCTGGACGCGGTGTTTGCCGGCATCAAAGCGGCTTACGACGGCAAAGCGGGATCTATGAACTGGCCCAAGGTGGCCACCGCGCTGGGCAGCTACAGCGCCCCGCTCGTCGGCCAATACACCTGGATTTACGCGGCTTCTCCGACTCCTGAACTGGACGGGCGGCTGCTTTTCGCCGGGGAGCACACCAGCCTGGTCTCGCCGGGTTTCATGAATGGCGGTGTCGAGTCGGGCAATCGCGCCGCCCGGCAAGTGCTCAAGGGCGCCTGATTTTTCCCGGCGGGAACTGCTGGCATTCTTCGGCGAAGAGGCTAGAGGTGGCGATTCCGTGCGGAATTCCTCCCGTGCGCGGCTCTTTTTATTCCCCCATGTCCATTCCAACCGACACGCCATTCGACCCGCTGGAAGTTGTGCTCGCAGATCTGCGCGATGGGAAAATGGTGATTGTCACCGATGACGAGGATCGCGAGAACGAGGGGGATTTGATTTGCGCGGCAGAGAAAATCACGCCCGAGATGGTGACCTTCATGGTGCGCGAAGGCGGCGGCATGCTGTGCGTGCCGGTGTCCCTGGAGATCGCCCGCCACCTGCACCTGGAGAGCATGGTGCCGCAAAACCGCGAGGCGTTTCGCACCGATTTCACGGTGACGGTCGATGCCGCCGCTGGCATCAGCACCGGCATCAGCGCCGCCGATCGCGCCCGCACCATCCGCCTTTTGGCCGATCCCCACGCGGCAGCCGAGGACTTTGTGCAGCCGGGTCACATCAATCCACTGGTGGCCAAGCCGGGTGGCGTTTTGCGCCGCGCCGGGCACACCGAGGCCGCGGTGGATTTGGCGCGGCTCGCGGGGTTGCGTGAAGCGGGTGTGCTCATCGAGGTGATGAATCCGGATGGCACGATGGCCCGTCTGCCGGATCTGCGCGTCTTCGCTCAAAAACACGGGCTGCGCATGTGCAGCATCGCTTCCCTCATTGCCTGGCGGCGGCGCAGCGAGCGGTTGATCGAGAAAATCGAGGAAGTGGACATGCCCACCGACTACGGCAGCTTTCGCCTGCACCTCTATCGCAGCGTGCTGGATGGCACGCATCACATCGCCCTGGTCAAAGGCGTGGTGGATCCCGGACAGCCGACGCTGGTCAGAGTGCACAGCGAGTGCCTCACCGGGGATATTTTTGCGTCCCGTCGCTGTGATTGCGGCAGCCAGTTGCATGCGGCCATGGAACGGGTGGAGATGGAGGGGGCTGGCGTGATCGTTTACATGCGCGGCCACGAGGGGCGCGGCATTGGGTTGCACGGCAAGATCAAGGCCTACAAGCTGCAGGAGGAAGGGCTCGACACGGTGGAAGCCAACTTGAAGCTGGGTTTCCCGATGGACCTGCGCGACTACGGCATCGGTGCGCAGATCATCTCCGATCTTGGGGTGCGCAAAATCCGCCTGATGACCAACAACCCGCGCAAGGTCGTCGGCCTTGACGGCCACAACCTGGAAATCGTCGAGCAGGTCCCGATCAAACAGGAGCCGAACGAGCACAATGCCCGCTACCTGGAAACCAAGCGCGAAAAACTCGGGCACAGACTCTGACTCATCCAATCCCACACAGATAACATCACTTCACATGGCCGGTCCCATACCCCTTCGCCCGCGTCCGAGTCAGGAACGCCTCTCCATTGCCATCGTCGCCAGTCTTTACAATGAAGGCTATGTCGAGGGCATGCTCAACGCCGCGCGTGACGAGCTGCAGGAGATCGCGCCCAATGCCACCATCACTTCCTACCGCGTGCCGGGAGCCTTTGAAATCCCTGTCTGCACCGAGCTGGTGCTGCGGAGTTCGCATCCGGACGCCGTCATTGCGCTGGGGGTCATTTTGCGCGGCGCGACCGAGCACGCCGACCTCATCGCCGCCTCGGTGACCGATGCGCTCCAGCGCGCCGCGACTCATCATTGTGTGCCGGTGGTGCACGAGGTGCTGCTGCTTGAGAACGAAGAGCAGGCCGAGGAGCGCTGTCTCGGTGTGGGCATCAACCGGGGCACCGAAGCGGCCCGGGTCGCCGCCAACATGGTCCGGCTCTTCGCTGCCATGCGCGCCAAGTTTTCCGGAGGCGGAGACGCCTGACACCGCAACAAGATCATGGGCAAACGACGAGATGGCAGGCTGGCGGCAGTGCAATACCTGTTCGCAAACGAGATGCATGGCGATACGGGACAGGCCGATCGCGCCGCGTTTTGGGAGCTTCACAGCATCAAGGGGGCGGCCCGGGATTTTGCCGAAGCTTTGATCGAGGGCGTGCTGAAAGACCGCGGGCAGATCGACGAGCAAATCCGGGTGCTGCTGGAAAACTACAGTTTTGAGCGCCTGGCGGTCGTGGACCGCAACGTGCTGCGCCTTGCCGCCTACGAACTGGCGACGGCCCAGGATGTGCCGGCGCCGGTCATTCTCAACGAGGCGATCGAAGTGGCCAAGATGCTGGGGGGAGGGGAGTCGGGTTCCTTCGTCAACGGCATTCTGCACAAACTGGCGCAGCAAATGCGGCCGCTGCCGCAAAGCTCAGACTAGGCGGTCAAACATAGGGAGATCCGGGTTTGGCTGGTTTTGCGCTTGCCCTGGCGTTAGTGCTCTTTATTATGGGCTTGTATGATCCGCGTATTCTGTGCTCTTGCCCTCGCGCTTGTGGCGACCTTTGCCAGTTGCCGCAATGACGCGCCCGGCGTCGAAGCCTTGACGGAGAGGCAGCAGCAGTTGTCACAGCAGGTGAACGAGCTTTCGCGTTCGGTCAGCGCCTTGAGAAAAGCTTACCTGAAGGATCTGGATGCCAAGGAGGCCGACTTCAACGCCTTCGCGTCGGGTGTGAAGCAACTCAACAAGACAGCCGATGCCATGCGCGCCTGCATGGAGGAGTTCGTCGAATATAAGCACCGCTATCGCGAGCATGTGCGCGTCAAAGCCCCAGGTACCGAGCTGGGCGACCTGGCCGTTGGTTTCCAGACTTTGCGAAACGCGCGCGTGCGCGAAATCAACAACACGCACATTGTGTTCTCCCACAGCAACGGGACTTCGCGAGTTCTGCTGGCGGAGGCGCCAGTGGCCTTGCAAAATCGGTTTGCTTATGACCCGCTGCTTGATGCCGTCATGGAGCAGGCCACCGGCACCGGCACCGACTGGCTGCTCAGCGCGATGGAGGCGGCGCAAAAGTACGCCAGTGGAAATCCCGCTGTGGTCGCCAGCAAGAAAGTCAACAGCAATGCGGCTGCGGGAGTGGCGCCGGTCAATTCAAGTTACGCCAGCTCCTATCCGCCCAGCGATCAGCCGACCTGGCGGCGTTTTAGCAGTTTTACCGGCAGTTTTTGGGCTCCGCTGCAAAATCGCAAGCGTGTTGCCGGAACAGTGAATTCGTATTCCTCCAGCTACTTTTCCGGTTATTGAGGCGGGTCCAATCCGAGAGAATTGCGCATTCGCTGGAGAATTTTTTTGACAAATGCAGGCAAGAGCCGCCAAACTGCAATTCTTCCGTTATGAAATGGCTTCTCGCTCTCGTTTCGCTTACCCTGCTAGCTTCCTGTTCCACCGAGCCCTGGATGGTGGGCAGCTACAATGACCGTGGCTGTCTGTTCAAACGCAAAGGCATGGGCAGATACAAGCAACCGGCGGACATCGTGGTTGAGGAGACTTACCAGGAGAGCTACTCCGGCAAAAGCGGCAAGGGCTACCGCAGCGTGACGCCCTGAGTCCGGGCGGACATCCGGTCTGTCGTTTGCTGAGCCGTGATCCGCTGCCTCTTCTTTGATGCCGCGGGCACTTTGATCGAACTGGTTGAGCCCGTTGGGCAGGTTTATTCGCGCTTGGCGGCCACACGCGGGATCGACGCTGATCCAGCCGCGCTGCAGGCGGCTTTCATGCGCTCGTGGCAACAGACGCCGCCACCGGTGCACCCCGCAGGCGGATCGTCGCCGGATGACGACCGCTCCTGGTGGTCCGGCTTGGTGCGGCGCAGCTTTGACTGCGTCACGGTAGAGCCGCTGCCCGAAACGGAATTCGTCACGCTTTTCGACGACCTGTACCGCTATTTTGCGCAGGCGAGCGCCTGGCGTCTTTTCGACGATGTGCTGCCGGCTTTGCAGGCATTGGAGCAGCGTTTCGAGTTGCATTTGATCTCAAATTTCGACTGCCGTCTGCTGAGCATTCTGGGAGGTCTAAGGATCCTCCCCCACTTCCGCACATGGACTCTTTCCAGCGTGGTTGGCGTGTCCAAACCGCATCCCCGAATCTTCGAACGTGCTTTGGCTGCGGCGTCCGTGGCGGCGGAGCACGCGGTTTACGTTGGGGACGAGGTGGAGACCGATGTGGTCGGGGCCACGGCTGCCGGCATGCATGCCTGGCATGTCAAGCGCCCCGGAGCGGACCTGCTGGACTTGACGGAAAAACTGCGCGCTGCCGACTATTCCTGCTTGCAGCCCCCGTGTTGACGGGTATGTATGCCGCCCCAAAAAACGAGCGCGGGTAGCTCAGTGGTAGAGCAGTTGGCTTTTAACCAATTGGTCGAGGGTTCGACCCCCTCCCCGCGTACCAATTTGGCCAATTAGGGCTGAATCCTGGCATCAGATGCAAGCCGCCCTTGATTTTGAAGGGGGGGCTGCTCCCACGATTACACGGAGTCTTGCCTCCCGCATGAAACATGCTCTACGGCGCCACTAGAGATCCCTGTGCCCGCAACTAGAGATCACATTGTCCACCTCAGAGTCCGGGCTTCTCGCTCAACAAAAAGAACACGATGAGTTTGTCGAAGTCTGCTTCCAAATGATGCTCTGATGCCTTAGCCGCAATTCGTGTGATTTTATCGGAACTTGCCTCATTCGTGACCTGTATCGCGATGCGTCGAGATCGGTCGCCAAGGTCTGCCACCGGAAAGTTCGCCTGTTCTGTGTTCAAGTTGATGAGATTCCAGCCAAAGAGCGCATTGAAAGTTCTGCGAACAATTGGCTCCAGAACCTTGTTCCCATCAGTCAACCCAGCTCTTGAACGGGTTTTGATAACCGATGCGAGCAGATTGAGCTTATCGCCCAAGGTGACGGAGTAATCGTGGCGAGGAAGCAGCATTTGCGTGAGTGAGTTGATTCGCCCTGAGCGTGGTTTCGGATCAGTTCGGTCTACCCGGTGATTTCGCTGTCTTCGCATAGAACGCCCCGCGCCCCTTCCCATGCGCCTCCACGACTCCGGCAGCGACGAGTTCGGCGAACTTCGCTTTCAGCGTGGAGCGGCTGGCTCCGGTGAGGGTGACGGCTTGGGCGTTGGTGAGGGTTTCCCTTGTCTCGAAAAGGGTGGCGAGCTGGCGGGCGAGGGGGGAGAGCTGCGGACGGGTGGCGTCGAGGCGCTGCTGGAGGCGGGTGATTTGCTGGCGGATGCTGCGGAGGAAAAACATCAACCAAGCGGACCAATCGGCGTTGGTTTCCCGCCACGTCGTTTGGGTGCGGCGGAGGGCTAGGTAGTAGGCTTCTTTGTTTTGCTCGATGATGCTCTCCAACGAACTGTAGGGCACGTGACCGTAGCCGGCACGCAGGAGCAGCAGCGTGGTGAGGATGCGCGAGAGGCGGCCATTGCCGTCCTGAAAGGGATGGATGGCGAGGAAGACGACGATGAAAATGCCGATGCGCAGCAAAGAATGCAGCCCGGTGTCCGCCTCGGCGCGGCGGTGCCAGTCGAGCAGGGCGTCCATATGCGAGGGTGTGTCGAAAGGGCTGCTGGTCTCGAAGACGA
Source organism: uncultured Verrucomicrobiaceae bacterium (assembly GCA_964553805.1). GTDB lineage: Bacteria > Verrucomicrobiota > Verrucomicrobiia > Verrucomicrobiales > Verrucomicrobiaceae > JAGRPD01. The sequence continues at coordinate 17,360 of CAZKMS010000114.1, forward strand.
TGCCCAGCTCTTTGCCATCGGCATCGAAGGCAGCGACGTGATTGGGTGATGATTTCCAATCGCCGCGATGGCGTTCGTCCTTGGTGCTGTATTGCAGCAGATCGCGATGGAGCTGGCGCAGCATGTTCGCTGTGAGCGGGATCTCGCTGAAGTGCGCGAAGACCTGCTCCATGACGTAGGCGTAGCCCGCGACCTCCTGCTCATCGCGGGTGGCGAAGGACTTGATTTCGAGGCGTCCGAGCAAAGCCTCCACTTCGCGGTCGCTGAGACGCGAGCCTTCGATGCGCGTGGACGAACCGATGCTCTCGATGGTGGCAACGCGGCGCAGACCTTGCAGGCGCTCCGGTGTGAGCGACTGCCAGGTGCGCCAATGGCCCTTGAACTCGTCGATCTCGCTTACTAGCCGGAGCATCTCGGCAGAGATGGGGATGGTCTGCGGCAGTTGGGAAAACATGGAGGAGTCTCGCCCCCGAATGTCCATTTTCAAGTCCAATTCAGTCCAATTTGGTCCAATTTGGTCCAATTACGACCGTTTACACCCAGATCTCGCTGGGTGCCAACCCGTGAGCGGCACTGCCGACCGCTCGCAGTCAGGTATAGCCGAAGTCCACGCCAAATCCCTTACTTGTCTCCCGGCAATGCCTCCCGCACCACATCCGCAAGCTGCTTGGCCGTCGGCATCTTCCCTTTGAACTCTGCCGGAAGATCGTCTTGAAGCCGGTATTCGGCCACTCCGATGGGATTCATCTTGGATTCAGTGCGAACTCGACTTCCACGTCATTCTTCTCCGCGCAAAGGATGATGCCGATGGAGGGGCGGTCATCGGGGGCGCGTTCCTTCTCGTTCAGCACGTTCAGGTAGAAGTCCATCTTGCCCGCGTGCTCCGGCTCGAATCCTCTCACCTTCAAATCCACCGCCACCAGCGCTTTCAGGAAGCGGTGGTAGAACAGGAGATCCACGAAGTATTCCTTTTACCCAAGCGCCAGCCGGTATTGCCGTCCGATGAAGCAGAACCCGTAGCCCAGCTCAGAATGAACTGCTGCACCCGCTCGATCAGCCGTTGCTCCAAGTCCCTTTCCCTCATCCGCTGCTTCAGGCCGAGGAACTCCAGATTGTAGCGACTTTTCAGCATCTCCTCCGCCTGCTCGGCCATGTCGTCCGGCAAGGCCACCTCAAAATTGTGGGTTTTCCTCTCCCGCGACGAGCGCTCGAACGTGCTCGCCTTGATCTGGTGGAGGAGCACGGCGCGGCTCCAGCCGAAACGCGCGGTTTCCCGCAGGTAGAACAGCCGCGCGTCCGGGGACTTCACTTTCTTCATCAGTTCGACGTGATGCCCCCAAGGAACCAGCGCCATCAGTTCCCGCGCGGCTGCCATCTGCCTTTCTGGAACAACTTGTTCCAGAATCGCGCTTTTCGCTTGTTCCTCCATTTCTGGAACAGGCTGTTCCAGAAATGGCCCCGTCACAGTGGGATCGAGAAGCCCGAGAAACTCCTCATTCGTTCCCTCCAGATAAAACTGGCGCATCCGCCAAAGATTGTCGGCGGAAAAGCCGGTCACACCGGGGAACTCCCGCCGCAGGTCCGTCCCCAGCTTCTCCACCACCGCGTTGCCCCAGCCTTGGGTGCGCTGTTTCTCCACGATGCCCCGCCCAATGTCCCAATAGAGCGTTACCAGTTCGCGGTTGACGGCACGCCCGGCTGTCACTCGTGCCGACTGGACACGGCGGGTTAATTCTGCAAGAAATTCCCTGTAGTCGGGGTTGGTCACAAAAAAGTCGTTCATCGTTTTATTGGAAATTGAGAATTGTATGGAAAGATAAGGAGCCGCCTTGCCCGGCCATGCGGAGCGAGAGAGCAAATTTCGCCTTTATGCACCCACTGCCGGTGCGGGGAATGCGGCCACCGCCTCACGCCCAAGCCGGGCGGCAAAAAGGACCGGGACGGCAATCCCTACCTCTATTACACCTGCAACGACGTCAGCAAGGACGGCAAGGCCGCCGCATGTTCCCTGCGCAATGTTCCCGCGCGGGCCATTGATGACTTCGTGATTCAGATTTTGGGCGAGATTGGCCGTTGGCCTGAAATCATCAAGGCGGCGGTCGCCTCTACCAATGAGGAAAAGAGCAAGTCAATCCGCCCCCTGAAAGCGAAGCTCGCCGAGCTTCAGCGCCAGCACACCGAGATGGGCGAGGAACTCCAGCGTTACCTTGCCTTGGTACGCAAGACCGATTCCGAGCACTTCGGGAGGGAAACCCTCGCGGCGGCGGAGCAACTGGCCAAGCAGAAGCACGAACTGGAGCGCGAGATTGAGAAGGTGAAGATCGACATCGCGCACCGCGAGCGTGTCGTGACCGACG